>NZ_JACMNS010000115.1 GCF_014378415.1 Aquabacterium sp.
AGAACACCACGAGGCCCGACATGATCGACCTGTACTACTGGACCACGCCCAACGGCCACAAGATCACCTTGTTCCTGGAAGAGGCGCAAGTGCCTTACCGGATCAAGCCCATCAACATCGGCGAGGGCGAGCAGTTCGCGCCTGATTTTTTGCGCATCGCGCCCAACAACCGCATCCCGGCGATCGTAGACCATTCGCCGGTGGATGGTGGCGAGCCGCTGCCTCTGTTCGAATCAGGCGCCATCTTGCTCTACCTGGCGGACAAAACCGGCCAGTTCATCGCACCAGACCTGCGCGGCCGCAATGACACCCTGCAATGGCTGTTCTGGCAGATGGGCGGGCTGGGGCCGATGGCCGGGCAGAACCACCATTTCAGCCAGTACGCGCCTGAAAAGCTTCCCTATGCGATTAAGCGCTACGTGAAAGAAACCGCGCGTCTGTACGCGGTGATGGACAAGCGCCTGGCCGACCGCGAGTTCCTGGCGGGCCAGTACTCCATCGCCGACATGGCCAGCTACCCCTGGGTGGTGCCGCACGAGCGCCAGCAGCAAAACTTGAACGATTTCCCCCACGTCAAGCGCTGGTTCGAGACCATCAAGGCGCGGCCTGCCACGGCGCGCGCCTATGCCAGAGCGGCCGAGGTGAACCCGGGCGATAAGCCCTCGGTGAACGAGGATTCGCGCCAGCACCTGTTCGGGCAGGACGCCAGCACCGTCAAGCGCTGAGCTCCGCCGACTTCGGCCTTACTTCGGCCTTACTCGGCCTTACTTGCTGCTGAAAAACTCGGCCAAGCGCTGCCACAGGCGTTTGAAGAAACCCGCCTGTTCAACCGGCTCCAGCGCCACCAGGGCTTGCTCGCCGTAAGCCAGGCCGTCCAGCGAGATCACCACCTTGCCCAGCACCGCGCCCTTGGCAATGGGTGCGGTGATGCCCGGGGTGATCTGGATGTCCGTCTTGACGTTGGCCGCCTGGCCGCGCGGAATGGTCGCGACCATGGGCGCGGTCAGGCCCACGTTGACCAGGTCCACCTTGCCAAAACGCACCTTGGGCGTGGCCAGGGACACGTTCGCGGCCACGGGCCTGACGTCTTCAAACGAACCAAAAGCCCAGTTGAACAGCGCGCGGGTCTGGTCGGCTCTGGCTTGCATGCTCTTGGCGCCCATGATCACTGAGATCAAACGCATGTCGTTGCGCTTGCTGGAGGCGGTCAGGCAGAAGCCCGCTTCAGCCGTGTGGCCCGTCTTCAAGCCATCGACCGACGAGTCGGTGTACAGCAGCGCATTGCGGTTGCCTTGCTTGATGCCGTTGTACTTGAACTCCTTCTCGGAGTAAATCTTGTAGTAGTCGGAGCTGTCGCGGATGATGGCGCGAGCCAGCAGGGCCAGGTCGTGCGCGGATGCGCGGTGCTGGGGATCAGGCAGGCCGGTGGCGTTGGAGAAGTTGGTGTTCTTCATGCCCAGGCGCTGGGCTTCCTTGTTCATCATGACCGCGAACGAGGCTTCGCTGCCGGCCATGTGCTCGGCGATCGCCTTGGAGGCGTCGTTGCCCGACTGCACGATGATGCCGCGCAGGACGTCGATCACCGTGGCCGAGCCGTGCACCGGCAGGTACATGCAGGATTCGGCACTGGTGCCACGGCACCAGGCGTTTTCGCTGACGCTGACCATGTCGGTGGGCTTGAGGCGGCCTGCTTTCAAGGCTTGCTCGACGATGTAGCTGGTCATCATCTTGGTGAGCGAGGCGGGCGGCAGTGCCTGTTCGGCATTGACTTGCGAGAGGATGCGGCCCGAGTCGAAGTCCATCACCACGTAAGCGGTGTTGTCCAGCGTGGGGGCGGGCGCGATGGCGATCGCGGCCAGGGTCGGCGTGGAAACGGACACGGTAAAGCAGGCGGTGAACACCGCGATTGCCGTTCGCCAGCGGGGCTTGGCTGAGCCAATGTTGTTCATGGGGATCCTTGTTGTTTGTGTGTCGAAGCTGGCGCAAAGCGCAGCAGCGCGAAAACCTGCCAGCCTACCTGAAGATGCGGCTGGCGGAGGGTTGAGAGCGCAGGTACTGTGGCGGCGCCGTGATCTGCGCGCCCAGCTTGGCAGCGGCATGCCAGGGCCAGCGTGGATCGTAGAGCATGGCACGCGCCAAGCCGATGGCGTCCGCCTCGCCCCTGGCAACGATGGCTTCGGCCTGCTCTGGCTCGGTGATCAGGCCCACCGCGATCGTGGGCAAGCCCACTTCGGCCTTGATGCGCTGGGCATGAGGCACCTGGTAGCCAGGCCCCAGCTTGATGTCCTGCGCCGGCGACACGCCGCCCGAGCTGACGTGGATGGCCGCACAACCGAGCGCTTTCAAAGCATGCGTGAAGGCAATGCTGCCCTCGATGTCCCAGCCGCCTGGCACCCAGTCAACCGCGGAAATGCGCGCCCAGACGGGTTTGTCGGCGGGAAAGGCCGCACGCACGGCTTCGAACACTTCCAGCGGAAAGCGCATGCGGTTCTCCAGGCTGCCGCCGTACTGATCCTGCCGGTGATTGGCCAGCGGCGACAGGAACTGGTGCAGCAGGTAGCCATGCGCGGCATGGATTTCGATGCCGTCGATGCCCAGGCGTGCCGCGCGTCGGGCGGACTTGGCGAAGTCGTCCTTCACGCGACCCAGGCCGGCGGCGTCCAGGGCATGGGGCGCGACCTCGCCGTCCGCATGCGGCACGGCCGAGGGCGCCTCGGTTTGCCAGCCTGTGGGTTCATCAGGGCGGATCTGCTGACCGCCCTCCCACGGCACCTTGGTCGAGGCCTTGCGGCCAGCGTGCGCCAACTGGATGCCGATGGCGATGGGCGAATGGGCACGCACGGCCTGGAGGACACGGGCCAGGCCGGCCTCGTTCTCGTCTGAATACAGGCCGAGGTCTTGCGGTGAGATGCGCGCCTGCGGCGACACGCCAGTCGCCTCGATGATCAACAAGCCCGCACCCGACAAAGCCAGGTGCCCCAGGTGGATGAGGTGCCAGTCGCCCGCCGTGCCGTCCGTGGCCGAGTACTGGCACATGGGCGCGATGACGATGCGGTTGGAAAGGCGCAGCGACCCGATCTGCCAGGGTTGAAACAGTTGACTCATGACACGGCCTTTCGCCAAGGTGAACAGGAATCCGTGATTGTGAAGGCTTCACCAAACCGGTGCAATTGTGCTGGCATCAAGCTTGCATAGTCATTGAAAGAGAGAAGCGACGTCTTCAGTCGTTGACTCGAAATGGTGGCTAGGGTTCCGGTTTGGTGCAAATCAAATGCCTGGTCCGAGAGCCATCGGCCTGAGTTGGCACATTCACCAACGCAGGCTCCACGGCGGGACAAAAGCCCGGGAGATTCGCTTCGATTGCTGAAGTGTTCGCTCGTCGCGTCTTTGTCCCACCCTGGAGCCACCCATGCGCCAAGTCTTGCCATCTCACCAGAGTTCAGTGCTCAGCGCCTTGGTTGCGGTCGCCGCGATTGAGGCGCTGCCAGCACCCTTGCCCGACACCACGGCGCAAGTGCCCCGGTCGCCTGGCCTGTGGGCCATCCGCCAGGCCATCCCCTCGTCCGTGTACTGGAGCCTGGCCGGCGTCGGCCTGATCGTGCCGCTGCTGCTGTGGGCCCTGCTGGCCGCCATGGGCACGCTGGACCCGGTCTTCCTGCCCGGCCCCGGTTTGGTGTTGGACCGCGCCAAGGCCTGGTGGGCCGACGGGTTGATGAGCGACATGGGCATCAGCGTGATGCGCGTGGTGGTGGGCTGGGCCTTGTCAGCGCTGTTCGCCATCCCGCTGGGCTTGTTCATCGGCACCTGGCGTTCGGTGCAGGCCCTGCTGGAGCCCCTGATGGACTTTGTGCGCTACATGCCCGCCGTGGCCTTCGTGCCACTGGTGATGGTGTGGGTGGGCATCGATGAAAGCGCCAAGATCGCCATCATCTTCATTGGCACTTTCTTCCAGATGGTGCTGATGGTGGCCGAGGATGTTCGCCGCGTTCCCCTGCCGCAGATTGAAGCCGCACAAACCATGGGCGCCACGCGGATCGAGATCCTGGAGAAGGTGATCGTGCCTTCAGTCAAACCCGCCTTGCTCGACACCCTGCGCATCACCATGGGTTGGGCCTGGACCTACCTGGTGGTGGCCGAACTGGTGGCCGCCAATTCGGGCCTGGGCTATGCGATCTTGAAGGCGCAGCGCTTCTTGCAGACCGACAAGATCTTCGCCGGCATCTTGCTGATCGGCCTGATCGGCCTGCTGATCGACCAGATGTTCCGCCTCGCGCACCGCAAGGCTTTCCCGTGGCTGCACGTCAGAGGTTGAACGCATGAGCACCTTCCCGCCTCCCTTGTCCGTGGGCATCGAATGCCAGGGCCTTTACAAGACCTACCCCGGGGCTTTGAACTCTGCGCTGCAGGACATCAACCTGCACATCGCCCCCAATGAGTTCGTGACCCTGGTGGGCGCCTCGGGCTGTGGCAAATCCACCCTGCTGCGCACCATTGCCGGGCTGGAAACGCACAGCCAGGGTGCCGTGCGTGTGAACGGCCAGCCCATCCACGGGCCCGGGCCGGACCGCGCCATGGTCTTTCAGCACTACAGCCTGTATCCGTGGCTGACGGTGCAGGACAACATCAAGTTCTGCCGTCAGCTCAAGACGCACACGGATGGCCGCACCAGCAGCGATGTGGAGAACGCTGCGGGCCGCGCCGATGCGCTCTTGCGCCTGATGGGCCTGACGCACGTGGCCAAGGCCTACCCGAGCGAGTTGTCGGGTGGCATGCAGCAGCGCGTGGCCATTGCGCGCGCCCTGATGAGCAAGCCGCCGATCATCCTGATGGACGAGCCCTTTGGGGCGCTGGACGCGCAAACGCGCGAGGTCATGCACGACCTGATCATGCACGTGCACAAGCTGGAGCGCACCACCATCGTCTTCGTCACGCACGACGTGGAAGAGGCCATGTACCTGGGCCACCGCGTGGTGCTGATGGCACCGCGCCCGGGCCGCATCGACTCGATCCACGCGGTGCCGTTGCCTTTGATCCGCGATCAGGCCATGAAGCTGTCGCCTGAGTTTTTGCAGCTCAAGCGATTGCTGCTGGACCGCATCCGCGAGACCTCGGGCATGAAGACCGACTTTGAACTGTTGGACCAATTGTGCAAGTCGGCGCAGAACGTGGCCTCGGGCGCGTCTTCATCTTCACATTGATGACCGCATTGATTCAAGAAAGAGGAGCCTTGAAAAACATGGAAAGCTTCACCGAGATCCCGCCCAACCCCTGCGTGGCCGACCCCGTGGACGTGCCAGCGCTGTGGAAGCGCTTCGCACCCGACTTGCCTGAAGACCAGGTGATGTGGTCCGAGATCGTGCCCGGTGGCGGCCACTGGTCTTATGTGATGCCGCGCGGCAGCAGCCTGCGCATGGTGGCACTGGAAGACGGCGCCAACCTCAGCATGGTGTTGTACTCAAGCCGCGAGAAATTGGAGCGCTACAACCTGCCCGACTCGCTGAAGGCGCAGCACACGGCGCACTACACGCGCGGCCACGTGCTGATGAGCGACATGGGCCGCTCGCTGGCCAGCATCACGCTGGACACGGTCGGCTGGCACGACCCCATGGGCGGCCTGCTGGACGCCGAGCGATTGAAGCAGCAATACGGCGAGCGCAGCTTTGACACGCACCGAAACGCCATGTACCGCAGCGGCAAAGATGGCTTGTTGATCGAGATTGGCAAGCATGGCCTGAGCCGCCGCGACCTGATCGCGCCGGTCAACTTCTTCAGCAAGGTCAGCGTCGATGAAGAGGGCTGCTTCCAATTCGCAACTGACCACGCCAAAGCTGGCGCCGCCGTGCAACTGCGCTTCGACATGGACACCTTGATCGCCTTCTCGACCGCGCCGCACCCGCTTGACCCGTCAACGGCCTACGCGCCCAAAAAAATCGGCCTGGCCGCCTGGCGCAGCGGCCCCGCCTTGAAGGACGACTTCTGCCGCACTTTCCGCCCAGAGTGCGCGCGCGCCATCCACAACGCCGACATGCTGTACCTCTGACCTGAAGGACGCCCACACCATGACCGCCACCCGCCTTCAGGAAAGCGCCTTGCAAGCCGAGCGCGCCGTGCTGAATCACAAGCTGCCCTCGGGCGAGCCTTACCTGCTGGAGATCAAGCGAGGCCAGACCTTGCGCATCGTCGACCTGGAAGGCAACCAGGCCGTCGACGTGATCTTCTACAACGCGCAAGACCCGGCCGAGCACTACAGCGCCACCGACACCATGCTGTCGCAAGGCGGCATCTACCTGACCACGGGCACCGTGCTGATGAGCAGCGAAGCGCGCGCCATGCTCACCATCGTGGCCGACACCTGCGGCCGCCACGACACCCTGGGCGGCGCCTGCGCGGCCGAGAGCAACACCGTGCGCTACGCCTTGCAAAAGAAGTTCATGCACAGCTGCCGCGACAACTACCTGATCGCCTTGCAACACGCCGACATCGGGCTGGGCAAGCGCGATTTGGTGCCCAACGTCAACTTCTTCATGAACGTGCCGGTCACGCCTGATGGCGGCCTGAAGTTCGAAGACGGCGTGTCGGGCCCCGGCAAATATGTGGAGCTGCGCGCCGAGATGGACATCCTGATGCTGGTGTCCAACTGCCCCCAGCTCAACAACCCGTGCAACGCCTACAACCCCACCCCCGCGCAATTTTTGATCTGGGACTAACCACACCATGTTCGACACCGTCCTGATCGCCAACCGCGGCGCCATCGCCTGCCGCATCATCCGCACCCTGCGCAAAATGGGCCTGCGCTCTGTGGCCGTGTACTCTGAGGCCGACGCCGACGCGCGCCACGTGGCCATGGCCGATGCCAGCGTTTGCATCGGCCCGGCGCCCGCCGCGCAGAGCTACCTCGATGTGGACCGCATCCTGGCCGCCGCCCGCGAAACCGGCGCGGGCGCCATCCACCCCGGCTACGGCTTCCTGTCAGAGAACCCCGGCTTCGCCGACGCCTGCGAGCAAGCGGGGATCGCCTTCATCGGCCCCACCGGCGGGCAGATGCGCGCTTTTGGTTTGAAGCACACCGCGCGCGCTTTGGCGCAGCAGCACGATGTGCCTTTGCTGCCGGGCAGCGACTTGCTCAACGATGCAGCCGATGCCCGCGTTCAGGCCCAACGCATCGGCTACCCCGTGATGCTGAAAAGCACGGCCGGTGGCGGCGGCATCGGCATGCGCCTGGTGCGCAACGAGGCTGAGCTGGACGCCGCCTACGAGGCCGTCGAACGCCTGGCCCGCAGCAACTTCAAAGACGCTGGCCTCTTCGTGGAAAAATTTGTCGAACACGCCAGGCACATCGAAGTGCAATTGTTCGGCGATGGACGTGGCCACGTGGTGGCCTTGGGCGAACGCGATTGCTCGGCCCAGCGCCGCCACCAGAAGGTCATCGAAGAGACACCCGCGCCCAACCTGAAGCCCGAAACGCGTGACGCACTGTTGAAGGCCGCTGTTCGCCTGGGGCAGGCCGTGAACTACCGCTCCGCCGGCACGGTGGAATACGTGCTCGATGCGGACACGGGCGCCTTCTACTTCCTCGAAGTGAATACCCGCCTGCAGGTGGAGCATGGCGTGACCGAGCAGGTCACCGGCGTCGACCTGGTGGAATGGATGGTGGGCCTGGCGCGCGGCGACCAACTCAACTTGCACGCGCCCGAGCCCAAGGGCGCGTCGATCCAGGTGCGCCTTTATGCTGAAGACCCCTCGCGCAATTTCCAGCCCAGCGCGGGCGTCTTAACCGAAGTGGTCTTCCCCACCGATGTGCGCGTGGACACCTGGGTGGACACCGGCACCGACGTGCCCCCGCACTACGACCCGATGATCGGCAAGCTGATCGTCACCGCCGACACGCGCGAGCAGGCCGTGGCCAAGCTGCAGCAAGCCCTGCTAGATACCCGCCTGGCCGGCATCGAAACCAACCTGCGCTACCTGCGCGCCGTCACCGCCTCCGAGGTTTTCGCGCAAGGCCAGGTCATCACCCAGACCTTGTCGCAACTGGCCTGGCACCCACACGCGTTTGAAGTGCTGGAACCCGGCGTGCAGACCACCGTGCAAGACTGGCCCGGCCGCCAAGGTCATTGGGACGTGGGCGTGCCGCCTTCCGGCCCGATGGACGACCTGCACCTGCGCTTGGCCAATCAACGGGTTGGCAACCCACCCGATGCTGCCGCGTTGGAATGCACGCTGTCCGGCCCGACCCTGCGCTTCCACGATGACCTGGTGATCGCGCTCAGCGGTGCACCCATGGCCGCCACGCTCGACGGCATCGCCTTGCCCATGAACCAGGCCGTGAAGGCCCGCGCAGGCCAGACGCTGAAGCTAGGCGCCGTGCCTCAAGGCCTGCCAGGCACGCGCAGCTACCTGGCCGTGCAAGGTGGCCTGGACGTGCCCCTGTACCTGGGCAGCCGCAGCACCTTCACCTTGGGCCAGTTCGGCGGCCACGCAGGCCGCACCTTGCGCACCGGCGACCTGCTGCACGTGTGGCCCGTTGACGCCGACATCCCCACGGCCCAAGCCCCAAGCGCATTGAACGGCCCCGCCCCCACCCTGGTCCGGCAATGGGACATCGGCGTGCTTTACGGCCCCCACGGCGCGCCCGACTTTTTCACGCTGGAGGACATCACCACCTTCTTCGCCACCCACTGGCAGGTGCACTACAACTCCAGCCGCACCGGCGTGCGCCTCATCGGCCCCAAGCCCCACTGGGCACGCACCGATGGCGGCGAAGCGGGCCTGCACCCCTCCAACATCCACGACAACGCCTACGCCATTGGCGCCATCGATTTCACGGGCGACATGCCCGTCATCCTTGGCCCCGATGGCCCCAGCCTGGGCGGCTTCGTCTGCCCCGCCGTGGTTGTGGCCGCCGAGCGCTGGAAGCTGGGCCAGCTCAAGCCTGGCGACACCATCCGCTTCCAGGCCCTGAGCGCCGAACAAGCCCAAGCTTTGCTCAAGGCGCAAGAAGCCTGGTTGGCCGGCAACGGCTCACTGCCATCGCTGCCAGCAGGCGTGCCCGCTGATGAGGTCGCCAGCACCCTGTCGCCCATCGTCCACCAACGCGCTGCCCAAACCACCCTGCAAGGCGAGCAACCCGCCCTGTGCATCCGCCAGGCCGGCGACCGCTACCTGCTGATCGAGTTTGGCCCCCTGGTGCTGGACCTCACCCTGCGCTTTCGCGTGCACGCGTTGATGGCCTGGCTGCAAGCGCGCCGCGATGCCAACGTGCTGCCCGGCATCATCGACATGACCCCCGGCATCCGCTCACTGCAGATCCACTTCGACCCGTGTGTACTGCCCCGCACCGAGCTGCTCACCGCCTTGCAAAGCGCCGATGAACAACTCGGCAGCATTGACGACATCGTGGTCCCCACGCGCACCGTGTGGCTGCCCTTGTCGTGGGACGACAGCGCCACCAAGCTGGCCATCGACAAGTACATGCAATCGGTGCGCGCCGACGCGCCCTGGTGCCCCAGCAACATCGAGTTCATCCGCCGCATCAACGGCCTGGACAGCATTGACGATGTGAAGCGCATCGTCTTCGACGCCAGCTACCTCGTCATGGGCCTGGGCGACGTCTACCTGGGCGCACCCGTGGCCACACCGCTGGACCCGCGCCACCGCCTGGTCACCACCAAGTACAACCCCGCCCGCACCTGGACGCCCGAGAACGCCGTGGGCATCGGCGGCGCCTACCTGTGCGTCTACGGCATGGAAGGCCCCGGCGGCTACCAGTTCGTGGGCCGCACCCTCCAGATGTGGAACCGCTGGCGCGACGAGCGCAGCGGCGCGATGGACTTCGAAGCCGGCAAGCCCTGGCTGCTGCGCTTCTTTGACCAGATCCGCTTTTACCCGGTCGGCGAAGCAGAACTGCTGCAACTGCGCCGCGACTTCCCTGCTGGCCGCTTCAAACTCAAGGTCGAGCATGGGCAATTCAGCCTGGCCGACTACCAACGTTTTTTGGCCGATGAAGCGCCCAGCATCACCGCCTTCAAATCCCAACAGCAAGCGTCTTTTGATGCCGAACGCGAACGCTGGAAGGCCAGCGGCCAGGACGGCAGCCTGAGCGAGCTGGACGTCAACCCACCGGCCGATGCCCTGGCCTTGCCGCCCGGCGCCCGCGCCGTCGCCAGCCCCGTGCCCGGCAGCGTCTGGAAAGTCCTGGTGGCCGAAGGCGATGTGGTGACCGAAGGGCAGACGCTGGCCTTGGTCGAGTCCATGAAGATGGAGTTCCCCGTGCTGGCCCCGTCGGATGGCACCGTGCTGCAGGTGCGCTGCAAGGAGGGCAGTGGCGTCACGGCGGGCCAGGATGTGGTTGTGATGGCCTGAAAGCGGTCGGCGTGCGACACTCGGCGGCTGTTTTCTGATCCCAGGGGCACCCGCCCCGCGCCTGCCGCCATGTCCACCCCCACGCCCTCCCCCGCCCAAGCCCCGCACGTCATCGTCATTGGGGGCGGCCCAGCCGGCCTGATGGCCGCTGAAACCCTGGCGGCGGGTGGCGCGCAGGTTGACGTCTACGACGCCATGCCCTCGGTGGGCCGCAAGTTTTTGCTGGCCGGCAAAGGTGGCCTCAACCTCACCCACGCCGAACCCCTCGACAACTTACTGGGCCGTTACGGACCACGCCAAGCCGCGCTCACACCGCTGATCAACGCCTTCAACCCGCAAGCCCTGCGCGACTGGTCCCAAGCCCTGGGCATCGACACCTTCGTGGGCACGTCGAACCGCGTTTTCCCCAAAGACATGAAGGCCGCGCCCTTGCTGCGCGCCTGGCTGCACCGCCTGCGCGAAGCCGGCGTGCGCTTTCACATGCGCCACCGCTGGCAAGGCTGGGCGTCCGACGGCGCCCTGACATTCACCTCCCCCCAAGGCGAAGTCACCGCCCAAGCCGACGCAACCGTGCTGGCCCTGGGTGGCGCCAGTTGGGCCCGCCTGGGCTCCGATGGCGCCTGGGTGCCCTGGCTGCAAGCGCGCGGTGCCGACGTCGCCCCGCTCAAGCCGTCCAACTGCGGATTCGACGTGGCTCCCACCGCCCCCGGCCGCACCGGCTGGAGCGACCACCTGCGAGACCGTTTTGCTGGCCACCCCATCAAGCCGGTGGCCATGAGCTTCACCGATGCCCAAGGCCACACGCACCGCCAGCAAGGCGAGTTCGTCCTCACCTTCACCGGCCTGGAAGGCAGCCTGGTCTATGCCTTCTCGGCCCGCATCCGCGATGCCATCGAGGCCCAGGGCTCGGCCACCGTCCACCTCGACCTGCTGCCATCGCACACGGCCGAGCAAGTGCTGACCGAGACCAAGCGCCCACGCGGGCCGCGCAGCCTGTCCACGCACCTGAAGAGCTGCCTGGGCATCCAGGGCGTGAAGATGGCGTGGTTGCACGAGGTGCTCACCCCGGCGCAATTGGCCGACCCGGTGCAACTGGCCCAATTGCTCAAGGCCCTGCCCGTGACCTTGGCCGCGGCCCGCCCCATCGACGAGGCCATCAGCACCGCCGGCGGTGTGCGCTTTGAATCACTGACCGCCCAGCAGATGCTGCCCACCATCCCCGGCGTGTTCTGCGCTGGCGAGATGCTGGACTGGGAAGCCCCCACTGGCGGCTACCTGCTCACCGCCACCATGGCCACCGGCAAAACAGCCGGCCAAGGCGTGCTGGATTGGTGGCGCGCACAGCCAGCGGTTCAGTGATGGGCCTGGCCCGCGCCGAACACCCGCTCCAGTTCGGCAAAATAAGGGTCGGCGTCCCCGTCGCCCTCCAGCGGGCAGCTCTGTGCTGACATCAGCAAATGCCGCTTGCTGACCTGGTCGGCTGAGCGCAGCAACACCGCCACCGCCTGCGTCACACCCTCGGGGAAATCCCACTCCTTGGCGATGCGGATCACCTCGCTCACCAGCGCCGGATCCTTGGCCAGGTGGTCGGCCAGTTCGCGAGGTGACACATCGGCGCGGAGCACCAGGCGCAAGAGCACCATTTGCTCGGTCAGATCGGCGTCGCCCAGGCGCAACTGCCCCAAAGACAGCAGCAAGGCGCTGAAACGGACGTCAGCCGGCGAACTTGCGCGGCGTCACACCGCCAAGGCGCTGGCCTGGCGGGTTTCATGGAGGCCCACGCTGGCCTCGCCAAACATCAACCAATCTCGCACGCCGGCCACGCACTGCCCCTCGCGGATCAGCTTGAAGTAGTAGCTGCCGTCCACCGTGTCGCCATACAGGCAGGCGCCGATCAGCTTGTTGTCGCGCAGCACCAGCTTCTTGTAGACACCACTGAACGGGTCGGACAGCAGGATCTCTTCCGTACCCTCGCCGCCCATGAAGTCGCCTGCCGAGAACAGGTCAATGCCCGTCACCTTGAGCTTGGTGGACACCTGCGAGCCCAGGTAGCGCCCAATGCCATGCATGGCCAGGTGGTTGGCGCACACCTTGCCCTGGTCAAACAGCGGGGCCACCAGGCCGTAAGCAATGCCCCGGTGCGCCGCGCATTCGCCCACCGAGTACACACGCGGGTCGGTCACCGTCTGCATGGTGTCGGTGACGACGATGCCGCGGTTGCAATGCAGGCCGATCTTCTCGGCCAGGCCGGTGTTGGGCCGCACGCCAGCGGCCATGACCACCAGGTCGGCCAGCACCTCGGTGCCATCCTTGAACTTGACCGATTGCACGCGCCCGTCGGCATTGCCCACCAACTCTTGCGTCTGCGCGCCGATCATGAATTTCAGGCCACGGTCTTCCAGCGACTTTTGCAGCAGCTTGGCGGCCACGTCGTCCAGCTGGCGCTCCATCAGCCAGGGCGCGATGTGCACCACGGTCACGCTCATGCCGCGCAGCATCAGACCGTTGGCCGCTTCCAGGCCCAACAAGCCACCGCCAATCACCACCGCGTGTTGGTGCGTGGTGGCCGTCTCGATCATCGTGTTCGTGTCGGCGATGTCGCGGTAGGCGATCACGCCGGTCAAGTCCTTGCCGGGCACGGGCAGGATGAAAGGGTTGGAGCCCGTGGCGATCAGCAGGCGGTCGTACTCGGCCTGCGTGCCGTCTTGCGCTGTGACGATGCGCTTTTGGCGGTCAATGCTGACCACCGTCTTGTTCAAGTGCAGCGTGATGCCATGGTCGGCATACCAGGCCAATGGATTGAGGATGATCTCGTCCACCGTTTGCTCGCCCGCCAGCACGGGCGACAGCATGATGCGGTTGTAGTTGGGATGCGGTTCGGCGCCGAACACCGTGATCTCGTACAGATCCGGGGCAATCTTCAGCAGCTCTTCCAGCGTGCGGACGCCGGCCATGCCGTTGCCCACCATCACCAACTTCATCTTCTTCATGGCCATGGTCTTTCTTGTTCCAGGGTCAATCCGCGCGGCGCAGACCGGCAGGCGCTTGTGGCGCCGGGGTTGCGGGAGGGGCAGCACGGGCGCGCCCACCTTTTTCGGCCCAGGTGCGCGTCCAGCGAACCTGCATGATGCGCATCACCACCAGCATGATCACGGCCAACACCGAGAACAGCACGAAGCCCCACAGGTAGGTGCCCAGGTACTGCTTGGACAGGCCCATCGCATTGGGAACCAAGCCGCCGCCCAGGGCACCGATTTCACCAATCATCGAGCCGGCCACGGCCGTGCTCAAAGGCCAGCGCAACGGCACCAGTTGGAACAAAGCGCCATTGCCCGCGCCCAACGCCGCAAAGCAGGTGATGAGCAGCAGCGTCGTCATGATCAAGGACGATGAGGACAGGCCCACCAAGGTCAAGGTGACCGCGACGACCACCAGCACGATGGTCAGCGTGTTCAAACCACCCCAGTGGTCCGAGATCCAGCCGCCCAGAACGCGAACGAAGGCGCCCATGAAGGCCGCCAGCATCGTCAGCTGACCGGCTTGCACCTTGCTGACGCCGAACTGATCGTAGTAATACGTGGGCAGGAAGGTGATCAGGCCGATGAAGCCGCCAAAGGTCACGCCATAGATCAGGCTGAAAACCCAGCCGTCTTTCTCAAACAGGCAGGCGATGTGCTCGCGAAAACCGGCGTGCTTGTCCACATCGGGCGGCTCTTTTGCAAACAACACCATCACCACCATGGGCACCAGGATGGCCACGGCGGCCACGCCATACACCGCTTGCCAGCCCAGCCACTGGGCCAAGGGTGGCGCCACCAGCACCGACACCGCCGTGCCCACATTGCCAGCCCCAACCAGGCCCATGGCCAGCCCCTTGTGCTGCGGCGGGAACCAGCCCGAGCCCAGCGACAAGGCCACGCCAAAGCTCGCACCGGCGATGCCCAGCAGCACGCCCATCTTCAACAGATCAGAGAACTCGTGCACCATGAACACGCCGTACAGCATGGCCAGAGCGATCATGCCCATTTCAACCAGCGTGGCGTTCTTGCGCCCGATGTACTGCGACAAAAGGCCCAGCGGAAAACGCATGACCGCGCCCGCGAGGATGGGGATCGACAGCATCAGGCCCTTCTGGGCCGGTGTCAGGTTGAAGGTCTCGCTGATGAAAGGCGCCATGGCGCCGTTGAGCACCCAGATGCAACACGAGAACGAGAAGTACAGGAAGGCCGCGAACAGGGTCGGGCTGTGGCCGCTTCTTAGAAATGTTCTGAAATTGGACATGGCAATGAGCGGTGCAAAAAATAGGCGAACAAAACCTCGCCGGATGCTTTGAAGTGCACCTGGAAAGGCAGGAGAAAATGGAAACAGCCCGCTGACCAGATTTGGCCCGGGCGATGGTGCTTGAGGTGGGCTGCCGCAGTGGCAGGCTTCAAGCTTTGCTGCGGTGCCTCGTTGCACCACGGGAAAATCCATGCAATATGCGCGCCAAGGTGCCGTCGCGCCCCAGAATGTCAGACTTTTCAAACCCTTCACCGAGCACCAACCATGTGGTTTTCAATGCGAAAGCACCGCCCATGAGCCTCACCTTGCTGGTGATGTCATCGCCTGGCGTCGCCCCGACACCAGCGCATGCACTGCTTCAAGAAGGCACACTGGGGCCCGCCTGGAAGGTGCTGGACGGTGGCGATTGCCATCAATTGGTGCATCAATTTAATGCGCACGCACCGAATCAGGTCGTGCTGCTGGGGCCAGCCGCCTCGGTGGTGGCCGATGCGATCGGCGCCTGGAACGGCACGCCCCCCTGCGCGGTGACTTGGGTGGGCGCCAACCCCGGCCAGGACGAGTTGGCCCAGTTGCTGGACCTGGGCCTGACCGGCTGGTGGCCCGACGCTGGCCTGTCAGCGCCGGCCTTGGCCACTGGGCTGGCCCTGGATGGCCAGCGCTGGCAACGCCATGCGGCACTGGTGCAAGCCTTGGGGCAGGTGCAGGGGCAACTGAGCGACCGCAAATACCTGGACCGCGCCAAAGGCGTCATTGCACAGGCGCGCGGGCTGGACGAAGACGAAGCCTTCAAGCTGCTGCGTGGCGCCGCCATGCACGCCAAGTTGAAGATTGGCGACGTGTCCCGCTCGGTGATTGAAGCCGCCGCTTGGGCCGAGGCCCTGAACCGCGCGGGCCAGTTGCGCATGCTGTCGCAACGCCTGGTCAAACTGGCGGCACAGCGCTTGGCCGGCGTGGATGCGCACCGCGCCCGCAAATTGCAAGAAGACTCCGAGCAACGCGCTCAGGCCAACCTGGATTTCTTGTCGACCCTGCCGCAACTGGGCGCCCAGGGCCAGGCCTTGCCCGATGCCGTGGCCAGAGCGCAAGCCGCCTGGTCGGTCTTGCAAACCACCCTGGCGCAACGCAAATCGGCGGCCGTGCTGAAGCAAGCCGACGACAAGGCCAACGCCCTGTTGATGCAGGCCGAAGCCCTGGTGAGCGAACTGGAAACCGCCTCGGGCCGACGCGCCTTGAACGTGGTCAACCTGTGCGGCCGCCAACGCATGCTCGCGCAGCGCCTGGCCAAAGACGCCCTGCTGGCCGAGATGCTGGACGACAACGCACGCCGGGAGGGCTTCGCGCAGCTGAAATCCGAATTCGAAGCCGCCTTGCTGGAGCTGGAGCTGGCCCCGCTGTCCAGCCCCGAGATCCGCGATGCCCTCAAGGCTGCCCGCGAAGAATGGACCCGGCTGCTGTCGGGCCTGCGCTTTCTGGACAAGTCGGAAAGCCGCGTGGCCATCAGCCGGGCCAGCGAAGTGCTGCTGGACGTGTTTGAAGGCCTGACCGCGTTGTATGAGCGCAGCCTGCAGGTCATCATGTCGTGAGGGGGTGGCATGGGCGATGCGCTGCAGCACCTCGGCGCGTTGGCGCACCTCGCACACCTTGCGGCCAAAGCTGATCAGCTCCTGCGTGGTCGGACAGGCCTTGGTGTGGTGCGTGCCGGCAAAGAGCTTGAGGGCCAGCGTGCGGTCTTCCAGCTCCGGCCCGCTCTCATAGCGCGTGTAGCGGTAGATGTCCGTGGTCACCACGTCGAACATGGGCGCCAGCCAGGC
>NZ_JACMNS010000116.1 GCF_014378415.1 Aquabacterium sp.
AGTGCGCAAGACGCAGGCGGAGAACTTAGAGCGCCTGGTGCGGCGCTTGGAGGCGCAAAGCCAGACCAAGCTCAGTACATCGGCGGCCAGTTTGTCGAGTGTGAGTGGCGATGCGGTGGCGCAGTTGCGTGTGCAAGCCGAGGCGCAGGCTCAAAAGCAGGCGTTGGATCGTTTGCGCAACCTCAAGCCGACGGGGCGGATCATGCTCGGGTTGGCGGATGATCAATCCACTGCAGATGCGTTGCCAGTGTTGAAGCTTGAAAACCAGGATCGACTGGTTGTGCCTGCCCGGCCTGACTTTGTCCATGTGCTGGGATCGGTCAACACGGAGTCTTCATTGATCTGGCAGCCGGGGCGAACGGTTCAAAATTATCTGGACTTGGCTGGTTTGACCAGTGGGGCTGACAAGGATGAGTTGTTCATCATTAGGGCCGATGGCAGTGTTTTGTCGGATGCCGACCATTGGTTCAATCGAATCACGAGCACCAAGGTACTGGCGGGAGATTTGATTGTGTTGCCGGAGAAGACGGACCATGAAAGTGGCTGGAGTGTGTTCACCCGCAATGCGAAGGACGTCACCCAGATCATCTATCAGTTCAGCCTTGGCGCGGCGGCCATCAAGACCTTGCGCGAATGAGGTCGGACATGAATCAGAACGCACGAGAAGACCACCACGACGATGCGGTCGAGTTCAGTTTGATGGATTTGATCGAGACCGCAGCGTCTCACTGGCGCTTGCTGATCGCGGCCCCCATCGTGGCGGGCCTGCTGGCACTGGGCATCACCTTCTTCATCAAGCCAACTTTCACCGCGACGACGAAGTTCCTGCCACCACAACAGCAGCAAAGCAGCGCCGCCGCCATGTTGCAGAACCTGGGGGCACTGGGCGGCTTTGCGGGCGCGGCTGCTTCAGGCTTGAAAAACCCGGCGGACCAGTACATCGCCTTCCTGAAAAGCCGAAGCGTGCAGGACGCGCTGGTCAAGCGTTTTCAGCTACAGGCCCGCTACGAGGTAGAGCTGAAGGGGGACGCGGTCCTGGTGTTGGGCGGCAAGACCCGCATCAGCAGCGGCAAGGATGGCTTAATCACCATCGAGGTCGACGACAAGGAGCCCGCTTTCGCTGCACAACTTGCCAATGCGCATGTCGAGGAACTGGGCCGATTGCTTTCGCGTCTGGCGATCACCGAAGCCCAGCAGCGCAGGGTGTTCTTTGAAAAACAACTGCAACAGACCAAGGGCAATCTGAGCAAGGCGGAATTGGACCTCAAGACCTCCGGCATGAATGCTTCGGCCCTGAAGTCCAGTCCTGCAGCCGCCGTGGCCGCCCTGGCTCAATTGCAAGCCCAGATCACTGCACAGGAAGTTAAGCTGGCCAGCATGCGTGACTATCTGACCGAGTCCGCACCGGCCTTCAAACAAGCGCAAACCGAACTGCTGGCGCTCAAGGCGCAAGGCGCCAAAACGGCCCAGTCAAGCGAGCAACCGGAAAGCGGCGACGCCGACTATGTGGCCAGGTACCGCGAGGTGAAGTACCAAGAAAACCTTTTCGAGCTGTTTGCCCGGCAATTCGAATTGGCCAAGGTCGATGAATCAAAGGAAGGCGCGAACGTTCAAGTGGTCGATGCAGCGCAGCCCCCTGAACGCAAGAGCAAACCCAGGAAGGCCTTGATCGCTGCCGTGACGGCGCTGATCGCGGGCTTCCTGACCCTGATTTTTGTCCTGGCCAGGGAAGCTTTTCGCAGTTCGGGGCGCGACCTTGCCCGCCGGCCTGATCTGGCCTAGTTGGAGTTTCCTCATGATGCGTTCCCGATCGCTCCGGCTTGCCATCATCCTGTTTGCCTGCCCCTTGGCAGCTCATGCCTATGTAGACCCGGGTTCCGGCATGCTGATGATCCAGGGCCTGCTGGCATTGATTGGTGCGGTGGTGGTGTTCGTGCGCAACCCCATCACGGCCATCAAGGCCCTGATTGCCCGCTTCAAGAAGAAATGAGGGACCCCGCTGGCTTCGTGCAGGTCACCCAGGATTCTGTTTCAAGGCACGCCTACGCGCCTTTGCCGGAGCCTCATTTCCTCGATTCGTGTATTGCCCGTGCGCTCGTGGCGCAAGGGCGGCTGACGCCGTTCGAGTTTGAATCGCGGACCTTGCTGCATGCGCGCAAGTTGCCCTTCGTCAGCTATCCGTGGGAATGGACGCATGGGCAGTTCCTGGCGGCCGCATCGGCCACGCTCGATGTGGCCGAAGAGGCTTTGCAGCAGGGGCACGAGCTCAAGGATGCCTCCGCCTTCAATGTGATCTTTGCCGGCGCGCAAGCCGAGTTCTGCGACCACTTTTCCTTCCAGCCCATCGGACGGCGCGAGTGGTGGGCTTACGGGCAATTCGCGAGACACTTCCTGTTTCCCCTGGCTGTGGCACGGCATGCGGGCCAGGAAGCCGCCGATGTCTTCAAGGCGAACCTGGATGGCCTGAGCCTTCAGCAGGCGAGTGCCCAATTGGGCTGGCGTCGCTTTGGGCATCGTATCGGTTTGGCCTTTTTGCAGGGCACTGAGCGGACCTCCCGGCGCTCTTCAGGGGCCATGGCATCGTTTCCCAAGGGCAGCCCATCGCTTCACAAAGGGGTTTTCCAGTTCTTGCGCTGGCAGCTGGCCGGCCTGGATCGGCCGGTGCAGGCATCCGTCTGGGTCGATTACGAAACCACGCGCGCGCACTACACCCAAAGTGCGATCACGCACAAGCGCGGCACCGTGGCGCGGTGGTTGCAGCAGATCTCTCCGAGTTGGGTGGCAGATCTGGGATGCAACCAGGGTGAGTTCTCCTTGCTGGCTGCCGAGCTTGCCGACGGTGTCATCGCGGTCGATGCCGATGCATCCTCGGTGGAAGGCTTGCGGCGTGGCCTCCAGGCTCAGTCCAAGATCTACACGGCCTGTGCGGTGCTCGATGACCTGAGCGCCGGGCGAGGCTGGCTGGGTGGCGAATACAGCGGGCTGGTCGAGCGCATCCACAGCCGCGCAACGCTGGTCATGGCCCTGGCGCTCATCCATCACATGGCCATTGGGCGCGGCATCCCCTTGCCCGAAGTCGCCACCTTGATGGCGCGCTGCACGAAGCGCTTCCTGATTGTCGAGATGCTGGAACCTCGGGACCCGATGGTCGCTGAACTGCTGGCCAACCGCGATCGCGACGACGCTGATGCTTTCTCGCTGGATGCCCAGAGGGCCGCATTCGCCCAGCACTTTCGCCTAATCGAAGAGGTTCAGGTTGAAGGGGCAGGGCGTTGGCTCGCATTGATGGAAAAGCATGAATCGAACTGAATCGCCAGGTAGCCGATGGCATCTGTTTGCAGAAGCATGTTTCATTGCGCTGCTGGTGGTTCTTTCTCGCGTCGATTGGATTTTGAGCTCGCTCTACCATTCGGCCCATGCTCCCACGGCGGTTGCTGGGGCCGTCTCTTTGCTGTTTGTGGGCTTGGCAGGCGCTTTGTATTTGGCAGCCCTGCTTGTGCCGCGAGCCTGGTCGGGGCAGGTGCTGCGGGCATCGGTGGTCATGGTGGCCATCTACGTACTTCAAGCCGCGCTGCGCGAGTTGCCTTTCATGCCGCTGACGCTCACGGTGACGCACAAGGTCGTCGCCATTGTGTTGAGCGCAGCTGTGGCCGCCCTCATGGCGCTTCGCATGGGCGACGCGCTATGGTTGCGCACCCGCTGGGCCCTGATTGCTGCGTGCGTGGTCTATGCCTTGTCGCCGCTGATCCTGGTGCAGTTCACTGCGCCGAAAGTGACTGTTCAGGTGCCGCCCACCCTTGTCAACCGTCCTACCGTGTTCCTGGTTCTGGATGAATTGAACGCCAATGCCGCCCAGCCTTTGATCCAGGCGCTGAAAGCTGCAGGGGCCAAGGTTGATGCTTCAGTGGTCGCGGCCGTGGGTGCCAACACCATCACCGTGCTGCCTGAGATGCTGGGGGCCGGTCACCTACCCACGGCAAAAGTCTGCAGCCCCAGTGCTGTGTGCGATGCCCGCGGGCAATTCGATTTCAGACAATTGACTTTCGCACCTTCTCAACATTTCCACGTTGTCGGGTTTTTCCATCCGTATTGCGAGGCGCAAGGGTGGAGCAGCTGCGAACGGTTTGGTGTTCCAAGCGTGGGGGCCGTCAAAAGCCTCCTGTGCACCTTCACCCGGGTCCTGCCCATGGCCTCATCGGACAGCGCCTGTGAGTGGATGTCTCCTGCTCGCTGGCTGGTTTTCAGAGAGCAGGTCACCTCGGCAGTTCTGGCATCCAGTTTTTGGTCTACGGGCGGGGTCTTGTTCGCTCATGTCCCACTGCCCCATCCTCCGGGTGTTGATGAGGGCACGTCTCTTGAGTTTGACTACGAGAAAAACGTAGCCCAGGCGGCGATATTCGTGGCCCAGGTCTGGGCCAAGGGGCAACAATCGTACGGCGATGGATTCCAACTCGTGATCACATCAGACCACCCTCTGCGCCCTGAGTTGTGGTGCCGGCAGGCCAAGTACCGCGACGCAGGCTGCCAGGTGCCTGTCAATTCTCAGCCCAAGCAGGTTCCCTTCGTCGTGGCAAGCTCCAGGTCGAACACCTATCCAATACCTTCGTCCAATGGCGAGATTTTTGAGACACACCGTGAGAGATAGCGCCGTGGATGAGGCTCGCATCGAGCTCACCAGTCATCAGCCCAAGAGTCTGTGGAAAACACTGGGGCGTTTGTTGCCCATGTGCTTTTTGCTGCCATTTCAATTGCTGCGCCATGGGCGCAATGGCCTGTATTTCCGCCATCCGTCCTCCACCGTCAATGGCCGTGTTTCCTTCGGACGATTTTGCGAAGTGGGCGCCCATGTTTTCATGAATGCCGGACCTGACGGCATTCGCATTGGCCGGTTCAGCCAGATCAACCCGCTCACATCCATCGTGGGCAACGTGCACATTGGCGATCGTGTCCTAATTGCGCCGTCTTGTTCTTTGGCCGCAGGCGGACACCGGTTCGGCAAGGGAATCCAGCCCCGGTTCTCTGGAGGTTCTGCCCCGCAAAGCATTCACATAGAAGACGATGTCTGGTTGGGCGCCAGTGTCGTCGTGGTCGGCAACATCACCATAGGCCATGGATCAGTGATCGCGGCAGGGGTGACGCTTGATCGCGATGTGCCTCCCCATACCCTGGTGCGTCGCGGCACGCAGGCCTTTGTATTTGAGCCTCTGCGCTGACCTCGCCATGTTTCGCCTCTTTTTACTGACCTTGCTGTCGTCATGGGTGGTCAATCCACTCGGCATTGCTGTGGCGCATCACTTTGGTGTGGCCAACACATCCACCGTGGTGCTGCTTTTGTTGGGGGCGGGTGCCTGTGGGCCATTCCAGCTCTTCATGAATGAATGCCTGGCTGCCGGAGCCGAGCGCAGGCAGTTTCAAGCGACGTCGGCACAGCTTGCATTGGTGCTCGTGATCCAGTCGCTTGCATATGGTCTTTCAGTGGCGAAGCTGTCATCACTGAACTTTCACATGCTTGAAATCATCGTGTTGGGGGTCTTCCTGGCGGTATCGACGTTGTTGTCATACCGCATTTCAATGGTCTATTACGGCTTGGTGATCAGACGTTTGGTCTCCACATCCATGGCAATCCTGATTGGCGCCATCCCCGGTTTGATTTCACTCGCTGTGTACCTGGGCTACTGTCTCTCTCACCGCTTATTGCCCAATCTGTCTAGCGAGTTTCTGTTGCTTGTCAGCATTCTTCCAGCCCTTGCTCAATGGGCGATTGTCAAGGCCATGGCGCAAGATGCTCCTGCCAACATCGAGATTGAGCGCCCCACTTTGGATACCCCTCGTGTCGCCAATTTTGCGTTGATCACCATGATCGGGACACTTGCCATGTTGACCATGGCGGGATCGGTGCTGCGGGAGAGCATAGCGATCCGCAGTTTGAACCATGTGGCATTGGTTTTGGTCGGACTTAATTCATTGGTGAGCTTGGCCAACATGGTCACACGCAGCCAATTCCTGTCGCGCGCCCGTGATGCCCGGCCATTCGCGCTAAAAGGCGCAATTGTTGGATGCGCGCTGCTAGCCCTGGTACTCTGGGCGTTTAATGTCACCTTTGCCTTGTTCGCCGCCTTGGCTTCGACCCAACTCTGCATCGTGGCAGCCGTGGAGTTCGGGCGCACCCTTCGAACAGTTCCTGCCGTCCAGTTGTCATCTGATCAGCCACCCCATTCTCGGACCTCGCCATGATTCATGTTCGCCTCGCAGGGGGGCTTGGCAACCAACTTTTCCAGCTGGCCGCGGCGGCGCTGGTGGATCCCACTGGGCAAGCATGCATCATTCCGCATGCTGCAGCTTTGGGTCGATATTCTGCTGCACGGCAACCGGATTCATTGAGGCTGTTGAGCGGTAGTTTCGGTTCGCCGAAAAGTGATTCCCCGTGGCAAAAAGCCTGGAATTGGCTGATTGAATCAGGGCGAGCGGGGCGTTGGCTCATGGGGATTGGTATTGGCGATCTCGCATCTATTCAAAACTTGTCGTTTGGCAGTCGATGTAATGTCGCGATTTTGGATGGTTACTTTCAAAAAGGTTGGACTGACGCCAGAATGGCTGATGCAATCGCAAGACTGTGTCCACTTAAGCCCCTGGCTCATGCCTCTTCAAGAGTCGAAATCGATGAATGTGTCGTGCACATAAGGGGTGGAGATTTCCTCAAGCTTCCAGCTTACCAAGTGGCGACCGATTTATATTATAGATCGGCGATTCAAAAGGCAAAAAAAACGGGATATAACCGTTTTGCGGTAATCACTGACGATCAGGAATATGCCAAGCGATTTTTAGAAAAACTATCCGAAGAATTATCTGAAGGCATGGTGCGGATTGTTGATTCATCCGCTGACGCACTAAGCGATTTCGATGCTCTTCGCGCGGCGTCTGCACGCATCATCAGCAACAGTACCTTTGCATGGTGGGCAGCTGCCTTGGATCTAAAAAAATCGCACACATGGAGTCCGACTCAATTTACGCGTGACGAAATAAGGGATTATTTCCTGCCTTGGGAAATTCCAATTGCTAGCGCAGGACTATTGAATTCTTGATTGACTAGATAAGAAATCAAAATGAAATTGCTACGTTGGATTTACCAAAATAACAGGGTGACTGTGACCATATCGACATTGGTTGCAATGATTTTTTTATATGCTTTTTTTGTCTATGTGATTCCTACTTTGTCGGGTCAATCCATCGTTGGTTCTTATGATGCATTCACATATGCTTTCAACATGGAAGAGGATCGTGAAATGGCACGAGAACTTCAGCCATTTCTAGGGGCCTATCCTGGCGGGCTTTCAAAATCAGTCCTACCAATTTATGCAATGGTTTTGCATCTTGCATTGATGGCTTTGCCCTTGCAATTGATTCGAAAATCGGAAGGCAGAAATACGCTATTAGCTTTGCTTGGGGCGTTAATGATTCCTGAGTCGGCAATATTTCTAGGGGCTGTTTCCAAGGAAGGCTTGGCCATCGTCGCGGTCGTAGCGGCGTTGGCTGGGCAAGCCGCGTTTTTTGATGGGCGAACCAAAAGTGCGTTTTTGTTGAGTGTCTATGCGATTGCGTTAGCGCAATATTCTCGGCCGGGGTTTGGCTTTCCCTTCGGCGTGGCCGTATTGGCAGCTTATTTTCCTTGCCTGCGAATGAAAACACGCTATCAAATAGTCGTGACAGCAGTCGTTGCGTTATTTTTTGTAGTATGGTCTATACTCGCAGGTCCATTCGAAGAACGCTTCACCGAAGCTTATCAGATTGCACAAACGTTTTTGGTGTGGTTTGAAGAGAATATGGGGAGTGAATCGCCAATAAAGAGTGCGGTGCGCTATTTTTTCAGTTTGGCTTTTGGAAGTGATTCACCTACATTGTTGACGCTTGCGTTGATTGCAGTCATGGCTGTTTTAAAAGCAGTGGTTTATTTCTTTGCCATTCCTTTGGTTTCCCTTGCTGATTTCACTGACATGCCGGCTCAAACTTGGGCGTTGACTTGGCAATTTGCATGTTCCATGTCCACGTTCGTGATGGTGGTGGGGGTATATCGCGTATATCGAAGCAAGCTTGAACTCACGCTTCGAGATAAGTCTCGGCTCTGGTTTGGGTTTTCACTCATTTTTCTGATTTCGATATCTACCGCCATTTTCCATGTCCGTTATCGTGCGCCGGCGGTGGTGGTGGTAGTATTTGCATTGTGGGCCATTCGCTCGCCCAGTTGGGTTTTGTTTTTCATGACGGTGCCTGCATTGGGCGCTTCATTCTGGGCCATTTTGACCACCTTATCAGATTTGTATTTGAACTAGATTTCAATAAAAAATTATGTTGGATAAAAATGTATCAATGGCTTAAAAATCGACTAAGCAATGAACCATTTAGGCGTTCGTTTGTCCAACATCAGTTGGAATCGCTTCCTGCGGCCACCTTGCTTCTGGACGCCGGCTGTGGGAGTCAGCAGTATCGTGAGTTTTGCGGGCATCTGGATTACCGGGCGCAGGACTTTGGCCAGTACACGTCAGACATCAGCAAAGGTTTTGCATCCGAATTGGGGGGCAAAGATGGCTACAAATATGGAAAACTTGATTACATAGGTGATATTTGGAATATCAGCGAGCGTGATCAGACTTTTGATGCCATCCTGTGCACCGAAGTTTTTGAGCACATTCCTTTTCCAACTGAAACAATCAGGGAGTTCTCTAGGCTGATGAAACCTAAAGGCCGCCTCATCCTGACGCTGCCCTCGAACTGTCTGCGGCATATGGATCCTTATTTTTTCTACTCAGGATTTACAAATCGATATTTGGAAAAATTTCTCACAGAATCTGGTTTTCAAATTGATTCACTGGAGCCTGTAGGGGATTATTATTCGTGGATTGCCGCAGAGTTGGCCCGCACGATGAAAACACATTCCATTTTTGCTGCTGTTTTATTGGCGCCTGCGCTGCTTTGGTTCATGTTCAAGAAAAAGACATTCGTCTCCACAAATACCTTGTGTATGGGGTATCACGTTGTGGCCACCAAGAAATCTGATACCCGATAAGTAATTTGTATGACACCTTCTTCTCATTCTGTTTCTGTCGTGGCCGGTGGCGCTGGCTTCATCGGGGCCACCCTGTGTGGTCGTTTGCTTGACGAAGGAAAGGTCGTCGTTGCCGTCGATAATTTTTCGCGCGGGCAACGTGACTATTTGAGTGGCGTGGGTGCAGATGAACGTTTTCATCTTGTCCAAGCAGATCTGGCCGTTCGCGAACAGACGGTGGCCGCCTTCAGCACCGCTGCGAGGTTCGGTCAGGTCATCGAGGTCTGGCACCTCGCCGCAAATTCAGACATCCCCGCCGGCGTCGCAGATGCGGACGTCGACTTGAAAGACACCTTTCTGACCACGGTGGAAATCCTCCGCGCCATGAAAGCCCATGCGGTGGGCGTGATCTACTTCGCGTCCAGTTCCGCCATCTATGGCGATCTGGGCGAAACCGAATTGCACGAGAGCATCGGCCCGCTGCTGCCCATCTCAAATTACGGTGCCATGAAGCTGGCCTCGGAAGCCTTGATCAGTGCGGCAGCCGAAAGCCATCTGAGCAAGGCCTGCCTGTTTCGTTTCCCGAACGTTGTGGGCGTGCCGGCCACCCATGGCGTGATCCTGGATTTCGTCAACAAACTGATAGCCTCGCCCGAAGTGCTCCACGTCCTGGGTGATGGCACGCAACAGAAGGCCTACCTGCATGTATCGGATCTGGTGTCCGCGATGCTCGCGATCCGGGCGCGGGATTTGACCACCAAGGTCGAAGTGGTCAACATCGGTCCCCTGGACCAAGGTGTGACGGTGAAATGGATTGCGGAGCAGGTCGTGGCGCGAGTCAGGCCCGGGGCAGCCATCCAGTTCGGCTCCGGCAACAAAGGATGGGTGGGCGATGTGCCGAAGTTCAACTATTCAACCGCCAAATTGCAAAGCTACGGCTGGCAGCCCGTGCTGGGCTCTGTCCAGGCCATTCAACGCGCGGTCGACGAGGTCGCCCTGCAACGCCAGCAATGACCATGAAGCCCCGTGTCTCATTCATCGTGCCTTCGTTCAATGAAACGCCTGAAGTCATCAGCGAGAGCTTGCGCAGTGTGGCCAAGCAGACCTTTACCGATTTCGAGTGCATCGTGGTTGACGAGAGCACTGATCCGGCGCGGGCGCAGGCCTGTGAACGCCTTTGCAATGAAGATCCGCGGTTCATCTACGTGAAACCGAAAGAGCGCCTTGGGTTAGCCGCAAGCCTGAACCTTGCCCTTGGCATGGCCCGTGCCGATTGGGTGGCGAGGTTCGATTCGGACGACGTGTGCCTGCCCGAGCGCATCGCCTTGCAAATGGCCTTTCTGGCTGAGCACCCCGAGGTGGATGTGCTGGGTGGCGGGCTTGAAATCATCGACGAAGCCGGCAAAAACCTGGCCTTCCGCGACTACCCGGTCGAGCATGACGTCATCGCCCGCAAGTTGCAGTTCACCACCCCCTTGGCGCATCCCACCGTGATCTACAGGCGGCGGCTGGTGCTGGAAGCCGGAGGCTACGATCCAAGCTTTCGGTTCGCCGAAGACCTGGACCTCTGGTTGCGGCTGCTGAATCGGAAGGTCCGGTTTGCCAACCTTCCTTTGACGGTGGTACGTTACCGTCAGCAGCGCACAAGGCGCCAGAGTCAGCACTGGCGGTTCAACCTGAAGGCGCGCACCAAGAATTTCTCGGCGCAGATGTTGGTTCGCCGGTCGATCGGCATTGCAGTCATCGGATGCTGGAGCTTGCTGCCGGCACCGGCGCAGGAGTCGGTGTTCAAGCGCTTGCTGCTGCGGCGTGGATGACAGGCAAGACAAAAGCAGGTGTGAGATCCAATCAATGAGTAACCAAGTTGCCATCCTGGCCGGTGGAATGGGCACAAGGCTGAGCGCGCGTAGCGGCGGCCTGCCAAAGCCCATGGTGCCCGTCCTGGGCAAGCCTGTGCTTGAACATCAGATTTCCTTGTGCAAGGCACATGGATTCAGCCACATCGCATTGTTGCTTCATCATCAGTCGGATGCCATCCAGGCGTACTTTGGTGATGGTGCGCCCTGGGGCGTCGAGTTGACCTATGTCATCGAAACCGATGCCCGGGGCACCGCGGGTGCGCTGAGGGATGCGCTGGACCACCTGGACGAGCAGTTCCTGGTGTTGTACGCGGACACCTATGCCGACATCGACCTGGGAAAGATGTGGCGATCAGCCGTGGCGAGCGATGCCGCAGGCACCCTGCTGCTGCATCCCAACGATCACCCGCATGATTCCGATCTGGTCGAGATCGTCGGCGATGGCACCATTGCTGCGATCCGTCCCTACCCGCATCCAGAGGCGTCTTGCTACCCCAACTTGGTGAATGCAGCCTTGTACGTGCTGCGCAAAGCGCACCTCGTCGACTTGATTCCTGCCCAGGGCAAGCACGATCTGGCGAAGGACACGTTCAAGGCGATGCTGTCGCGGGGCTTGGCGCTCAATGCCTACATCACGCCGGAGTACATCAAGGACATGGGCACCCCCGCGCGCCTCGACAAGGTCGAAGGCGATCTGATCCGCGGTGTGCCCGAGCGACTGTCGGCGCGAAACCGCCGTCTGGCCGTGTTCCTGGACCGAGATGGCACATTGAATGAAGAGGTCAATTACCTGGCCAGCGCCGACCAGTTGGTCTTGTTGCCAGGCGTGTGTGAAGCCGTGCACAGGCTCAACCGGGCTGGCGTGTTGGCCGTTAGCGTCACCAATCAGCCGGTGCTTGCCCGCGGAGACGTGACATGGGAGGGCATGCAATTGATCCATGCCCGCCTGGATCAATTGCTGGGAAATGGGCACGCTTACCTTGACCGCCTGTACCTTTGCCCGCACCACCCAGATCAAGGCTTTCCTGGTGAAGTGCCTGAACTGAAGATGGTCTGTGACTGCCGCAAACCTGCGCCCGGTCTGCTTGACCAGGCCGTCAAGGAGTTGGAGATTGATCGCCGGCAATCGTGGATGGTGGGCGACACCACGGGCGACATCCTTGCGGGGCAGCGAGCTGGTGTGCGCACCATCTTGCTGAGAACGGGCCATGCCGGGCGTGACCACAAACACCCGGTTCAGGCGGACTATGTGTGCGACGACCTGCCTACCGCGGTCGACTGGATCCTCAATGGGCATGGCCAGTTGACGCGCAAGCTCATGCCCATCGTCGCCGACAACGGCAGCATGCGACTGATGCTGCTGGGCGGGCCGTCCCGTGTCGGCAAATCAATGGCGGCCCAGGTACTGAAAGAGCTGATGCAAGCCACGGGTCGAACCCCGCACATCATCCCGCTGGATGCCTGGTTGAAGCCTGCAGGCCTACGCCTTGAGGGTACGGGGGTTCTGGGCCGCTATGACATGGCCCTTGCCCTGGAAAGTCTCCTGCCCTTGTTGGGTACGGCCGGGCGCGCCACGCTGAATCTGCCCGTCTGGGATCGAAAGACATCGACCCAAGTGTCAAGCCGCCTGCTTTCCATTGGCCCCGAGGACCTTCTGATCGTTGAAGGTGTCCCAGCCTTGCTCGACCCGGAGTTGCGGAGGCTGACAGAATCCAGCATCCATCTGGACACGGCCCGGGATGTTCGGCAGCGACGTGTCCACTGGGAATACCAATGGCGAGGCGAGCAGGACGAGGACATCGCGAAGCGCATCGCCTCCCGTGAGCAGGACGAAGTGGCCCAGGTGCAGGAGGCTGCATCCCATGCCAAATACATGATCAATCTATAAGAGCGCCGGCATGATAGTAAGTAAAACACCGCTCAGGATGAGTTACGTCGGGGGTGGGAGCGATTTGCCTGCTTTTTACCGCGAGGAGTTGGGCGCGGTGTTGTCGACCTCGATCGACAAGTACATGTACATCTCGGTGAACCGTAAGTTCGACAATCGAATTCGCCTGAACTACAGTCGAACCGAGGAAGTCGATGTGCCTTCGCAGATCGAACATCCACTGGTGCGTGAGGCATTGGGTTTGCTCGAGATTAAAGGGGGCATTGAAATTGCCTCCACGGCCGATATCCCGTCCAAGGGATCCGGCCTGGGTTCTTCCAGCACCTACACGGTGGGCCTGTTGAATGCTTTGTATGCCTATAAAAACAGCTTTGTCTCGAAGGAAACGCTTGCAAGGCAGGCCTGCGAGATCGAGATCGTGCGCTGCGGCGAACCCATTGGAAAGCAGGATCAGTATGCGGCCGCCTATGGCGGCCTGAACCTGATCCGCTTTCACTCGGACGAGTCGGTGTCGGTCGATCCGGTGATTTGCAAGCCCAGCCTGCTTCGCACCCTGGAAGAGTCGACCCTGATTTTCTACACAGGGCGGACCCGGAGTGCGTCAGTCATCCTTGCCGAACAATCGAAAGCCCTGGTCGGCCGGGACCAGAAGATCCTGATGCGCAGGATGGTGCAGTTGGCCTTTGACATGAAGGCCGAGCTGGAGTCCGATTCTCTGGACGAATTCGGTGCCATGCTTGATGAGAACTGGCGTTTGAAGGCGCAGATCGTCAGCGGCATCACCGACCCTCAGATCAACGCGTGGTACCGGACGGGCATGGCGCATGGCGCCCAGGGTGGCAAGCTGCTCGGAGCGGGAAATGGGGGCTTCATGATGTTCTTTGCTCCGCCATCAACGCATGCGTCCATCATCCAAGTCCTGGGCGAATTGCGGTCAGTGAAGTTCCGATTCGATCGGGGCGGCGCTCAGATCGTCTACTACCAACCTGTGGAATGAACCCGATGTCATCCAATCTCGATTTCAGCATCAAAAACTACCTTGCGGCTCACGCAGAGCTGTCGCAAAAACTGGATCACGGCGCATTCCAAGGTGGTATCGACCTGATCAAACAGAAATTCCTCGCCGGAAAGAAAATCATCACCTGCGGGAACGGGGGGAGCGCTTCAACGGCATCCCACTACATCACCGACTGGAACAAGATGGCCAACTTGGCCACCGGCAAGAAATTTCGGGGCATTTCCCTGTGCGACAACGTTGGGCTGATCACCGCTTACGGCAACGATATTTCCTACGATCACGTGTTTACCGGGCAATTGGCGGCCATTGCAGACGAGGGCGATTTGCTGGTGGCCATAAGTGGAAGTGGCAATTCGCCCAATGTGCTTCGGGCAGTTGAACACGCTAATGCCTCTGGTGTGCACACCTTGGCCATTGTTGGCTATGACGGTGGCAAGCTCATGCCCTTGGCCAGGCACAGCGTGCTGGTGCCTTCGTTCGACATGCAGCTTTGCGAAGACGTGCACTTGATGTTCGGTCACATGGTCATGAAGACCTTGTGTGCAAGCACTATCTTGAAGTGAAGCAGCCGGAGGGGCTGCTCAAACATTATCTGCTGAGGGTGCCGGTCATCGGCAGGGCCTGTTCATTCAGCGTCTTGCCTGGATGGGCAAACCAATACAAGCACCCATAGGTCATGGCAAACCACAAGGCGCCCGCGACCATTTCCGAGTCGGAAGGTCTGTGGGTTAGCACCAATGCCTGGCAGGTGATCACCAAAGTCCATATCAGCAAGCTGGTCAAGGCGTGTTCTTTGTGAGAGGCCGGTAGACCATTTTTCGGTGTCGACTTAAGGCGGTTCATCAAAACATGATGAAGGTGAACCTGGTCAGGTTGGCGACTGTCTGCCCGGCTAATGCGGCGACGCATCATCGAGAAAATCGTCTCCCATACCGGATACAGGCACATCAGCAGAACGGCCCACGTCGATACTTCCGGATTGCGGGCTAGGAGCAATACCGCGCATTCGGCCAACCAGAATCCAGCCAGATACGCCCCCCCATCGCCCAAGAATATCTTGCCGCCTGGAAAGTTGAGGACGATGAAGCCTGCCAAGGCTGCAATGCCCAGCATGCACAATTCAAATACGAAGATGTCATGGTGAAGCCAGGCCAAAACGCCCAGGCCTGACATCATCAGGATGACGCTTCCTGCTGCCAATCCATTGATGCCATCAATTATGTTCACCGCATTGGTCAAGCCACCCACGGCAAAACAGGTGAACAGGACCGCCACGGGTGCAAAGGTGATGAGGTAATTCAAGCCAGGCGTGTCGAGACGGGTCAGTTCTGCATTCAAGGACCATATGGCCAAGGCTGCGGAAGCAAAGGAGGCGTACAGCCTCGTTCGCACGCCCACCCGCTTGGTGAGATCTTCGATCAAGCCGGCCAAAAACGCCGGCAAACTGCACAACAGCAGCATGAGGATATGAGGTGCGAGGGGCTCGTTGACCCACAAGGCACCCAGCCCACCAACGAGCAAGGCCGAAAATACCGCAACGCCACCCACGCGGGGAACAGGCCGGAGGTGGATTTTCTGAACGCCCGTGAGGTCATGGTCCAACGATAGCCGGCCATGCCAACGCTGTGTCATGACCAACGCGATGCAGCCCAACAACGCCGTGGCAAAAACCGCCAACAGTACCAATACCCCCGGATTCCACATTTTTTATGTCCTGTTCTGAGCGCTCTCTGGACTGCAAGAGCAAGGGGAATTCTATTAAGGGTAAGTGACAAGTCGATAAATTTATTTACAGGCCGTCGTTATCCAGCAGATCTTCCGTCGTGGGCTTGACTTCAACCCGAAACTGCTCACTAGCCCAAGCCCCCAAATCAAACGCCTTGCACCCCTTGCAGCAAAACGGCCGATAGGGGTTGTCGGTGCGGTAAGGCACCATGTCACTACACGAGGGGCAGCGTACAAGGGGTTCACTCATGTCTTAACGGCGCTCAAGCGCAAAGGGTCAATTCAAAGCCCGCATCCATGTCGGAGGCGAGCTTCAGCTTACCCTCGATGTCCTGCCGCATCAAGCGAATGGCCACCATGAGACGATTGCCACTGATCTCCGGCACCAGCCCCATGCCAGGATCAATGCGCAAGCGCAGCAGCAAAAATGGCTTGTTCTCTTTCAGGCTCTGCTGATACGTGCCCGCAGGCGCCGCCACCATGTGCGGGTGCCCGGTGTCACGCAACAAACTGAGCATCAACTTCAGCGCCTCGGCCAGCGGGGTGAGGGTGGCCACCCACTGCTGCAAATCGGCTTGCCGCTTCTGGGCAGGTTCATGCTGCCACGCAAAGTATGAAGGCAGATCAAACTCGCAGGTGCCACCCGGAATACTGATGCGGCTGCGGATGCTCATCAACCAATCGTTGCTGGCCAAGGTTTGCCCGGCTTTGCCAGGCACTTGTTGCAAGGTGTGGTGGGTTTGCTCGATGCGGCCCAGCACTTGGTCCAGCACGGCTTCTTGAATCGCAGGGTTGCCGCGCCAGCCCATGAACTGGGATTTGAAGCGGTCCAGCTCTTTGAGCAGGTCAGCCTTGAGGTCGGCCCGCGAAGCCACGTCCATGATCTCGAAAATGGTGCCCAGCGCGTAGTGGTGGTCGGTCGGGTGCTCGCGCCACATCAGCAAAATCAGGCGGTTGAACAGATGTTCAAGCCGCAACATGGTGCGGATGCTTTCGTTGAAGGGATATTCGTACAGAATCAACGCGCCACCTGAGCTAAGTTGGGACAACACCAGCAGTCAAGCCTGATTGTTCCACAGGCGCCAGAGCTTCTTCACCTCTTGCCTTAATTCATCCAGGCTCAATCCATCATTGACGATCACGTGGTTGGCCACGGCCAGGCGCATCTCGCGCGTGGCTTGCTGCGCGATGACTTTTTCAACGGCCTCGCGCGTCCAGCCTGAGCGGGCCATCACGCGCGCAATTTGCGTGTCGACTGGGCAGTCCACCACCAGAACAGCGTCAACTTTTTGCGCCCACCTGGTGCCTGATTCGGCCAGCAAGGGCACGTCAAAAACGATGATCTGGTTGGCGCTGGCCCGGCCCGCATGCTGGTCGGCATGCTGGCCAATCAGTGGGTGCAAGATGCTTTCCAGCTGGATCAGGGCGCCAGGATCCGTGAAGGCCAATTCGCGCATGCGGGGGCGGTTCATGGCGCCATGGGCGTCCACAAAGGCAGGGCCAAATTGCTGCTGGATGTGCGCAATGGCGGCGCCGCCTGGGGCTGTGAGCGCGCGCGAGATGGCGTCCAGATCGACCAGGTGGGCGCCCAGGTTCACCAGCATCTGGGCCACGGTTGATTTGCCGCTGCCGATGCCGCCAGTCAGGCCGACCTTGCGGACTTTGATCAAGCCCAGCCCAGCCATCCCAGCACCCGTTGCGGCCCTGCCAGCATGACCACCAGGCCCGCGCCGCCCAGGAATGGGCCGTAGGGGATGTAGCGGCCCTCACGCAGCGTGCTGGACAGCTTCATGCCGATGCCCACGATGGCACCAATGATCGACGATGCCAGCACCACGGGCAGCACCATTTGCCAGCCCAGCCAGGCGCCCAGGGCGGCCAGCAGCTTGAAGTCGCCGTAGCCCATGCCCTCTTTGCCGGTGGCGAGCTTGAACAGCCAATATACCGACCACAGCGAGAGGTAGCCAACCACGGCGCCCCACACGGCTTCGCTCAAAGGCAAGGTCCAGCCCAGGGCGGCGGCGATCAAGCCGGCCCACAGCAGGGGCAGGGTCAGGTCGTCGGGCAGCAGGGTGGTGTCCCAATCAATGGCCGAGGCCGCCACCAGCACGGCCACAAACCCGCACCACAGCAAGGTGGTGGGCTGCGCGCCAAAACGCCAGCCACAGGCGGCGAACAAAAGTGCCGTGAGCAATTCGATCAAGGGGTAGCGCACCGAAATGCGCGTGCCGCAGGCGGAGCATTTGCCGCGCAAAACCAGCCAACTGACGAGGGGGATGTTTTCGTACCAGCGGATGGTGTGGCCGCAAGAGGGGCAGCGCGATGCGGGCTTGGACAGCGTCAGCGGTGCGGCGGCGTCCTCCTCTTTGGCGGGCAATTCCAGCATGGCCGCGCTGTCGGCGCGCCATTGGCGCTCCAGCATCAGTGGCATGCGGTGGATGACGACGTTCAGGAAGCTGCCGACACACAGGCCCAGCACGGCCAATCCCCACGGTGTCGTGAGGATGGCCAACAGTTCATGAAGCTGCATGGGCCTTTAGACCACCTGGCCAAGTTTGAAGATGGGCAGGTACATGGAGACCACGATGCCGCCAATGATGCCGCCCAGGATCACGATGATGAAAGGCTCCATCAGGCTGGACAGGGCCTTGACGGCCTCATCCACCTCTTCTTCGTAGAAGTCGGCGGCTTTGCCCAGCATGTGGTCCAGCGAGCCGGACTCTTCACCGATCGACGCCATCTGCAACACCATGACGGGGAACAGGTTGGCGGATTGCATCGACGTGGTCAAGCTGGTGCCGGTGGACACATCGCGCTGGATTTGCTCAGTGGCTTCGGCGAACACGGCGTTGCCTGCGGCGCCGCCCACGGAGTCAAGCGCTTCCACCAGCGGTACGCCCGCAGCGAACATGGTGGACAGGGTGCGCGTCCAGCGGGCCACGGCAGACTTGAACATCAGGTCGCCAAACACGGGCACCTTCAGCAGCAGGCGGTCCATGGTTTTTTGCATCTTTTCAGAACGCCGCCAGGTTTGCAGGAAGAAGTAAACGCTGCCGCCAATGGCGCCAAAAATGGCCCACCAGTATTTGACGAAGATCTCTGACATCGCCATCACGAACAAGGTGGGGGCGGGCAGTTCGGCGCCAAAAGAGGTGAACACTTCCTTGAACGCGGGGATCACAAAGATCATGATCACGGCCACCACCACGAACGCCACCACCAGCACGGCGATGGGGTAGGTCAGGGCCGACTTGATCTTTTGCTTGATCGCGATGGTTTTTTCCTGGTAGATGGCCAGGCGCTCCAGCAGGGCTTCCAAAATACCGGCGGCTTCACCGGCTTCCACCAAGTTGCAATACAGGGCGTCGAAATACAAAGGGTGCTTGCGGAACGCGGCCGACAAGCTGGTGCCGGTTTCGACATCCTGGCGGATGTCGTTGAGCAATTTGGTGACTCGTGGGTTTGTGCTGCCCCGGCCCACGATGTCGAATGATTGCAGCAAAGGCACACCTGCGCGCATCATGGTGGCCAGTTGGCGCGTGAAGATCGCGATGTCCCGTTGTTTGACAGAGCCCCCGCCTTTGGTGCGGCGCTTTTTGACCTTCTGCACCAGGATGCCTTGACGGCGCAGGGTGGCGCTGACCACCGCTTCGCCGGCCGAACGCATCTCGCCGCGCACCACCTTGCCGTTGCGGTCTTTGCCTTCCCATTCGAAAACAAATTCTTGTGCTTTAGAGGCGGTTGCCGTGGCCATGTGGGGAACTCCGAGGGCGCGTCGCGCAGATCTGATTTGGTTGACTATTCGTTGGTGACCGAGATCACCTCTTCCAGAGAAGTCATGCCGGCTTTGACCTTGACCAAGCCGGCCTCGCGCAAGTCTCGCACGCCTTCGCGCTTGGCTTGCTCCGCAATGTCCATGGCTGTGCCCAGCCGCAGGATGATGCGTTGTATTTCTTCACTGATGGGCATGACTTGGTAAAGGCCAACCCGTCCTTTGTAACCGTTGTTGCAACTTGAACAGCCCACGGCCTTGTAAGGGCGCCATGAGCCATCGATTTCGTGGTCTTTGAAGCCAGCCCGCAGCAGTGCTTCTTTAGGATACTCCGCCGGTGCTTTGCACACTTCGCAAAGTTTGCGCGCCAAACGCTGCGCTGTGATCAAGATCACGGCCGAGGCGATGTTGAAGGGCGGGATGCCCATGTTCAACAGCCGCGTCAAGGTGGTGGGCGCGTCGTTGGTGTGCAGGGTGGACATCACCATGTGGCCGGTCTGGGCCGCTTTGATGGCGATGTCGCCGGTTTCTTGATCGCGGATTTCGCCGACCATGATGACGTCGGGATCCTGCCGCAAGAAGGCCTTGAGCGAGGCCGAGAACGTCAGCCCAGCCCGGTCGTTGACGTTGACCTGGTTGATGCCCGGTAAATTGATTTCGGCCGGGTCTTCGACCGTGCAGATGTTCACGCCCGGTTGGTTCAGGATGTTCAAGCAGGAATACAGCGACACCGTTTTGCCCGAGCCGGTGGGCCCGGTGACCAGCACCATGCCGTAGGGCCGGTAAATGGCGTTCATCAGGCGCTCTTTTTCGATCGGCTCATAGCCCAAGGCCTCGATGCCCATCTTGGCAGACGACGAATCCAGGATCCGGATCACGATCTTCTCGCCAAACAAGGTGGGCAAGGTGCTGACCCGAAAGTCGATGGACTTGTTGCCGAACTTCAGCTTCATGCGGCCGTCTTGCGGCACGCGTTTTTCAGCGATGTCCAGCCTCGAGATGACCTTGATGCGTGAGGCCAGCTTGTCCTTGATGGCAATGGGCGGCTGGGTGACTTCACGCAGCTCGCCATCCACCCGAAAGCGCACACGGTAGTTGTACTCGTAGGGCTCGAAGTGCAAGTCAGACGCTCGGGCGTTGATGGCGTCGACCAGCATCTTCTGCAGGAACTTCACCACCGGGGCGTCTTCCACCTCGGTGGACAGCTCGGCGGCTTCGGGTTGCGGGTTGTTCAGGTCATCGGTGATGTCGAACTCGAAATCACCCGAGGTCAAGGCACTCAGTTGCTCTTCGGCCGAGGCGGTTTGGCCTTCCAGCAGGCGCGACAGCTTGTCGTGCTCAACGATGACCCATTCCGGGGTCAACTGCGTGGCGAACTTGATTCGCTCGATGGCTTCCTGATCGGTCGGGTCGGCGCCGGCCACGAACAAGCGGTTGCCCCGCTTGGACAGCACGATCACCTGGTATTGGGTCGACAGCTTGTTGTCGATCACGCCCTTGGGCAGGCGTTGCAGATCCAGGGCCGACAAGTCGAGCACGGGCACGGCCAGGGCGGTGGACAGGGTTTGAGCCAGGTCGGTGGCTGAGATGGCACCGCTGGACATCAGCGCGCTGATGAAGCTGCGCTTCTGGTCCTTGGCCGACCGGGTAAGGTCTCCGGCGGATTTGACGTCGAGTTTGCCGGCGTTCACCAACACGCGGGCCACACCCGTCAACGATCCGGATCCGGGAGCTTCTACCAGGGTGTTATCGACCATTTAGGAAATCATCCGCCATTCAATACCGCCTGTAAACCACAAAAGACTGCGAATCACCTTGGATTATCGCGGTTCAGGTTTAGTCGGCAGATTGGATTTTTACCATGCCTGCGTAAAGACCTTGCCTGGCGATCAACTCGGCGTGGGTGCCTTGCTCGACCACTTTGCCTTCGGACATGACGTAAATGCAGTCGGCGTTGCGGATGGTGCTGAGGCGGTGGGCAATCAGGATCAGGGTTTTGCTGCCGCGCAGGTCTTCGATGGAGCGCTGCACGACGGCTTCGGATTCGGAGTCGAGCGCGGAGGTGGCTTCGTCAAAGATCCAGACGGCGGCATCGCGGTACAGGGCGCGTGCAATGGCCAGGCGCTGGCGTTGGCCACCGGACAGGCGGCTGCCGTTGGTGCCCACGGCGGCATCCATGCCATCGGGCAGGGTCAGGACATGGTTCCAGAGGTTGGCCGCTTTCAGGCAGTGTTCGACCTTGGCGCGGTCCAGGCCGTGGGGGCTGGCATAGGCCACGTTTTGCGCGATTGAGCCTTCAAACAGCACGATGTCTTGCGAGACCACGGCGAAGTGGCGTCGCAGGCTGGCCAGCTTCAGGGATTCAATGGGCGTGTCGTCCAGCAGGATTTGGCCGCTGGTGGGGTAGGCAAACCGCAGCAGGGTGTTGACGACCGTTGATTTGCCCGCGCCCGATGAGCCGACCAGGGCGATGGTTTGGCCGGGCTTCATGACCAGGTCCAGGCCGGCCAGGGCGGGGTTGGAGGCGCCCTCGTAATGAAGGAAAACGTTCTTGAAGTCGATCTTGCCTTTGCAAACGGGCATCTCGGCCGTGCCCAGGTCGGGTTCGGCGGGGGCATTGATCAGCTCAAATGCGCCGCGGGCCGTGATCAAGGCGCCAGTGATGGGCTGGAACACGTCCGTCAGGTGGCGCATGGGCGACATGGTCATCAGCAAGGCGGTGATGAATGAGACGAACTCGCCGACCGTGGACGAGCCGTTTTGCGCCTGGTGCAGCGCCAAGGTCAGGATGATGGACACGCCAATGGCCGCCACGATCTGCGTGATGGGCGTGACCAGCGAGCTGGTGGCCACCTGCTTCATGGTCATGCGGCGGTGGTGAATGGCTTGTTGTTCAAAGCGCTTCAGTTCGAACTCGGTGGCGTCAAAGGTGCGGACCACGCGCCAGGCCCGAGCGTTGTCGTCCACCGTGGCGACCAGGTTTTGCTGGGCCAAGTAAGTGGCTTCGCCCACCTTGGTCAGGCGCTTGCGGATCAGCTTCACGCTGATGCCCAGCAGGGGCATTGAGATGAACGCGATCAAGGTCAGCTGGGGGTTCAGGTAAATCAGGTAGGCGATCAGGAACAGCAGCGTCGAGGCATCTCTGACGATCGAGATCATCGAGCCGCCCAGGGCTGACGAGGCGTGCTGCGGATCATTGATCACCTTGCTGACTGCCAGGCCCGGACTGATGGTGGTGAACAAATGCGCATCGGCTTTGAGCAGGGCCCGCATCAAGTCACGGCGCAGGTTCAGCACCATGGTCGAGGTGGCCGAGTTCATGACATAGGCGCCGCCAAAATTGAAAAGGCCGCGCACCAGGAACAGGCCGATCACGACGACGGGGACCGCCCAGATCGGGTAGTTCATGCCCTCCTTGAAGCCCGAGTCGATGAGCTTCTTGAACATCGCCGGCAGGATGGGTTCAACCGCCGAGCCCAGGATGAAGAACAGCAATGCGGTGCTCAACATGCGCCATTGTGGGCGCGCGTATGACAGCAGGCGTTTGGTGGTTTCTTTGTAGTCCATGGTCAGGGTGCAGCCGCCGCGTTGAGCACGGCTTGAAGGGTGGGGACTTGGCCTTTGCCGCCGAGGCTGTGCACGCGGCCAGGGCCGGTGACGCCGGCCAAGCCAGGTTCGTGGTCACAATAAATGCCAATGGTGGTGCGCCCGTGCGCTGCTGCCAAATGGGTCATGCCCGTGTCCAGGCCGACCACGATCTGTGCGTGTGCCAGGCAGTCGGAGGCCTCGGCCACCGTCAAAAAGGGCGGGACGACGCCGCCAATGGCGCTGGCGATTGCCTGGGCGCGTTGCTGCTCATCGGGGCTGCCCCACATCACGGCGACGGCCAGGCCCTGGCGGATGAGCTGGTGTCCGACCGCGATCCAGTCGGCCTGGGGCCACAACTTTTCAGGGCGACTGGCGCAGGGGATGAGCACGGCATAAGGCGTTGAGGCAGGTTGCCAGGGTTGGTCGGTTCGTTTTAGCCCGAAATCAGGGGGCGTGGTGGGCAGAGCGTAGCCCAGCACCTTGGCGGCCAACTGACGGCACCGGTCTACCGCGTGCAGATCGCGCGGCACTCGGGCGCGGCGTTGGTACAACAAGCTGGCCAAGGGCTCGCGGATGCTGTGCCAGTCGTAACCTGCGCGTGGGCCATGTGCAAAGCAGGCAAAGCCGGCACTTTTGATCAGGCCTTGCATGTCGATGATCAGGTCGTAGCGGTGCCGCGTCATTTCGGCACGCCATTGGCGCATGGCCGATTTTGTCTCAGCCGAGCGAAGAGACTTGCGCCATTTGCGCCACTGGATGGGGATGACGCGTTGCACCGCCCGGTGTTGGCTGGGCATCGATGCAAAGCTTTTTTCCACCAGCCAGTCGATCTTGGCGTGCGGAAGGGCCTGGGCTATGTCGGTGATGGCGGGCAGGGCATGGACGACATCGCCCATGGAACTGGTTTTGACGATCAGGATGCGCACGGAGGGGGTTTAGGCTTCGAACCAGTTGTTCAAACGCAGGCCTGCCAGACCGGCAAAGTCTTTGGCGTTGCGCGTGACCAAAGTCAGCCCCAACGCCATTGAAATGGCAGCGATTTGCCCGTCCACGAAGGACAAGGGCGCGCCACATTGTGCTCGTGTGCTGCGCAATTCGGCATGGATGCGCGCAGCCGCTGCGTCGTAGGGCAGCACAGGCAGTGCGCCAACCACGTGTTGCACATAGCGGCCGATGGCGTCTTTGCGGTGTCCCTCGGGCATGCGCAACCACCCAAAGCGCAGCTCATGCCATACAGGGGCAGGAACGCCCAGCTCGCCTTCATAGCGAGCGAGGTTGCTCAGAACGGTGGCATTGGGTGCGGGGCGCATGGCCTCGGACAATATGTTCGTGTCCAGCAGCCAACTCAATGCAGTCACCACGAAAAATCACGTCCTTCGCTGAGGTCTCTCGGCGATGTGAAGTCGTTTGATTCATCCAGCGTTTGCGAGTACTGAGCCCGCCAATCGGCCAGCCTGGCAGAAAAACCGGCGCTTGAGCCTGCCAATTGTTGATAGTGGGCCAATGACATCAATACGCCAGCGGCCTGACCGCGGCGCGAAATCAACAAGGGCTCTTGCGCCAACTCGACCCCGCGCAATGCCTCGGCGAGATGGGCTCGGGCCTGTGAGAACGGCATGGTTTGCATGGAGGCCTCTGGCGTCAATTTGTACATTTTAATTGTACATGTCAAGCCTTGGCCTTGCTCTGCTCGGCCACCAGCGCAGGATTGAAGCGCGGATCGTTGTACATCTTGAACTGGCGATAAACCTTGAAATAGGCCCGGCCCGCTTGCGTGTCGGCGATCAAGGTGTGCAGGCAGGCGCCCAGGTCGGCGCGCTGCTGCAGCAATTTGTCCAGCTTGACCTGGCTGCTGGTGCGGTGGTCATCGGCCACGTCGGTGCGCAAAGTTTGGGCGCGCATGGCGTGGATCTTGAGCGCCATGATGGACATGCGGTCGACGATGCTGCCAGCGGTTTCGCTGTTCAAGCGTGCGTTGGCGGGCACTTTGGATTCGGGCGCGTCGGTTTGCGCCGATGCGGCATCGACCAGGCCCAGGTCGGTCAGCAAGATCTCGTCTACGCGCTCGGTGGCGTCGTTGCGGGCTTGGTTGAATCGGTCGATGGCGCGCTTGTTCTGGGCGATTTCTTCGCCGCTGACGGTGGTGCGGCGGGCCAGGTCTTCTTCGGCCCAAAGGCTGCTGTTGAAGAAGTGGTTGGTACCGATCCATTGCCAAAGCAGGGCGGCGCGGTCATCTGTGGTCGCGGGGATCGGTGGCGCCACGGGCGGGCCGCCTGCGCAAGTCAGGGTCGTGTCGTGCAGGTGAGCGACTTGCTCGCCCAGGTTGGTCAACATGATCATCATCAGGCTTGGTTCTTTGAGGGGCTGATTATCGGGTGAAAAATCACGGCGCCTCTACTTTGTATAAATTCAGATAATTGCAAATAATTAGGAATATATTCCCGTAATTCCTCGTGAAGGCCTGTGATGTCCCAATCCGTGCTCCTCCCGGCGCAGAGTGCTGATTTTTTTCACCGCAATGAGTTGGCCCAGGCCTACGCTGATGCGGCCTTGGACAAAACCCTGGGGGTGAACAGCGGCCTGTTTCTGGCTGCGCCCAGGCGCACGGGCAAATCGACCTTTGTTCGACAAGATCTGGTGCCGGCCCTTTGTCAGCAAGATACCGAGGTTCTGTACATTGATCTGTGGGCTGACAAGGCACAAGATCCGGCCTTGCTCATCTCCGATGCCATCCGGGCAGAACTCAAAAAAGAAGGCGGGGCCATCAGCAAACTGGCGGCCAAGGCCGGGTTGGCCAAATTCAACATTGGCGCGCTTGGTGGCGGCCTGAGTTTTGACCTGTCGCAGCTTGGCCTCAGCGCCAATGCCACGCTCACCGATGCACTGTCGGCACTGGCCAGCGCCAATGGCAAGAGGATCGTCGTCGTGATTGATGAGGTCCAGCATGCACTGACCTCGGATGCCGGGTCAAACGCCCTTTTCGCCCTCAAGGCGGCCCGCGACGCGTTGAATCTGGCGGGCAATGGCCTACAGATCATCGGGACGGGCTCAAACCGGGGCAAGCTTGGGTTGCTGGTGCACCAGCAGGATCAAGCTTTTTTTGGTGCCGACCTGGTGAATTTTCCGCCCCTTGGTGAAGATTACTGCGAGTGGCTTTGTGCCAGGTTGGGACTGGGCCTTGATCTTCAGCAGGTGTTTGCCTTGTTCAAAGAGGCCGGTTCACGGCCCGAAATGATGGTGCCTGTTTTGCGAAGCTTGCGGCTTGATCCGCCGGCTGATGGCCAGGACCTCAACCAAGTGTTGGCGCTTCGAGTGCGCGAGAAAATCATCCATTGGCGGCAGAGTTTTTTGAACGATTTTGCGCAGCTGCCCACGTTGCAGCGGGCACTTTTGCGTGAAATTGCCATTGACTCGCTCGACGACGGCGCCAAGCGCGACGGGATGTTCAGCGAGGCCATGAAAACGCGCCTCAAAAAACGCATGGAGGCGCAAGGACAAGACGCCAGCAGTCTTTTCAAAGAAGACGCCTCAAGCGCGTCGGCCATACAGAATGCGCTGGACAAACTGCGCGAGAAGAATTATCTGTGGCGGGCTCGCCGAGGCGCCTATTGGCCAGAGGATGAGCAGCATGTTCGCTGGCTTCTAGGCGAATGATCCCTGCGCCGTGCAACTTGATGACGCCGCGCGGCGTCATGGTCGACACACCCACCCTGACACTGGTCAATCATTTATTGCATTTTGTTGCGATATGGTGCCCAGGGCAACAAACCGCCAGAACTCAGAAGCCCAGGCTGGCCAGCAAATCGTCGACTTCGCCTTGGTTGTTGACCACGTCGGTGCGACCTTCGCCGTCCACCACCGGGCCACTCAAGGAGGGTTCAATGTGCTGGTTGGCCGTCATGGCCACTTCGGCCTTGTGAGCCAATTCGGGCGGGGCGGCCTGCATCAGCACGCCGGCCAGTTGCTTCTCCAGGTCGGTGGCCAGGGCCACGACCTTGGCCACCACCTGGCCTGTCAGATCGTGGAAATCCTGGGCCATCATGATGTCGGTCAGGCGCCCGTCCACGCGTTGCGTGATCGTTTCCACCTCCTCCACGAAATTCATCACGGCGCCACTGGCCACGGCCTTGACGGGGTCGGCGATCATCAACCGGGCCAGCTTGCGCGTTTCAGCCACGATGTGGGCTTGGTCGGCTTTGGCCTCGTCAACCAGGTTCAGCACCTTTTCGGCGGCGGCGGCCGTCTTGGTGGCGATGTAGTTCAGGCGGCTTCGCGCATCCGGCAGGTTGTTAACCGAGTCGGCCAAGCGCGGCAGCACCCCCAATTGATTCAGCGTGTCGTGCAGCTGGCGTGTCAGCGTGCCCAGTTGCTGAAAAATTTCGGGCGAAGCGGCTGGTGCCGCTGTTGTGGGCAGATCGTCCATCTTCATCTTTGGTTCTCCCTGCTCAGGCCGCAGCCGTGAGTTTTTGCATGATTTTTTGCACCTTCTCTTCCAGCGTCGCTTTGGTGAAGGGCTTGACAATGTAACCCGCAGCGCCGGTCTGGGCAGCCAGAACGATGTCTTCTTTGCGGGCTTCGGCGGTGACCATCAGCACCGGCAGGTGCTTGAGCGTGTCGTCCGCCTTGATGGCCTTGAGTAGTTCAAAGCCATTCATGTTGGGCATGTTGATGTCGCTGACCACGAAATCGAACTTGCCGTTTTTGAGCATGTTCAGGGCCACGGTGCCGTCTTCGGCTTCCTCGGCGTTGTTGTAGCCAATTTCCTTGAGCAAGCCTCGGATGATGCGGCGCATCGTGGAAAAGTCGTCAACGATCAGGAATTTCATGTCGGGTGAGGGATTGCTCATGGCTCGTCCTTGATTCAATCGCTAGAGGCTTTGCACGGCCTCCGCAAGGTGTTCACAGCCGTTATCGGCGTTCAGTGGGAGGGCTTAAGGGCTTTATGGGGCTGGTTAAGGCCGCGGGCACTTCGGGGTCGGTGGCCGCTTCATCGGCCGCCTGGCCAGATTCGACTTTGGCGGCCATGTAGAAGCGGTCTTCGGCTTCGCGGTTCATCACCACGATGCTGATGCGCCGGTTCAAGGGGCTTTCAGGGTTGTCTTTTTCGTAGAGCAGGCTGGCGGCCAGGCCCTGCACACGCAGTACTTTCGCGCCGGACAATCCACCGGCGATCAGCTCGCGCCGTGAGGCGTTGGCCCGGTCTGCCGACAGCTCCCAGTTGCTATAGCCACGCTCGCCCGCGCTGAAGGGCTTGGAGTCGGTGTGGCCTTCAATGGTGAGCCGGTTGGGCACCACCGACAGCACCGCGCCGATCGACTGCAGGATGTCCTGCATGTAGCCTTTGACCTCCGGCTTGCCGCTGTCGAACATGGGCCGGCTCTGGTCATCCACGATCTGGATGCGCAGGCCTTCGGCCGTCAGGTCCAGCTGTATCTGAGACCGGTACTGGGCCAGGCGATAGTCGTTGGCAATGACCTCTTCCATCTTGGCCTTCAGGGCCGCCAGCTGGCTGCGTTCAGCCATGGCCTGTTCGGCCTTGATGGCTTTTTTGCGGGCCTTGACCTCGGCGGTCTCTGAGGCGCCTTTTTTGACCTGGCCCACGCTTTCGGCCAGGTTGTTGCCCCCGCCCATGATGATCGAAGAAGCATCGCCCGAGCCCGCGCCGCCGAGCATCGCGACTTTCAACGGGCTGTTGAAGTAGTCGGCAATGCCCTTCTTGTCGCCCTCGGTGGTGGAGCCCAGTAGCCACATCAGCAGGAAGAAAGCCATCATGGCCGTCACGAAGTCGGCGTAGGCGATCTTCCAGGCGCCGCCGTGAACAGCGTGGCCGCCCTTCTTGACGCGCTTGATGATGATTGGCTGGACTTTTTTGGAATCACCGGCCATGAGGGGTCTCCGCGAGTTTCATCATGGCTTGGGTCACTTCTTGCCCTTGACGTGGTTTTCAAGCTCGATAAAGGTGGGGCGCTCGGTTGAGTACAGCACCTTGCGGCCGAACTCGATGGCCACTTGCGGCGCATAGCCCTGCATGCTGGCCAGCAACACGGTCTTGACCACGTTGAATTCCTTGGTGCCTTCGTCGAGCTTTTGCTCCATCAGGCCGCCCAGCGGTTCGACCACGGCATAGGCCAGCAAGATGCCCAGGAAGGTGCCGACCAGTGCCGAGCCGATCATGCCGCCCAGGATGGCGGGGGGTTGGCCCACCGAGCCCATGGTGTTGACGACCCCGAGCACGGCGGCCACGATCCCGAAGGCGGGCAGGGCGCCGGCCAGGCGGGCCACGGCCGCCACGGCGGCATGGCCTTCGTGGTGGTGGGTGTCGATCTCGTTGTCCATCAGGCTTTCGATCTCGTGGGCATTGAGGTTGCCCGAGACCATCATGCGCAGGTAGTCGGTGATGAACTCGACCACGTGGTGGTCGTGGCCCATGGTGGGGTACTTCTTGAACAGAGCCGAGTTGTGGGGGTCTTCGACGTCCTTTTCAATGGACATCAAGCCTTCCTTGCGCACCTTCTGCAAGATCTCGTACATCATGGCCATCAGCTCCATGTAGCGCGCCTTGGTGTATTTGGAGCCCTTGAGCAAAGGCCCCAAGTTGGCCAACACGGCCTTGATGGTCTTGGTCTGGTTGTTGACCACGAAGGCACCCAAGGCGCCCCCCATGATGGACATCATTTCCAGGGGCAAGGCATGAAGGATCACCTCCGTGTTGCCGCCGTGGATGATGTATGCCCCAAAGATGCAGCCCAGCGCGACGATGTATCCGATGACAAGGTTCATGGTGTTCTGGTCAAAGAAGGGGCAGATGGTTGATCAAGGCCTTGATCTTCGGCGAGTGGGCCTGTTTCCTAAGCCGTGAACAGAAGCATGCGGGCGGGGCTTTTTTCATGACACAGAAAAAAGCGGGCCCAGTTCGGGGCCCGCTAAAGCACTCATCGTGCTAGGAGGAGACAAGCAAGGACGTTTCGTTTCCAAACCGCCCACCAGTTTTATCGACAGCGCCTGATCAAGCTTGAGCCTGACAGCGCGCAGACTTCACGACATCAATGCATGTGCAGGGCCCCAGCGGCCTTGCCTTTGCCCGCGCGGGCGGGTGGGTTACACAGGCCACAGGTGAAGTGGCGGGCGATTTCATGGGGGTGGGTCACGTAAGAGCCACCGCACTTGTTGCATTTGGTCAGGCTGAGCATGCCGTTGTCGATGAACTTGACCAGGCGCCAGGCGCGGGTCACGGACAGCAGGGGCTCCAGGCCTTGGGATTGGGTTTGCTCCAGGTACAGCTGGTAAGCCTTGATGACGACATCGATCTCGTCGATCTCTGAGGATTTGTTCAGGTACTCATGGATGTTGAGGAACAAGCTGGCGTGGATGTTGGGCTGCCAGGTCATGAACCAGTCGGTCGAGAAGGGCAGTTGGCCCTTGGAAGGCGACTTGCCAGACACTTCCTTGTACAGGCGCAGCAAGCGC
>NZ_JACMNS010000117.1 GCF_014378415.1 Aquabacterium sp.
GCCATCCAGGTGCGTGATGGCCAGGCAGGCAGGCGTGCCCTGGGCCAGCGACTTCATCATCTTGCTGCCGTTGGAGCCGTGGATGAGCACGTGGTCGTTCACGCGCCACACGGCGGTGGGCAGGCACAGCGGGCCGCGCTCGTCCACGAAGGACACGTGGCACAGGTAGGCCGCATCGACGATGGCGTGGATGATGTGGCTGTCGTAGTGACCACGGTCTTCAGCGCGGCGGACACGGCTGCGTTCGGTGGGGGCGGTGCGAAGGTGGTGGTCATGCTGTGGTGGTCCCTGTTCGTGAGTGAGCCTCAACGATAGGCAAAACATGGCCCCATGAAAAGACCCACCTGAATGCAAAATGATGGGGCCACGAAAATTCATAAACGCAAGCCCATGACCGACCTGACCTTGCTGCTCGACCGCCGCCTGCTGCGCGCCAAAGGCCATGCCTTGCCTCGGCAGCGGCGCCTGTACGAGCTGCTGCGCCAGGCCATCCTGGATGGCCGCCTGCCTGCGGGCAGCGCCTTGCCCGCCAGCCGCGTGTTGGCGCATGAACTGGGCCTGGCGCGCAACAGCGTCATCCACGCGTATGAACAGTTGGGGGCGGAAGGCTATGTGCAGGCCAGCCGCCAGGGCACCGTGGTGGCCGCCTTGCCGGATCGGCGCGCCGCAGTCGCCACCGGCCAGGCAGTGTCAAGCGTGCCAACCGCTGGGCTCGCAGCACCGCCACCCGCCTTGTCTGATCGCATTCAAGCCTTCAACCGCCGCCGAACGGCCGAGCAGGACCTGATGCCCTTCATGCCTGGCATTCCCGCGCTGGACGAGTTCCCTTTGCGCACCTGGCGGCGCTTGTTGAACGCGGCCTGGCGCGACCAAAGCCCCGACCTGCTCAGCTACCGGCCTGCCGTGGGCGAGCTGGAGCTGCGCCAGGCCATCGCCACTTATGTGCGTGCTGCACGCGGTGTGGTCTGCACGCTGGACCAAGTCATCGTGACCGATGGCACGCAAGACAGCTTGAGCCTGTGCGCCCATGCCCTGGCTGATGTGGGGCAGCGGGCCTGGATTGAGCACCCGGGCTATGGCGGTGCCCGCGTGGCCTGCCTGGCGGCGGGGCTGAAGGTGGTGCCGGTGCCCATGGACGAGCAAGGCCTGGCACCGCCCAAGGCACTTTGGCGCAGGCAGCCGCCGCGCCTGATTTACACCACGCCATCGCACCAGTACCCACTGGGTTCGGTGATGCCTTTGGCGCGCCGCCTGGCCCTGATCGAACAAGCCCAGGCCGCAGGCGCGTGGATCCTTGAAGACGACTACGACAGCGAGTTTCGCCATGACGGGCCGCCCCTGGCCGCCATGCAAGGGCTGGTACCGCACGCGCCAGTGATCTACCTGGGCACGTTCAGTAAATCGATGTTCCCGGCCTTGCGCCTGGGTTTCATGGTGGTGCCCGCCAGCTTGTCAGACCGTTTGCAAGGCGCGCTGGGCGACCTGGTCAGGCGTGGCCTGCCCGCCGAGCAAACTGCCCTGGCGGCCTTCATCAACGAAGGCCATTTCACCAAGCACCTGCGCAAGATGCGCCAGCTGTACGCCCAGCGCCAGGCGGCTTTGCGTGAGGCCTTGTCACGCCACTGGCCTTGGCCTGGCGAGGTGCTGGGTGGTGCTTGTGGCCTGCACCTGGTGCTGACCTTGCCCCCCGACATCCCCGATGCAGACGCGGCGCAGGCCGCCATGAAGAAGGGGCTCAGCCCGCGCCCCCTGTCGGCCTATGGCACGGGCGGGCCACCCCTCAATGGCCTGGTCATTGGCTATGCCAACCTGCCAGCCGAGCAGATGGACACCCGCGTGAAGCAGCTGGTGCGCGCCATCAGCGCAGGTCTTGCGCGATGACGCGTTCGATGTTGCGCTCGGCCAGGGCTGTGATGGTGACGAAAGGGTTGACGCCGATGGAGCCTGGGATCAGCGAGCTATCGGTCACGTACAGGCGGTCGTGGCCCTTGACCCGGCCGATGTTGTCGGTGGCCTTGCCCAGCACGCAGCCACCCAGCGGGTGATAGCAAAAATCATCGGCAAAGACCTTGCCGCCGCCAAACAGGTCGGTGCGGTAGACCGTGCCCTGCTTGCGGTTGATGCGGTCGAACAAGGTCTTGGCCGCGTTGACCGTGGTGGCGTTTTGCGCGCGGGTCCAGCGCAGCTTGGCCGAATCCGTGGCGGCATCGTATTCAAAGCGGCCGCGCTCGGGGTTGCGCGTGATGGCCAGGTACATGCTGACCCAGTTTTCAAAGCCCGTGGGCAAGGGCGTGATCTCGGCAAACACCGGGTTGACCGGGTTGTCCCAATCGTTGATGCCCATGGCCGGCATGGTCGATTGAACCGCGCCGGTGGGGTTCCAGAGGTGGTTGGCGCGCGCGGCCATCACATTGCCGTTGTGGCCCCAGCCTTCGCCCACCGCTTGATTCAAACCGGGCAGGGTGCCGGTCTCGCGGGCGCGCACCAACAGCTCGGTCGTGCCCAGGCTGCCCGCCCCCAGGAAGAGGTGGCCGCATGCAATCTGCACATCGGCCAGCACGTTGCCGTAGGCATCAATGGCGCGCACGCTCAGCAGGTAGTCGCCATTGGCCTGCTGCTCGATGCGGCGTACCTGTTGCAGCGTGTAGATGGTGACGCGGCCCGTGCCCACGGCGTCGGCCAGGTAGGTTTTGTCCAGGCTGAGCTTGCCCGCGTTGTTGCCGTAGATCACCTCTTGCGCCAGGGCTGAGCGGGGCACCTTCTTGGCCTGCTCGGCCGCCATGTATTTGAAGTCATACACGCTGGGCACGAACACGGTCTTCAAGCCGGTTTGCTGCGCCTGATCGCGCGAGACGCGGGCGAAGCGGTAGCAGTCGGCCTTCTCAAACCAGGCCGGGTCAACGTGGTTGGCGCCCAGCAGGCCGTTGGCGCGGGGGTAGTACTTGGCGTACATCTCGTCGGCGTTCACCTCGGGCAGCATTTGCTCGAAGTAGCCGCGTGGCGGCGTCACGGCCATGGCCCCATTGACCAGCGATCCACCGCCCACGCCGCGCCCCACGTACACCGACATTTCGTCGTAGTTGACGCGGTCCAGCACGCCGCCATAGCGCGGGATCTTGCGGTTGATGACGTCCAGGCCGAGGAAGGTCTTGAGCGGTGCCTCGGTGCGGTCCTTGAACCACATGGCGCGGCCATCAGGCGACAAGGTCTTGGTGAAGATGCTGCCATCGCTGGCGGGTTGGGTCCACAGCTGGCCCATCTCCAGCATGAGCACGGGCACGCCGGCCTCGGCCAGGCGCAGGGCGGTGACCGCGCCGCCATAACCGGTGCCGATGACGATGGCGGGCACGCGGCCCAGGCTGCCCAGTGCCGCGCGCGGTTGGGCCAGTGATTCGTTGAACACGCGGCTGGACGCCGCCTGGCCGTTCAATGAAAAACCGGACAGGCCCAGCACGCTGGCGGCCTGCAGGGCCGAGTGGCCCAGGAAACGACGACGAGACCACATGAAACAACACGCCACAATGCGTCTCGATTTTTGAGGCTGGTGGGTGTTGGCACGGGCGGTGCATTCCCTTGGAATGTGCGCGGGCCCCTTGAATCGGGGATCAGGCGGAGGCGGGCGGGGCGACTGGCTTGGTGCTGAGAAGCGGAGTGCCGAGGTGGGCACGCGACAGCGTGCATCAACATCTGACTGGCCGTGGTTGTTTGAACGAAGCGGATGCAATCCGCGCAGTGAGTTCCACGGCCCCACCTCGGCACGAGCATCGCAAGGCAGTCCCGCTAACAGCGGGACCACCAAGCTGAAGCCCTGCCGGAGACCGCCCCAGCCCCAGCCCCGCGCTGCCAAGACAAAGCGCCCCCATGGTGTCAACAAGCACCACTACACTCTGCTCCCTGAACCATGAAGACCCGCATCACCACCCTCCTGGGCATTGAACACCCCATCGTCCTGCCCGGCATGACCTATGTCGCCGTGCCCGAACTGGTGGCCGCCGTCAGCAACGCGGGCGGCTTGGGCATCCTGGCCTCGGGCGGCTTGTCGGCTGAAGCATGCCGCCTGGCCATCCAACAGGTGCGCGCCCTGACCGACAAACCCTTTGGCGTTGGCTGCAGCCTGTTGCTGCCGGGCGCCACCGAATGCGCGCGCGTGGCCTTGCAAGAACGCGTGCCCGTCATCAATGTGTCAATGGGCCGCGCCGAATGGGTGGTGCAAGCGGCCCATGCCTACGGCGGCAAGGTCATCGCCACCGTGTCCAATGAAAAGCACGCCCGCTCGGCCATCGACATGGGCGTCGATGCCCTGATCGTGACCGGCCATGAAGCCGCCGCGCATGGCGGCGCGGTGACCTCGCTGGTGCTGGTGCCTGCCGTGCGCGACATGACCGACTTGCCCATCATCGCCGCGGGGGGCTTTGCTGATGGCCGGGGCCTGGTGGCAGCCTTGGCGCTGGGCGCGGACGCGGTGGCCATGGGCACCCGCTTTGCCACCTCGCGTGAAAGCGTGGTGCACGCGGCCACCAAGCAGTTGATCATCGACAAGCCGGCCGAAGACACCATCTACTCGTCCAACTTTGACACCTTTCCATGCCGCGTCATGCGCACCCCGGGCGGCCAGAAATACACGGCGCGGCGACTGGGCCCCGGGCTGGTGATCGTGCGGTCGTGGCGCGCGGCGCGCGAGCTCAACACGCCACTGTGGCCCTTGATGCGCGATGCCTTGCGGCAGGGTGTGGTGGGGGCCATCAAAGTGGCCTACTTTGGCGCGGCCACCTTGGCCATGCGCAAAGCCATCCACCAGGGCGATCATGATGAAGGCGTGCAACTGATCGGGCAATCGCAAGGCTTGGTGCATGACATGCCCACGGTGTCCGAGATCATTGACCGTGTGATGCGGCAAGCGGCCGACATTCTCAATGCTCGGGGTCAACAACGCTGAGGGCGCTTTCTCGCGGGCACAACACAGCGCGACCTGCCAACGCGCAGCACAACGGGGCTCCTCGAAGAGGTCCCGATGAATAATCGAGGTGAGTTGCGCCCGTCTCAGGGTTCTGAGGCGGCGAAGGGTGTTGCAGTGCGTCCAGTGCGATTTCTCTGGCCCCCGAGGTTTTGTTGGTGGCAGATGCCAAGTGCGCGTCGTGAAGTGGAACGCGGTTGCCGCGCTGATGTTGGTCCACGCGTTTTTTGACGTTGCGGCCTTACTGAGCGCGCTTGCTCAGCGTTGAGGGCGACGTTTGCGCTTGCTTGCGGGCGGCCACCAGGGCCTTCCAGAAGCGCGCGTCTTGCGAACTCGCGAAGTTGATGCGCATGAGGGTGCTGGCCTGCCGCTGTGCATGGAACAAGGCGCCGGGCGCGATCAACCAGCCGGCGTCCAGCATGGGCAGGGTGAGGCGTTCGGTGTCCACGCCCACGTCCATCCAGCCAAACAGGCCTTGCGGCTGGGCCGCGAAATGGCAACCCGATTGCCGCGCCAGTTGCAGGCAGCGTGCGCGGGCCACGTCCAGTTGCTGGATGACGCGTTCGCTGTGGCGGCGCAACTGGCCTTGCTCCAGGCACAGCGCCAACGCTTGTTCCAGGATGGGGGGCGTGGTGAGGGTGGTCAGCAGTTTGGTGTTGATGATGCGGTCCACCAAGTGCGATGGCGCGGCGATGTAGCCCACCCGCCAGCTTGGCGTCAGGATCTTTGAGAAACTGCCCACCGAGATCGTGCGGCGCAACTCATCGAGCACACACAGGCGCGTGGCGTGGGCCGGCGCCAGGTAGGCGTAGATGTCGTCCTCCAGGATGTGGAAATCGTGCGCTTCGGCCAGGCGCAGCACTTGGTGCGCATGGCCGGGCGACAGCAAGGCGCTGGTGGGGTTGTGCAGCACCGACACGGTCACGTACAGCTTGGGGCTGTGGGCTTTGCACAGCGTGTCCAGCACGGCCAGGTCGGGGCCATCAGGGCCGCGTGGCACCGGCAGCACGCGCATGCCCATCTGGGCCAACCGTGCGAACTCGATCGCCCAGCCCGGATCATCGACCAGCACCGCATCGCCCGCTTGCAGCAAGGTGCGCGACACCACGTCCAGCGCGTGCGTGGCGCCCACGGTGCTGATGATCTGGCCCGCATGGGTCTTCAGCCCGAACTCGCCGAGCTTGCGTGACACGGCCTCTCGAAACCGCGAATCGCCCGCAGGCTCGCCGTAGTGCAAGGTCAGTGGCAGCAGGCGATCGCCCTGGGTCACCTTGCGCAAAGCGGCGCCCAGCATGGCCGCGTCCAGCCAGGCGGGCGGCAGGGTGCCCAGGCCCGGCATGGGGTGGCTGCCGGGCTCGTGGAACATGCCTTTGATGAGCGTGGTGGCGTCGATCGGCGTGCGGGGTTGGAAAGGGTGGGGCGCCTTGGTGGCGCGTGCCGGGGTGTTGGCTGGGACGTGGCCCTGCGTCTGCCGCACGAAGAAGCCACGCTGGCGGTGCGACTCAATCAGCCCTTGCGCCAGCAGTTGGTCATAGGCCGCAACCACCGTGTAGGGGCTGACGCCATGGGTCTGGGCGCACTCGCGCACCGAGGGCAGGCGCGAGCCCGGCGCCAGCAGGTGTTGGCGGATGCGCTGGGCAAAACGTGCCACCAGTTGCTCGGTCAGGGTGAGGGCGCTGTCGCGGGTCAGGGGCGTGGTCATGGTCGGCGGATGTGTTGGTGGCTTGACCAGTACAGATCGTTCAATGACATGGCTTTGTGTATTGGTGATGTGCTGGTCAATGCCACTAGAGTGCCACAGATGAACACCACCCCACAAGTCCTTGTCCGCCGCCCTGTTTGGGCAGCCAGGCCCCCCATGTCACCACGCTGGCTGGGTGCCCTGGCCGTGCTGCTTTTCGCCATGACCATCCCCATGACCCGGCTGGCCAATGGCTCGGTCGAGGCGCCTCAGTTGCCGCCGCTGTTCGTGGCGGTGGGGCGCGGGGCCATCGCTGGTTTGTTGGCCCTGGTTTACCTGTGGGTGGTGCGTGCGGCCCGTCCTGCCAAAGCGCAATGGCCATGGCTGGGCGCGGTGGTGTTGGGTGCGGTGCTGATTTTTCCGCTGTGCATGGGCTGGGCGGTGCGCGTGGTGCCTGCGGCGCACGCGGCCGTCATCGTGGGCTTGCTGCCTTTGTGCACGGCGGCGCTGGCCTCGTGGTGGCTGGGGCAAAGACCGGGCTTGCTTTTCTGGCTCGCCGGAGCCCTGGGCAGCGCGCTGGTGTTGATGTTCGCGCTGGGCGTGGCCCGCTCGCATGGCGCCGACCATTGGGTGAGCGCGGATGCCTGGCTCGTGGTGGCCATGCTGGGCGCGTCACTGGCCTATGTGGCTGGGGCCGCCTTGTCCCGGCAAATGCCGGCTGCGCAGGCCATCTCATGGGCGCTGGTGGCGGCCTTGCCCATCACCTTGCCGATCGCGGCCTGGTCCTGGCCTACCGAAGCGGTGAGCTGGCAGGCCTGGGGCGCCTTCGCCTATGTGGCCGTGATCTCGACCTGGCTGGGATTTTTCGCTTGGTACGCCGCCCTGGCCCGCGATCCCATGCGTGTCAGCCAGTTGCAGTTGATGCAGCCCTTCACGTCCATCGCCTTGTCGGTGCTGGTGCTGCATGAAGCCGTTGATGCCTCGACGTGGCTGGTGGCGGGCGCCGTGTTGCTGGTGGTGATCTGGGGCCAGCATGCGGCCCGGCGGGAGATGAAGTGATGACGTTCACCTTGGCCCGGCGCACCCAGCGCATGAACTCATCGGCCATCCGCGAGATCCTCAAAGTCACCGAACGGCCCGGTGTGTTGTCGATGGCCGGTGGCTTGCCCGCGCCCGAATCCTTTCCGATCGAGGCCCTCCGATGGGCCTGCGATCAGGTGCTGTCCACGCAAGGTGCCGCAGCCTTGCAATACGCCACCACCGAAGGCCTGCCGCCTTTGCGCGAATGGATTGCTCGGCGCTTGTCACAAGGTGCTTGGCAGGTGGAGGCCTCGCAAGTGCTGATCACCACGGGATCGCAGCAGGGCCTGGACCTGGTCGGCAAGGTCATGCTGGACGAAGGCTCGCCAGTGCTGGTGGAGCAGCCCACCTACCTGGGCGCCTTGCAGGCGTTTGCGCCTTACGAGCCGGTGTTCAAGACCTGGGCATCCGATGCCATGGGGCCCTTGCCACAGGCTTTGTCAAAGGCCGAGCCTGCGCGCCTGGCCTACCTGGTGCCCAGCTTCCAGAACCCCAGCGGGCATGGCATCGCCGATGCGCGCCGGCGCGAGATTGCGCTGCAGGCCCAGCAAAGCAACACGCCCGTGGTGGAAGACAACCCCTACGGCGAGCTGTGGTTCGACACGCCCCCGCCACCGCCCCTGGCCGCGCATGCCCCCGAGCAGGTGATCTACCTGGGGTCCTTCTCCAAGGTGCTGGCGCCGGGTTTGCGCGTAGGCTTCATCGTCACGCCCAGCGGTCAGCACCCCAGCGCCCTGGCCTTGCGCGCCAAGCTCTTGCAGGCCAAGCAGGCTGCAGACCTGCACACCCCCGCGCTCAACCAGCGCATCATCATGCAGTTGCTGGATTCAGGCTTTGACCTCGACGGCCACCTGGACACCGTGCGTGCCCGCTACCGAGACCAGCGCGATGCCATGGCCAGCGCCTTGGCCCAACACCTGCCGCGCGGATGCACCTGGCAGCTGCCCCAGGGCGGCATGTTCTTCTGGGTGATGTGCCCAGATCGGATCGACACCCTGCAACGCCTGCCCCTGGCGCTGGACGCGGGCGTGGCCTATGTGCCCGGCGCATCGTTCTACGCCGGCAGCGCGCCGGGGCGGTCCAACACGCTGCGCCTGTCATTCGTCACCTTGTCACCCGCTCAGATCGACGAGGCCGTGGCCCGCCTGGCCTGCTGCCTGCACTGAAGCGCCGTGCAGGCTGGTACGCTTGCGCGATGTCTTCCACGCCCCTGTTTGCCCCCGAGCTGGCCGAGCTGGCACAAGCGCATTTGCTGCGCCACCGCCGCCAGGTCTCGCCCCTGTTGCCACCGGCCGACCTGTCGCCCGACCAGGAGCATGTGCGCGGCACCACCTATGTGATCAACGGGCAGACGCGCCTGTCCTTCGGCAGCAACGACTACCTGGGCTTGTCGCAGCACCCCGCCTTGATCCTGGCCGCGCAGCAAGCCGCCGCACGCTACGGCGTGGGTGCCACCGCCTCACCCTCGGTGTGCGGCCACAGCCCCTCGCACGAGGCGCTGGAGCTGGAGTTGGCGGCCATGGTGGGCCTGCCCCGTGCCGTGTCCTTCGTGGCGGGCTACATGGCCAATGTGGGGGCCATCCCGGCGTTGGTGGGCCGGGGTGACGCGATCTTCTCGGACGCCTTGAACCACGCCTGCCTGATCGATGGTGCGCGTTTGTCGCGGGCCGATGTGCATGTGGTGCCCCACGGTGACTTGGCTGCGCTGGACGCCGCCTTGCTAGCCAGCACCGCCCGGCGCAAATTGGTGCTCACCGACGCGGTGTTCAGCATGGACGGCAACATCGCCGACATCCCCGCCTTGCTGGCGCTGTGCGAACGCCACGATGCCTGGTTGATGGTCGACGATGCCCACGGTTTTGGCGTGCTGGGCGAGCATGGCGAAGGCACTTTGGCGCACTGGGGCATCACGGGGCGCGATGGTGTGTCACCTGAATGGCAAGGGCGCCTGCACCGCCTCATCTACATGGCCACCTTGGGCAAGGCCGCAGGCGTGGCTGGCGCCTTCGTGGCGGGCGAGCCCACCTTGGTCGAATGGCAGGTGCAAAAAGCGCGCACTTACATGTTCGCCACCGCCGCACCCGCCATGCTGACCGAGGCCGTGCGGGCCAGCCTGCGGGTGATCCAGGATGAGGGCGGTCGGCGCCAGCACCTGGCCCAATTGCGAGACCGTTTGCGCGCCGGCTTGAAGCTGCCCCCCACTTGGCACCTGATGCCGTCCGAGACCGCCATTCAGCCCCTCATCATCGGCCGCAACGAGGACGCCCTGGCCGTGATGGCCCACCTTGATCGGCAAGGCCTGTGGGTGCCCGCCATCCGCCCACCGACCGTGCCGCCCGGCACCGCCCGCTTGCGGATATCCCTGTCGGCAGCGCACACCTTGGCGCAGGTCGATGCCCTGTGCCAGGCCCTGTCCGAGGCAGTCTGAGCTACGATGGCTTTAACAAGGAGTTTCACCATGGACACCCACAAGCTGAAGACCGCGATGGCGCAATTGCAAAGCGAACTGGAGTCGGGCGGCAAGCTCGACCCGGAGCTGCAGCAGTTGCTCAAATCGTTGGACAAGGACATTCAAACGGCCCTGGCCGAGAACGAACAACCCGAAGACGACCTGGTCTCCAGCCTGAACGAGCGCACGCAAGCCATTGATGCCCGCTTCTCGGCCGAGCACCCCTACCTGTCCAGCACCCTGCGTGACGTCATGGACACGCTGGGCAAGATGGGGATCTGATCAGGCGACCAGAACCTCGGCCCGCAATGAGTGCGGATTGGCCTGGGTGATGGTCACGTCGATCAACTGGCCGATCAGGCGGTCCATGTTCGGGCCACCAGGGAAGTTGACGATGCGGTTGCACTCGGTGCGGCCCATCAACTCAGTCGCATCCTTGCGGCTCGGGCCTTCCACCAAAATGCGCTGCGTCTTGCCCATCAGCGCTTCGCTGAAGCGCGTCACGTGCGTGTCCAGCACGCCTTGCAAATGCTGCAAACGCTTGAGCTTCACATCTTGCGGCGTGGTGTCTTCCAGGTTGGCGGCCGGCGTGCCGGGGCGTGGGCTGAAGATGAAGCTGAACGAGGCATCGAACTCCAGGTCGTGCACCAGCTTCATCATCTTGTCGAAGTCTTCATCGGTCTCACCAGGAAATCCCACGATGAAGTCTGATGACAGGCTGATGGTGGGCCGCACCAAACGCAGCTTGCGGATCGTGCTCTTGAACTCAAGCGAGGTGTAGCCGCGCTTCATCGCCATCAGGATGCGGTCGGAGCCGTGCTGCACGGGCAAGTGCACGTGGTTCACCAACTTGTCGGTCTTGCCGTAGACATCGATCAGGCGTTGCGAGAACTCGTTGGGGTGGCTGGTGGTGTAGCGGATGCGCTCCACGCCAGGCATCTCGGCCACGTATTCCAGCAAGGTCGCAAAATCAGCGATCTCGGTCGTGCCGCCCATGGTGCCGCGGTAGCCATTCACGTTCTGGCCCAGCAGCGTGATCTCCTTCACGCCCTGGTCGGCCAGGTCGGCCACCTCGGTCAGCACGTCTTCGAAAGGGCGCGAGACCTCTTCACCGCGCGTGTACGGCACCACGCAATAGCTGCAGTATTTGGAGCAGCCTTCCATGATCGACACGAAGGCCGAGGCGCCTTCCTTGCGCGGCGGCGGCAGGTGGTCGAACTTCTCGATCTCGGGGAAGCTGATGTCCACCTGCGGGCGACGCGAGCTGATGCGCTTGTCCAGCATGGCGGGCAGGCGGTGCAGTGTTTGCGGGCCAAACACCACGTCCACGTAAGGCGCCCGCGCGATGATGGCCGCGCCTTCCTGGCTGGCCACGCAACCGCCCACACCGATCAGCACGCCCTTGTCCTTCAAGTGCTTGACGCGGCCCAGATCGCTGAAGACCTTCTCTTGCGCCTTCTCGCGGATCGAGCAGGTGTTGAACAGGATCAGGTCGGCCTGCTCGGGGTCATTGGTGGGTTCATAGCCTTGCGCGGCGCGCATGACGTCGGACATCTTGCCCGAGTCATATTCGTTCATCTGGCAGCCGTAGGTCTTGATGTAGACCTTCTTGCTTGCTTTGGTGGGGGTGTCGGTGTTGCTCATGGGTGATCTCAGGGCTTGGCCCAGGTCTGGCCAATGGGGTCGAAGGACCAGGTGGCCGCTTCCAGGGTGGTTTTGGGCCACAGCTTCTTGATCTCTTCGGGGCGCAGCACCCACACGTCCTGCACCAGGCCGTACGGTTCAACCGTGTAGTTGACGACCAGTTTCTCGCCCGTGATCGCGCCCGACATGACCAGCATCTGGTTGAGCCCGCGAATGCGTGAGCCCGGCGACAGGCGCGCATCCTGGCCATTGAGCTTGATTTCGGGGGCCATGGTAACGACCAACTCACCACGCAAGGCGTTGGCGGGGAAGTTGCGCTGCACCTGCATTTGTGCAGACGCCAAAACGGGCATGGCCAGGGTCAGGGCGACCGAGGCCTTCAATAAACAGCGATGCATGGTTTAGATCCAGGGGCTGTGAACGAGCCCTCGATTTTACAGCGCCAGGCGCCCCAGTGCGCACGGAACTGCCTGGCAAGCTCGCGCACAGCGCCCTGTCGGCCTACTTGGTGTTCGAGGAGGCTTCACCAGGGCGGTTTATTCAAGCCTGCGGGGATGGCCTCAAGCGGCTTTGCCCCGTCGGCGAGCGACCACACCCAGGCCCAGCAAGCCCATGCCGAACATCGCATAGGTCGAAGGTTCTGGAAACGGTGGGACGCAGCCCAGGCAAGGCACCTTGAACACACCTGCCGCCTGCGTAGTGCCCCAATTGGCGGTGCGCACCAGGATGGCGACAGGGTCATTGGCTGCAGTCGACAGGTTCAAAGCGGTCAGGATGTTGGTGGCCGTGGTGCCATTCATGCGCAGGGCGCCAGCCAAGCTGCCGCTGGCCTCGGCGTTGGTCACGCCGCCACCGGTGGTATACGAGGTCACTTGGATGATGCCACCCGTGCCACCGATGACGCCAGGAACGTCAGCCGTGAAGATGGCTTGCTTGCCATAGCTGATCAGGGTGCCGGCGGCAGTGCGTGAATACAGGCTCGCGAAAATCGTTGAGCTGCCCAGGTTAACGTCAAAGTTGGCCATGTAGATGTTGTACTGGCTGATCGAGCCGTCATCGTTGAACACCGAGCGGCGGATGTTCACCAAGGAGTTGGCCGCTTGCAGCGAAGTCAACGTGTCACCGGTGATGGTGGCGGTGTTGAACGCCAGGCTCACGTTGCCGGTGGCCTTGGTGTACACGGCCGTGTTGGTGGCGCCAGCGCCTGGCAAGCCAGGAACGGTGGGGATGACAGGCGCAGTGAGGATGCTGGAGCCCGAAGCGCTCAGGGCCGACAGAGCGTCAGACGAGAAAGTCAGGCCTCCGGTGCCCGAGGCCAACTCCCAGCCCCCGGCAAAAGGTGTTGCGCTGGCTGCGCTGGCGGCCACCAACGCGGCGGCGAACGAGATGTACTTGACGGCAAATTTCATGGGAACTCTCCTGATTTCATCGTGGATGAGGGGAGGTTCCTGGGCATTGCAAAGCGCCTCCCTGCTCTGCCTTTTGAGGGCGCTCTGATTTTATTCAGACGGGGCGCGATTGTCTTCAGGGTTCGCCCGTGGGCTACAAGCTGTTTTAATTGAGTCCGGGAGGATCTCAGCGAAAAAAAAGCCGCCCGAGGTGGGCGGCTTAGTGTGAGGGATGACTCTGATCAGGCTTTGGTGAGGCGGCGGCGCAGCCCCGCAATGCCGACCATGCCCAGGCCCATCAAAGCGTAGGTGGAAGGTTCAGGAATGGCAGCAGGCGCCGTGAACGTGCCGGCAGCACTGGTCGTGCCCCAGTTGGCCGTGCGAACCAGGATGGCCACGGGATCGTTGGATGCAGTCGACAGGTTCAACGCGGCCAGGATGTTGGTGGCCGTGGTGCCGTTCATGCGAAGGCTGCCAGCCAGGCTGCCGCTGGCATGACCGTAGGCGGTGCCGCCCGACACACTATCGACCACGATATTGCCCTGCGTGCCACCGACGACCCCAGCCACATCAGCCGTGAAGATGGCCTGTTTGCCGTAGGTCACCAAAGTGCCGGCGTCTGTGCGTGAGTAGAGGTTGGCGTAGATCGTTGAGTTGGACAGATTGACATCGAACTCAGCCATGTAGATGTTGTACTGCGAGATCGAGCCGTCGTCGTTGAACACCGAGCGGCGGATGTTCACCAGCGATTTGGCGGCTTGCAGGGTTGTCAGTGTGTCGCCGACGCCCGTGGCGTTGTTGAATGCCAGGCTGACATTTCCGGTGCTCTTGCTGTAGATGGCCGTGTTGGTGGCGCCAGTGCCAGGCAAGCCAGGCACGCTTGGAATGGTGGTGGCGGTGATGATGTTCGAGCCAGAGGCGCTCAGAGCTGACAGCGCGTCACTCGAAAACGTCAAGCCACCGTTGCCAGTGCCGGCATTCCAGACGTAGCCGGAGGCGGCTGAGGCAGCGCCTGCGGCGATGAAGGCGGCGGCGGCCAGGATGGTTTTGGATGCGAATTTCATGTGCAGAGCTCCGTTAAGGTTGGCGAGGAAATCGGAATCCTCGGCGATGGCCCAATTTTAGCGGCGACACGGCCCCATGGGTGCAAGGCTTCCCCTAACAGGGTAAATAGCGTGTTTCCGACTTCGGAAATGCCGCCCTGGCATCAGGGCGGCATTTGCTTTTACTCAAAATCCGGCCGAAGCCGGATTCAAGGCCAATCAGGCAGCCTTGCGGCGGCGAGCCATGGCACCAACGGCCAGCAGGCCAGCGCCCAGCAGCACGTAGGTTGATGGCTCAGGGACGGCGGCGAAGGTGCCGCCAGCTTGCGTGCCACCCCAGTTGGCCGTGCGCACCAGGATGGCGACAGGATCAGTGGCTGAGGTCGACAGGTTCAAGGCGGTCAGGATGTTGGTGGCCGTGGTGGCATTCATGCGCAGAGAGCCAGCCAAACTGCCGCTGGCCACGCCATTGGCCACGCCACCAGTAACCGAGGTCACTTCGATGTTGCCACCCGTGCCACCGATGACGCCAGGAACGTCAGCCGTGAAAATGGCTTGCTTGCCGTAAACGACCATGGCACCAACATCAGTGCGCGAATACAGGTTCGCGTAAATCGTCGAGTTGCCCAGGTTAACGTCGAAGTTAGCCATGTAGATGTTGTACTGGCTGATCGAGCCATCATCGTTGAACACCGAGCGGCGGATGTTCACCAACGAGTTGGCCGCTTGCAGCGAAGTCAACGTGTCACCAGTGATGGCGGCGGCGTTGAATGTCAGGCTCACGTTGCCGGTGGCCTTGGTGTACACAGCCGTGTTGGCCAAGCCAGCGCCTGGCAGGCCAGGAACGGTGGGGATGACAGCCGCAGTGATGATGTTGGAGCCCGAAGCGCTCAGGGCCGACAGAGCGTCAGACGAGAAGGTCAGGCCGCCCGTGCCGGAGACAAAGCTCCAGCTGCCAGCGTAAGGAGTGGCGCTTGCAACGCCAGCAGCCACGAATGCAGCCGTGGCCACCAAAGTTTTCAATGCAAATTTCATTTAATTTCTCCACTGTGAATACGGTCTTTTTTCGATGATTTCTCAACGTCAACAAGGAGACCGGTTGACCTCTTCGACGAGTCCACTCTAGCCATGACTGGCCGGGGCGCCTACAGGGTTCTACCGATTGTGTAACCGTTTGTCAGGGGAACTACTTAACTTTCCTCAGTGCAGAAAGTCACGTTGTGGCATTTTGAAACAAAAAAATGCGCAATTCTGCGCAATACGAGGCACTTCCTGCACTTGACAGCGGCTCGGCTTGAACTCGTCAAGCAGTTGATTCAAGACCTGGTGCGCGGAGGCTGAGTTGTCGCTGCGCCGATTGCAGACGAACACATCCAGGATGACCACGCCTGATTCGGGCCAGGTGTGCACGGCCAGGCGTGATTCGGCCGGCAAGGCATGAAAGCATTAGCCCAACTCCGCCAGCCGTGCGGGCGTGCCGACATCGACCCACTGCCCTGTGTGAACCTCGGCGCTCAGGCGGCCTTGGTCAACGGCCCTGTCCAGGCAGGGGCGCAGCGCGGTCCGGCTGCCCACCACGACCTCATCCACCATCGCTGCCCGGTAAAGGCCGATGGTGGAGTAGGTCCAGCAAGGAGTGGCGGGTGGCGCTTTGTCTTTGCGCAGCACCCGGCCTTCAAGCGACAAGGCGAAGTCGCCACCCGGGTTGTGGGGTGGGTTGCTCACCATCCACAAATGGGCCCAGTCGGTGCCCTGGGCAAAGCGTTGCGCTGTTTCGTCGTCGAATCGGAAGTCCGGGGCGAAGACGTCGCCGGCCAAGACCCAGAAGGCCTCGCCCAACCAGGGCAGCGCTTTGGCGATGCCCCCAGCGGTTTCCAAAGCGCCGCCGTGGTCACGGGTTTCCATGGAGTATCGAAGGTGCAGGCCCCAGCGCGAGCCATCGCCCAAAGCGGCGGGGAATTGATCTTCCAGCCAGGCCGTGTTGATGACGACCTCGCGCACGCCGTCGCGCGCCAGTGCCTCGAGGTGCCATTCAATCAGTGGTTTGCCACGGACTTTGAGCAGCGGCTTGGGGGTGTGGTCCGTCAAGGGGCGCATGCGCTCGCCGCGTCCAGCGGCCAGGATCAGGGCGGGCAGGGTCATGAGGGTTCGTTGTGCCGGGCAGTTTGCGCGAAGGCGGTAATGGTTTGCAGGATGGTCTTGACCTTGAAGGGCTTGAGCAGCACGCGCTTGACCTCCAGTCGTTTCAACGCGGCGATGCTGTCCTGGTCCACGCTCTGGGTGGTGATGGCCACCGCTGCGGTGGTGGGGCTGGCGGTGCTGCCGTCGCGAATGCGTTTGATCAATGCCAGCCCGGCGCAGTCGTCGCCCAGGGCGATCACCAAGCCGTCGAAGGCGTGGGCGTGCAACAAGGGGGCGGCTGCCTCAATGCTGGGCGCTTCCTGGATGTCGACGATGTCCAGGCTGCGCGCGACCGAGGTGATCGTGCTGCGCACAATCGAACAAGGCTCGACCAGCAGCAGGGAGAAGCGTTTGGTGCTGCGATCAGTGCTGCGATCAGGCGCCACGGTGTTCTCTCACCAGTTCGTTGAGCGCCAGATCCCGCAGCGCGCCCAGGATGGACAGGTCGAGCGGGTCCAACTGGCGCGGCTTCTGGTCGATCAGGCACAGGGTGCCGGCCACGTGGCCCGATGGCAGCACGAGCGGCGCGCCGGCGTAGAAGCGCATGAGCGGGTCGCCGGTGACCTGGGGGTTGTCTTTGAAGCGCTCGTCTGCGCGCGTGTCGGGCACGATCAGAAAATCGGGTGACTCCAGGGCATGCGCGCAAAAGGAGATGTCTCGGGAGGTCTCGCACGTGGTCAAGCCCACCTTGGCCTTGAACCACTGGCGGTTTTCATCCACCAGCGAGATCAGGGCGATCGGCATGTCGAATTCGCCGGCCGCGAACGCCACGAGCTTGTCGAAGCGTTCTTCAGCCGGGGTGTCGAGGATGAGCAGGTCGCGCAGGGCCTGCAGGCGTTGTTGGTCGTTGGCGGGGATGGGGGCGGCTTTCATGCGTTTGGATGATACCGAGGCGCCCAGCAAAAAGGGCTCATGTTGTGCACATGAGCCCTTTGAATTGGATGGTGGCGCTTCACGGA
>NZ_JACMNS010000118.1 GCF_014378415.1 Aquabacterium sp.
TCGGCCTGCATCTTGGCCCAGTAGGACGAGGGCATGACCACGTCATAGCCCGTCTTGCCGGCCACCAGCTTGGCGTGCACCACTTCGTTGCTGTCGAAGTTGTCGTAGCGCACCTTGATGCCGAACTCCTTCTCGAAGTTGTCGATGGTGTCAGGCGCGATGTAGTTGGACCAGTTGTAGACGTTGAGGATCTTTTCTTCCTCGGCGTGCGCGGGTGCAGTGGCCAGCAATGACAGGGCTGAAACAAATGAGAATGCCAGCGTCAACGGACGGATCATGGGGTCGCTCTCCTGTGATGTATCCGATCGGAGTCGGGCCCCGATCGGCAGCGGTTATTGTTTCGCAAGATGCGGGCCCGCCAAGGTCCGTTTGTGCGCGTTGGGGATTTGCCAACACTCCAACAACATTCGGTCACCAATTGGCGGCTTCCTGCGCGCCTTCAATGTGCTGCTGGATGCCCACAAACCGGGTGAAGCCCCGAACCGCTGAACTGAGCCTTTGCGCTCACACCCAGCCCAGCGCCTGCACTTCGGTCCAGGTCAGGTCGAGGCAGCGGCGGATCAGCGCCATCATCTCGTCGATCTGCACCGTTGTCATTACCAGCGGCGGCGCCACGATCATGCGGTTGCCCACGGCCCGCATGATCAGCCCATTGCCAAAACAGTGCGCGCGGCACAGCATGCCCGCAGGCTGATCGCTGCCAAAGGCTTCGGCCGCTTGCGCGCCCTGGGCTTTGCGCCGCACCAGCCTGATCGCGCCCATCAAGCCACAGGTTTCGGCCTCGCCCACCAGGGGGTGATCTTGCAGGGCCAGGAACTGCCGGGCCAGGTAAGGGCCGGTGTCATCGCGCACACGCTGCACCAGGCCTTGCTCTTCGATCAATTGCAGGTTGGCCAAAGCCACGGCACAGGCCACGGGGTGGCCGCTGTAGGTGTAGCCGTGGTTGAAATCACCACCTTGGTCAATCAGCACGCGGGCCACGCGCTCGCCCACCAGCACGCCGCCCAGCGGGATGTAGCCAGAGGTGATGCCCTTGGCGAAGGTCATCAGGTCGGGCTTGAAGCCCAGGCGCTGGCTGCCGAACCATTCGCCGAGGCGGCCAAATCCGCAGATCACCTCGTCGGACACCAGCAAGATGCCGTGCTGGTCGCAGATGCGCTGGATCTCGGGCCAGTAGGTGTCGGGCGGGATGATGACGCCGCCCGCGCCCTGGATGGGTTCGCCAATGAAGGCCGCGACTTTGTCGGCGCCCATTTCAGTGATCTTGGCCTCCAGCCACGAGGCCGCACGCCGGCCAAAGTCATCGCGGCTTTCACCGGGTTGGGCGTGCTCAACCATGTAAGGCTGGTCGATGTGAACGATGCCCGGGATGGGCAGGCCACCTTGGCTGTGCATGTCGACCATGCCGCCCAGCGAGGCGCCCGCCATGGTCGAGCCGTGGTACGCGTTCTGGCGGCTGATGATGACCTGGCGCTCAGGCTGGCCCAGCAGATCCCAGTAGCGGCGCACCATGCGCACGATGGTGTCGTTGCCTTCCGAGCCGGAGCCAGTGAAGAAGACGTGCTCAAAGCCGGGCGGGCTGAGGCTGGCGATCTTCTCGGCCAGGGCGATGGCCGGCGGCGTGGCGGTCTGGAAGAAGGCGTTGTAGAAGGGCAGCGTTTCAAGTTGGCGCGTGGCCGCGTCGATCAAGCTGCGCTGGCCGTAGCCCACGTTCACGCACCACAGGCCGCTCATGGCGTCGAAGATCTTGTGGCCATCGCTGTCCCACAGGTAGATGCCTTCGGCCTTGGTGATGATGCGCGAGCCCTTGGCGGCCAGCGCCTTGAAGTCGGTGAAGGGGTGCAGGAAGTGGGCGGCGTCGGCGGCCTGCCACTCGGCGGTGGTGCGGGTATGGGGCATGGTCATCCTTGGGCGTCGTCTGCTTCGCGCAGTTTCTCGGACAGAAAGTGGGCCACCTCATCAGGTTTGGGCAGGGCCAGTTGATACTTGGACACAAACAGCTTGTTGTCCATGCCGGCCAGCGCGAACTCGGCCAACGCATGCTTTTTGTGACTGCACAGCAGCAAACCCACAGGCGGGTTGTCACCCTCTTGCATCATGTTTTTCTTGTACCAACTCACACAGGTGTTGAGCTGGCCAATGTTCTGGTGGCTGAACTCAGCCAGCTTCAGCTCCACCAGCACATGGCACTTCAGGATGCGGTGGTAGAACACCAGGTCGATGAAGTAGAACTCGTCACCGATCAAGATCCGCTTTTGCCGGGCCTCAAAACAAAAGCCGTGGCCCAGCTCTAGCAAAAAGGCCTCAATCTGGCCAATCAACTGCGCCTCCAGGTGCGACTCACTCATCACTTCCTGTGGCGTCAGCCCCAAGAACTCGAACACATAGGGATCACGCACAGCCAATACCGGCAAAGCCTGCTCAGCCTGCTGGTGCGCCAGCGCCGAAAGTTGGGCCTTGTCGGCTGACAAACCACTTCGTTCAAAGTAGAGGCTGTGGATCTGGCGTTTCAGCTCACGCACGGACCAATGGCCCTGCATGCATTCGATTTCGTAGAACCGCCGCTTGAGCGGGTCGTCCAATGCAATCAGCTCCGCAAAATGACTGAATGAAAGCGCCTGCAACAAACGATTGGGAGCCAGTGGCAATTCGGGGGACGGCGCCCCCCCCATCTGAGCTGTGGCACTCTTGGTCATGCCAATCAAGGTGCTGACCAATTCGGGGGACAGTGCCCCCCGAATCTGCGGGTAGGCCACATAAAAGGATCGGCACCGCCGCAACTCTCTCGGGTGGTAGCTCAGAGCACCCGTCGCGGCCAAAGCCTGGCTAAGCCGATCCAACAAGGCCTCACCATATTGCGCACGATCAGCGCCTTGCTGTTCGTACTCCTGGATATAGGCCCCCACCAGCCAGTTGCGCAGAGTCAGACTCACATTAACCGCCCGCGCGGCCTGCTCGGCGAAAGATCGATGCACGCCCGCAATGGCCGCCACCAGCGCCGAGAAATCGGGCTTCGCGCCTGCAGGACTTGCGAGCGGTGCGCCCCCCAAGGCTGCAGAAACTGTCGGCTCAGTCATCGCACTTCGTCATGTTCAAGTTGCTCCCGCTGTCAAACAAGTCTATCGCCTGAGGTTCTTAAACATGAAGCAGCAAGTGTTCACGCTCCCAGGGTGAGATCACCTTCATGAACTCGGCGTATTCCACTTCCTTGATCTCGGTGTAGACCGTGATGAAGGACTTGCCGAGCACGTCGTGCAGGTCGGATTGCTCGCGCAGCAAGCCCAGCGCTTCGCCCAGACTGCGGGGCAATTGGAAGTCACCCAGGTAAGCATCGCCCCGGCACTCGGGCGAAGGCTCGATCTTGTTCTTGATGCCCAGGTAGCCGCAGGCCAGGGTGGCGGCCAAGGCGACATACGGATTGGCGTCGGAGCCGATCACGCGGTTCTCGATGCGGCGCGCGGCGGGCGTGGCCAAGGGGGAGCGGAAGCCCACCGTGCGGTTGTCCACGCCCCATTGCGTGTTGATGGGCGCGGCCGTGGCGCGGGCCAGGCGGCGGTAGGAGTTGACGTAGGGCGCGAACAAGCCCATGGCGGCCGGCACGTAACGCTGCAATCCGCCGATGTACCAGTAGAACTCTTGGGACGGGGTGCCGTCTTCGTTGCTGAAGATGTTGAGCCCGGTCTCCTTGCTGACCACGCTTTGGTGCACGTGCATGGAGCTGCCCGGCTCGTTGGCCATGGGCTTGGCCATGAAGGTGGCGTACATCTCGTGGCGCAGCGCGGCCTCGCGGATGGTGCGCTTGAAGAAGAACACTTCATCGGCCAGGCCCAGCGGGTGGTCGTGGAAGAAGTTGATCTCCATCTGCCCGGCGCCGACCTCGTGGATCAGCGTGTCCACGTTCAGCTCCATCTTTTTGCAGTAGTCGTAGATGTCTTCGAAGAGCGGGTCGAACTCGTTGACGGCGTCGATGGAGTAAGCCTGGCGCGAGGTCTCGGCGCGGCCACTGCGGCCACGGGGCGGGCGCAAGGGCTGGTTGGGGTCGATGCTGCGTTCGATCAAATAAAACTCAAGCTCAGGCGCCACCACGGGCGACCAGCCTTCATCGTCGAACAACTGGCACACGCGCTTGAGCACCGAGCGCGGCGCATAGGGAATCAGCACGCCATCGCGGTCGAAGCAATCGTGGATGACCTGGGCGGTGGGGTCGGTGGCCCAGGGCACGATGCGCACGGTGCTGGGGTCGGGCTGCAGGTGCATGTCCCGGTCGGTGGGGGTGATGACGTCGTAGTACGGGCCCTCGGAGGGGAACTCCCCGGTCACGCCGATGGCGACGATGGCCTCGGGCAGGCGCATGCCCCGGTCCTCGGTGAATTTTTCGCGCGGCAGGATCTTGCCGCGCGCCACGCCCGTGAGGTCGGGCACCAGGCATTCGATCTCAGTGACGTGTCGCTGGTTGAGCCATTGCTCCAGCTCGCTGAAATTGCTGGGTACCTTGGATTGCATTGCGGCCCTTCATGGTCATGATGTCTGCTTGCCAGCATGCCACGCCTGGCAGGCTTGGCCAAAGGCTTTGAAGATCCGCACCGAGACCGGGTTGCCTTCGGCCTGCCATTCGGGGTGCCATTGCAGGCACAGGCTGAAAGCACCGGGGTGGGCGGGCTCGGCGATGGTGACGGCCTCGACCACGCCGTCGGGCGCGCGGGCCTCGACTCGCAGTTGGGGCGCGAGTCGGTTCACGCCCTGGCCGTGAAGGCTGTTGACCTGGAACTCGCCTTGCTCGCTGAGGATGCTGGACGGCAGACCGCGCAGGGTGTGGTCCAGGAAGCCGCCGGGCACCAGCTGCGCGGTGTGGGCAAAGCCGTATTCCTCGTCCAGGGGCAGGGCCTCATCGCTGCGGTGGTCACTCAAGCCGGGTTGTTCGTGCACGGCCTGGTGCAAGGAGCCGCCCAGGGCCACGTTCACTTCCTGAAAGCCCCGGCAGATGCCCAGCAGCGGCATGCCCATGGCCAAAGCGCGGCGCACGATGGGCAGGGTCCAGGCGTCGCGGTCAGGGTCCAGCGGCAGGGTGGGGTCGTGCACGTCTTCGCCGAAATGGCTGGGGTGGACGTTGGAGGGCGAGCCGGTCAGCAGGATGCCGTCGGCGATGGCCAGGAGGGCATCGAGTTCTTGCGCGGTGGCGCCGGGCACGACCAAGGGCACGCAGCCCGCCAGGCGCACGGCGTCGATGTATTTCTGGCCGACGGTGTAGCAGATCAGGCCGCCGACCGGTTTCTGGCAGGCGGGGACCAGGACGATGGGGGCGGATGAAGCGGGGGCGGCGCGCATGAGAGAAGGATAGTGCAAGCCGTGTGCCACCGCCTGGCGGCCGAATCAACCGCCCACCTTGGCCATCTCCTCCTGCATTTGTGCTGGCGTCATGTCGCGCGTGTGCCTGGCCACCGACCACTTGTGGCCGAAGGGGTCTTCCAGCTGCCCGTAGCGGCCCCCCAGACCATGTCGGCCACCGGCATGATGAGCTGGCCCCCGGCAGCCACGGCCTGCGCCACCACCGCGTCCACGTCGTCCACACACAGGTGGATGAACACGGGCGAGCCTTTCAAGGTTTTGGGGCCAGTGGAGCCCCACTCCGGGTACTCATCGACCAGCATGAGCACCGAATCGCCGATGCGCACAGTGGCGTCAGTGAATGCATGCCATCGGGAATGGCTTTGCCGGGGGATGGTGAAGTCATGGTTTCTCTCCCGGTTGCAACGGGGCGATGGGAACATCCACACGACGAGCGGCGCTGCACGGATTCGACAAGGCCCAGGCCCAACGTCAAGTGTTGACGTGCAAAGCGGCATTGAGTCCGCCCCACCGACCCGAATCGGTCGGCAGCACTTCTACCGCACCGGTCTGGCTGTTGCGGCGGAACAAAAGCCCGGACTGGCCGGACAAGGCCCGGGCCGACAGCAGGTGCAGCCTCAGGGCGGCACTTTGTCGCAAACAGTCCCCTTTGTGTCGCCCAGGGGACTGGTCGCGACACCAGGGCATGCCTACAGTGCAGGCATGCTTGACACCACTCGTTTGGGTTCCCCCGCCAGCGACATGCCTTTCGTCGCCGCCAATGCCTGGATCAAGGCGGCGATGCATTGCCGCTTCAACATCGACCCGTTGTTTGCCGAGGCGGGCGTGAACCTGGGCACGAACAACGTCTCGGTGATCCGCAGACAGGCGCTGACCCGGCTGATGCAGCAGTGTGTGAACCAGGCCACACCGCATTACCACTTCCCCCTGGTGCTGGGCGAGTTGTTCGCCTTCGACCACCTGCCCGCGCTGGAAACTTTTCTGGCCACCAGCCCCACCCTGCGCCAGGCCTTGCCCGCCTTGCAATGGGCCGGCATGACCATGCCCAACATGGTTTTGAGGGTGGAGGAAAGCGGGGCCCAATCCGCCTTGCTGCTGGACATCGACCTGCATGACAACGACCCCGTCGTGCGTGGTTACTTCGTCGAGTCGGTGCTGGCCGCCATCAGCAAGATCGTGCGCCTGGCCTTGGGCCCCACCGACCTGATCCACCACATTGAGGTGCGGCACCAGCCCGATGCGCTGTTCATGTCGCACACCTCAACGCTGCCCGCGCCCATCCGCACCCGGCAGGCGCGCGACGCCGCCGTGTTCGCCACGCGCCTGCTGGACATGCCCCTGCCTGGCGCCGCGCCTGGCTTGCACCAACGGGCGCAGGCTTTGCTGAACCAGCAACTGCCCGTCACCGGCAGTGCGCTGGTCGGCCAGATTGAACACCACTTCAAGCAGAACCCGGCCTTGCTGTGCCAAGGCATTGAGCGCATGGCCGAGCGGCTGGACCTGCACCCGCGCACCCTGCAACGCCGGCTGCGCGATGAAGGCCAGGCCTACACCGAGATCCAGGCGCAATGCCGGCTGGCACTGGCCAAAGCGGCCCTGCAAGGCCCACGCTGCAACATCGAATCGCTCAGCACCGAGCTGGGCTTCGCCGACCGACACAGCTTCACCCGCGCCTTCCGGCGTTGGACCGGGCTGTCCCCCAGCGCCTTTCGCCAATCGCAAGGCGCCCCCGAACAAGGAGACACACCATGAGCGAACACGCCACCATCGTCCCCCGCGAGAACCTGGACTTCGGCCTGGACGGCGACATCCCCAAATACTGGATGGACAACGACCCGTTCAAGACGCGTTTTTTTGACGCGATGTCCACGCTGTTCCCGATGGGCGAGAAGTTCTTCATCACCAGCGTGCGCGAGTTCAAGGACCAGATCACCTCGCCCAAGCTGCAGCAGGAGGTCAAGGACTTCACGCGGCAGGAAGCCCAGCACAGCCTGGTGCACCGCCAGTACAACGAGCGCCTGAAAAAGCAGGGCGTGGAGATCGATGCCATCAACGCGCAGATCGAGACACGCCTATTCGTCGATGCGTTCAAGCTGACCACGCCCGTGCAGCGCCTGGCCGTGACCTCGGCGCTGGAGCATTTGACCTCGATGATGTGCACCAGTTTCTTTGAGCGTCGCGAACTGCTGGACAAGAGCGACTCGCGCGTGCGGGCGCTTTATGCCTGGCACGCCATCGAAGAAGTCGAGCACAAGGCCGTGGCGTTTGACGTGCTGACGCAGGTGGCCAAGGCCGGCTACTGGCAGCGCAACCTGGCCATGCTGACGGTGAGCTTCGGCTTTCCGCTGACGGTGTCCAAGATCATGAACCACATGTTCAAGGTCGATGGCTTCAGCCGCTGGCAGCGCTTGGGCATGTGGGCCAAGGGGCTGTGGTGGTTCTACAAGCCAGGCGGGTTGTTCATGCCCACACTGGGTTATTACCTGGCGTATTACAAGCCGGGCTTTCATCCCTGGAAGTTGAAAGAGATGCCCAGCTACGGCACCTGGCTGCGGACCTTTCAGCGCACGGGCGACCCGATCGCGGCGGGCAATGCGCTGCACGCTGCGGGGCAGTGAATCGTCACGTCACGGGGCTTGGTCGGCGGGGTCAAACACGGAGGCCCAATTGTCCGCGGCTGCCGTCGGCAGATGCCCAGCATGCTGGTTATACGCACGCCGCCAGTGCCCACGGACGTGTTGAAAAATCTCATCCACCACGGCTCGCGCCGCCTCGGGTTTCAAGCCAGCGATCTCAAAGCCCGCGGCCACCAGGTTCTCCTGGGTTGCGGCCCGTTCACCACCACGGCGCAAAGCCATGCTCATGACCGTGGGGGGCCGATGCGCAAAGAAGGGCATCACATCGTACAAAGGTGACAGCGCCCAGGACCCCAGCCCTGTTTGGCGCAAGCTGGTGTTCCAGGGGTGGTCGTCGCTGTTGCCGACGGCCGCATTCAGCACGATGCGCCGGTAAAGCTCCAGCGCATCGCCAGCCTGTTTGAGCTTTGAGCGCAAAAGCACGTAGCTTCGACGCGGGCTGTCACGATCGCTGCCTGGCATCAGGTCGAGGGCCGTGGCCGCACTCACGCAGTGGTAAGCCGGCCCTTTGGTGCCCAGTCCTCGGTCAAACCGGTCAATGGACAAAGCGGGCACGTCATTGATCAGATCAACGCGGTGCGCGGGCACACGCAGCCCTGACTCGCTCGCCAGGGTCAAGGCCGTGGCCTCGGCCACCACGCTGTCCGCGCGCTCGCTCGGCAAGGCAAATTTCAGGATCACCGGGGCGTCGCCTGCATTGCCCTCGTTGCGGTAGGCGGTCAGCTTGGGCCGCTCGCCTCCCATGGCCCCTGACGAGGTCTGCAGGTGACCCGGCATCAAGGTGGCCTTGGTGACCTTCAGCAACTGCTCGATCAACACCGTGCCCAGCAATGGCTTGCTGTCGGGCTCACCCACGAACAAGGCGCCAAAGCCATCGGCGGGCGCGTAAATCAAGCGCTCCCACCAGCCCCAAGGTTCACGCTCATGGCCTGGCCCAGGCACCAGGCCCGGCAACTCATGCCGACGCTTGTGCAAGGCATCGAGCGACCAGCCGGACAAGGCCACGTCACAGAACACGCCGTGCGGAACCAGCCCCACCACCGTGTAGAGCGAGCGCTGCTTGGTCCTGATGCGGGTGGGGTCCAACTCCCAGGCGAGCGGGCCCAAGGCCAGGTAGTCCGCGCCGTAGACGAACTCCCAGTGCGTGGCCTTTTGACAAAGCTCGCCAACGCGAACCGCTGTGCGCTCTGTCCCGGCAGGCGGCGTCATCCAGCGGAAAACGGGTGCACGGCGAATCATGCTTCGCCCTTGCCACGGCGTTTGGACCTGGGCAAGCTGGTGCGCGCGGCCTCTTGGTACACGGCATCTTGCGCGGCACTGGCCAGCGCCGTTTGAAGCGCGACGTCATCCAGCACCCACAGCAGCCTGGCCACATCGGCAAAACGAGTGGACAAAGCCCCGCCCTCAATCGCCATCAAGGTCTGGCGGCTCACGTCGGCCCGCTCGGCCAAGTCGGCCTGACTGAGGCCCCGCGCCACACGCATCAGGCGAAGGCGCATGCCCACCTCGGTCACAAACTGGGTGACCTCAATGGGTTCTGACAACGGATCTCGGCGCGGCATATGTTGATTATTTTAGACATTTAGTCAATTTATGTCTATGAATACGAACCTGACACCAATGGCGCTCATCCAGGCAGATGTGACTTCAGGCCTGAAAAGCAGCGGAAACCGTGACTTGTTTCTCACAAGCCGGGCGCGATTTCGATGGACCATGAGGGCCTCGCTGACGCAGGGAGGTGACCATGGACGCATCCGCCAAATCAGGCCAGCAAGTGGCCATCCTCGGTCAAGGGCACCGTGTCCCTGAGCACATCCGGGGCAACGACGATCCGATCTTCGACTGGCTCAAGGCGCACCAGCCCGCGGGCTCCGACCTGTTCAATGGCCTGAAATACCGGCGCGTGCTGGCGCATGCCAACGACGTGGTCGGCATCATGGTCGACTCGTGCAAGACGGCGTTGGCGCAAGCGACTGTGCCGCTGGACGAAGTCGATCTGCTCATCGGCTCGGCCACCGTCAGCGAGTACTGCGCGCCCAACGCTTTGGCCGCCGTGCACCGCGACCTGGGCTTGTCACGCCAGTGCCGCATCTTCTCGCTGAACACCGATGAGAGCAACTTCATCGACGGCATGAAACTGGCGCACGACATGGTGACGTGCGGCACCGCGCGCCACGCGCTGGTGGCCTGCGGCAACAATTGGACGCACCACATGGACTACCACGAGCCCGTCTCGCTGGCGGCCTCCGATGGTGCTGGCGCGGCCGTGGTGGGCTGGACCGACGACCCCACGCGCTTTCGCCTGATCGACTGGGACAACGACACGCAGACGCAGTACTTCAGCGCGCTGCGCATGACGCAGCGCGCCTCACCGCATCACCGCGACCTGTTCACCAAGCCCCTGATGAAGCTGGACGACCAGAAGGGCGAGAACGCCGTCAAGACCTTCGGCTTCAAGGTGCCCGGCGTGATCGTGAACCGCCTGCTGGCCAAGCATGGCCTCAGCGGCCAGGACATCACGCTGGTGGCGCACCAAACATCCAAGGCGGTCTTCGACGCCTGGAACGCGGCCATCCAACCGGCGCATTACCTCAACACGATCGAAGAGCTGGGGGACATGGTGGCCTCGTCGGTGCCGGTCAACTTTGCCCGGTGCCAGGGCGAGATCAAGACCAAGTACGTGGTGATGCTGGGCATCGGCATGGAGATGCATGCCGTTGCCCTGCTCTACCAGCGGTCTTAGAACCGCCTGCCCACGCCAATGCCCAGGCAGGGCATGTCGCGATGCATCAAGCTTTTGATGACTGCGGGCCCGGCAGATAAGCGGGTGGCCCCAAACCAAAGTGGGTTTGCAACATGGCCTCGGCCGTCTCCAGCGCGCCCTCCACCCAGCCCTGGCCGTGCGAATAGGCCTCGCCGCAGATGAAAACCGGCACGTTGTGCACGGGCTGGAGGATCCGGCGGGCCACGTCGTAGCTCTCCACATGCTGCGGCCAGAAGTTGGCGCCGCCACCGAACGGGTCTTCGCCCCAGTCTCGGAAAGCCGCTGCACACGGCTGCAGATCAGGGTGGTCTTCAATGCCGTGGATCTCCAGCAACTGGCGGTGGGCTTCCTGCACCATCAACTCGGGCGCGGGGTGCTGCATCCACGCCTGTTCGGGCCAGGGCACGTCGCCACTCAAAGTCTGGTTCTGGAACTTGGCGGGATGGGCGATCAGGTCGCACCAGTAGTCCAGGTCCAGGCCATCGTTGTAGATGAGGATGGCGCCCGCCTTGGTTTCATCGCCCACCGGCCAGTAATAGCACTGGCGGATCGGCAGGTCGGTGACCGACTGGCCTTGGGTGATGCCCAGCGTCTCCCACCAGCGCTCGCGGTAGCACAGGGCCAGCTTGAACAAGGGGATGGGCGTGACCGACTTGATCAGGCGGTGCACCTCGTGCTGATCAGGGCCGAGCACGGCGCCGGTTTGCGCCAGCAGCTCCAGGGAGCGGCGCGGCATGGCCAGGATCAGCTGGCGCGCGTAGACCGTCTCTGGGTGACCATCGCGGTCAAAGTGCATCTCGATCACCTTGCCAACACCCTCGTGTTCTACGTGGTCAAAGCCGATCAGACGATGGTTCAGGTGCAGCTGGCCACCGGCCTCTTCGAATTTACCGCGCAAGGTCAAGGGCAATGACTCGTAGCCTTGAACAAGGCGCTTGTACTCGATGGTGGCGCCGTAGTCGGCCAGGTTCCAGGGGAAGCCGTCGGCCGCGTTCCAGGTGTAAAAAATGCTGTCGTAGCCGCTGGTGTCTTCGGCGAACTGGAAGGCCTCGTGGCTGACCGATCGGTTGAACACATAGCGCATGGGCAGGTCGCGCAGGTGGTGGCCTTCGTATTGGCCGGTGCGCGCCAGCTTCTCCCAGGGCACGGTTTTCAGGTCCACGTGGGGCTGGTCCATCACCTTCTGCAGAAAGTTCTCGGCGGCCATCGCGGTGAAGCCGTCTTTCAAACCACCGCGCTCTGCGGGCGTCAACACATAGGGGATCTTGTCGGGATCGTTCAGGTCGGCGGTGCGCAGGCGGTGGCCCCGCAAATAGGCCAGGTTCTGGTCCTGCGCCACCGGGAAAGTCTCAGTGGCCAGCTTCAAGTAAGGCACGAGCGACATCACCAGTGGCTGCCCGGTGGTGAAGCGCATGCCGCCCAGTTCGATGCGCGCCTCGGGCATGCCGGGCGGCGTGACCGAGAGCAGGCGGCCGCCCACGCGCTCACTGCATTCGAACAAGGACACCGTTCGGGGTTGCTCAGGCGGCGGGCTGGTCAACAAGCGCCAAGCGCTGTAGAGGCCGGACACGCCGCCTCCCACGATGGCCACGTCCAGAACGGTCTTGCTCGAAGCTGGCGGGTGCGTCATGGCGTGAACTCCCGGTGATTTGTCTCAGAATTCTGTCAGCCAGGCGGGTGGGCAACGCGGTAATTTCAGACACCTTTTGCCACTAATCCAAGGGAGCCCCATGACAACCACCCCCGCCACCCAGACCGTCGCGCAACTGCTGCTGGACTATTTGAAAGCGGAGGGCGTGACCAAGGTCTTTGGCATACCAGGCGGTGCCCTGGTCTGGCTGATGAACGAGCTGCAGCTGCAGCAGGACATCGACTACGTGATCTGCCGGCACGAGACCGGCGCCGCCTACATGGCCGATGGTTACGCCCGGGCGGGCGGTGGCCTGGGCGTGGTGATGACCACCTCCGGGCCCGGCGCCACCAACGCGGTGACGGGCGCCATGAACGCGCAGGCCAGCCACTCGTCGATGCTGGTGGTCACGGGCGAGGTGCCCGAGAAGTACTTTGGCCGGGGCTACTTGCAAGAAGGCGCCGATGCCAAGCTGGACATCACCAGCATCTTCCGCAACTCGGTGCAATCCAGCGACATGATCTCCAACCAGGGCAACTTCCAGACGCTGTTCCAGCAAGCGCTGCGCAACGCCCGCTCTTTGCCACGGCGGGCCGCGCACATCAGCCTGCCCAACGACGTGGCCGGTACGGCTTTGAGCAGCTACCCCAGCAGCATCAAGCCGTCCAGCTACCGCGCGGTGGCCGCCTGCACCGATGCCAAGGCCGTGGCCGCCACCTTGCACGAACTGATCCACGCCGATCGACCATTGATCTTCTTGGGCAATGGCTGCCGCGAAGCGCTCGCCGACCCCCACCGCCTGGCCGCCTTCACCCACTTCGTCGAGCGCTTCGGCATCCCCGTGATGACCACACCCAATGGCAAAGGCATCTTTCCGGAAACACACGCCTGGTCACTGCGCAACTACGGCATGTGCGGCTCGGCGTGGACGCAGCTGTACATGAAGCCCCCCACCGATCCGGATCACCTGGATGCGCTGGTGGTGCTGGGCTCCACGCTGGGTGAGCTGGCGACCTCGGTCGTGGCCTCCGACCTGTACGGCCACACCCTGAGCCCGCGTCAAACCTTTGTGCAGATCGACCTGGACGCCAGCGTGATCGGCCGCGACTTCGCCATCACCCGTGGCGTGGTGGCCGAGATCGGCGCCACGCTGGACGAGCTGTGCGAGCAGGCCGCACGGGCACCCCCCGACGCGCACCGGGTGGAACAACGGCAGCAAGCCATCGCCGAGATCAAACGCGCCCACGCGCCATGGTCCGACCCGGCAGGGCGCGAGTCCACCAGCGCGCCCGTGCACCCCGCCGCGATGATGCGCTTCATCAACGAGGCCATGCAGGACGGCCACGTCTTCATCGACGCAGGCAATTGCGTGGGTTGGTCGCTCAACAACCTGGTCATCGATCCACCCCTGCGCTACCAAAGCGCCCTGGCCATGGGCCCGATGGGCTTCGCCGTGGCCGCCGTGATCGGCGCCAAGCTGGCCGCACCCGACCAGCCCTGCCTGGCCATCGTCGGCGACGGCGCCTTCATGATGCACGGTGCTGAAATATCCACCGCAGCGCAGAACGGTGTGGGCGCCATCTGGGTCGTCCTGAACGACAACGACCTGGCCATGGTCAGCCAGGGCATGGCCCAGCTGCTGCCGCCCGCTGCGGACTGGGCCGACTACTACCAGCTCGGCCAGCCCGATCTGGTCAAGTTTGCCGAAGGACTGGGCGCGCAAGCGGTGGCCATCAAGCCCGACCAAGGTACAAGCGCTCTGGCCGAGGCCCTGGCAAATGCGCTAGCATCAGCACAGTCCAACCGCCGACCGCAGGTCATCGTGGTCCACATCGACACGAAGCCTGCGCCGCCTTACGGTTGGCCCAAGTTGACGACCTAGCAGTATCGAGTCTTGACCATGCATGATGTGATTGTGGTGGGCGCCAGGTGCGCGGGTGCGGCAACGGCTTTGCTGCTGGCGCGCCAAGGGCACAAGGTTCTGATCATTGACCAGGACCGCTTCCCCAGCGACATGCGTTTGTCCACCCACCTGGTGTGGCACGCGGGGGCCGACCTGCTGCAAAAGTGGGGCTTGCTGGATGCAGTGCGCGCTTCACTGTGCCCTACCCTGACCGAGTTTTCGCTCGATCTGGGCGAGCTGGTACTCAAGGGCACGCCGCCCAACGCCCAGGTGGGCGCGGCCTTCGCCCCCAAGCGCATCGTGCTCGACCAGATCCTGCTGGACGCGGCCGTGGCCGCCGGCGCCGAGTTGCGCGAAGGCGTGCTCTTCGACGATGTGCTGCGCGATGGCGAGCGCGTGGTCGGCATCACCGCCAAAAACTCCGATGGCAGCGTGATGACCGAGCAGGCCCGCTGGGTCGTCGGAGCCGATGGCCGGCACTCGCGCGTGGCCCGCTCCGTGGGCAGCACGGCGTACCACGAGTTCCCCAAAGAAGCCGGCTCGCTCAACACCTTCGCCTATTTCAGCGGCGTGCCGCTCAAAGGCGTGGAGTTCATCTCGCGCCCACAGCGCATGGCCTATGCCTGGGGCACCAACGACGACCAGGTGCTGTCAGGCATCATCCTGCCGGGCACCTCGCCCCGTGTGGCGCGCCAGGACACCGAAGCCCATTTCTTCGCCGCGATGGAAGCCATGAGCCCCGACCTGGCCGCGCGCCTGCGCGCCGGCAAGCGCGAGGAAGACTGGATCAGCACCGGCGTGAGCACCTTCTGCCGCCACCCGGTGGGCCCCGGCTGGAGTCTGGTCGGCGATGCGGGCCTGACCGTCGACCCCATCACCGCCGCCGGCATCACCAACGCCTTGCGCGATGCCGACTTGCTGGCCGAGCTGCTTCACCAAGGCCTGTCGGGCCAAGGTGATCTGGAAGAGACCGTGGCGGCGTACGCCCCGCGCCGTGATGCGGTCTCGGTGCCCTTGCATTTGTTCTCGCAGGACATGGCCCGCCTGGCGCCGCCCACCGACGAAGTCATCCAGCTGTTCACCAGCCTGGCGCACAACCAGGCCCAGGCCGACCGCTACTTTGGTGTCTTCGGCCAGACGGTGTCGCCGACCGATTTCTTCAGCCCGGAGAACCTGCAGAAGATCGCCAACTCCGAGCAGAGCGCCGCCGTCAGCGCCTGACCAGCAGCTGGTCCAGGTCCGCCTGCGCGCGGCCAGCCCAGTGTCGGGCGCCTTGCGCCGTGGCCACCTGCAAGGCCCGGCGGATGCTGGCCTCGGCCAACGGCAGATCCGGGTGCGGCCCCAACGCCAACAACTCGCCCCGAATGCGGTGCAGCTCGGGCTCGTGCCAGCGCTCACCGCCCAGATCAATCAAGGCCTGTGACGCGTCCAGCAAGGCCAGTGCTTCGCGGTGCTGCCCGGCGCGCCCCAAGGCTTGCGCCAGCAAGGTCTGGAAGAAGGGCACGACGATGCCCGCCCCCGTCTGCTTGAACAACGCCAGGCCGCGCCGCATTTCGTCGATGCCCTCCAGCAAGCGCCCATCTTGCTGCGCCCAAGCCCAGCCCCGGGCGATCACGCCAACCGAGGTCACGTAAGTGAAGCCATGTTGCTCGGCCAGGCCCAAGCCGCGCTCCAGCCGGTCGAGCAAGCCCTCGACATCGCCACGGAACAGGTAAGACATCGCGCCCCAGGCATGGGTCCAGGCCAGGCTGTGCGGGTGGTTCAGCGAGGCCGCAAAGCGCTCCTGCTCCAGGCACAGCGCCTCGGCGTCATGGTCCTCGCCCGCGATCCAGCGCGCCTGCGAGCCATGCACCAGCGCCACCAACTTCAGGTCCATCGAGTACAGCGTAATGAGCGTGCGGTCCTGCGGATCGCTGTAGCGGTGGATGACCTGATCGGCATGTGCCGCCACCTCGTTCACCCGGCCGCTGTAAAGGCACAACTGCGCGTGCATCATGTTGGCCACCAGCCAGGCGTGGCGGCTGTTGGACTGGCGGGCCACCGTCATCAAGCGCATGCCGATGGACTCGGCCTTGTTGACTTCGCCACGCACCAGGTGGAACACGCACACGCCCCACAAGGGCCAGATCGATTCTTCGACCTTGTCGGCCGCGTCGGCGAGTTGATTGGCGCGCGCATACGCCTGCTCGACCTCGGGCGCGCCCCAACCCTTGGCCAACATGTGCACCGTGCCCAGCGCGGCCCGCAGTTGCAGCTCGGTCTGATCACGGCTCTGCGACGTCGGCAATGCTGCCACCGAGGCCAGGCCGGCATTCAGGTGCGCCGCCGCCTCGTGCAAGGACAAACGCTGCAAAGCCTGCTCACTGGCCTTGCGCCAATACGGGATGGCCTGCTGCGGCTGACCGGCCGCGCTAGCATGGCGCGCCAACATCTCGGGCTGGCTGTGCTGAAGGGCCGGAAAGCGCGACTCCACCACCTGCACGATGGCCGCGTGCCAGGCTTCGCGCTGCGGCTTGAGCAGCGAGTCGTAGGCGGCATCCTGCACCAGCGCGTGCTTGAAGGTGTAGACGGGGCCCTGGTGGCTGACCTGCTGCGTGGCCAGGCCCGATTGCGTCAGCGCGGCCAGCGCGGCAGCCAGCTCCACTGGTGACATGTTGGACAAAGCCTCGATCAACTCGTGGCTGAACTCGCGGCCCAGCACCGAACCGATCTGCGCGATGGCCTTGGCCGCCGGCACGCGGTCCAGGCGCGCCATCAGCGAATCACGCAGCGTGGCGGGCACCTCGATGCGGTGGCCATCACGGCCCTCGCCCAAAGGGATCTCAAGGATGGACTTGGTCAGCTCTTCAATGAACAAAGGCACGCCATCGGTCTTGTTCAGGATGTGCTGGGTCAAGGCCGTGGGCAAAGCCACTTCGCGCGACAACTGCGCCACCAGCTCGGCCACCTCGGCGCGGTGCAGGCTGGGCAGCTTCAAGGTGGTGACATGCTGATCACCATCGCCCACCGACCACTGGAACTCGGGCCGGTGGGTGACCACCATCATCAAAGGCACGAACCTGGCTCGCTCGATCAGCAAGCTCAGAAAATCAAGGGTGGCCGGATCCGCCCAGTGCACGTCTTCAACCATCACCAGGGTGGGCTCGCGCAAGGCGGCGGCCTCGACCACGTCGACCAGGGCCATCACGGTGTCACGCTCGTGCTGCTGCGGGCTTTCCACCAGCGGGCCGTAGCGGTCATCGCAGGGGATCGACAGCATCGAGGCCAGCAAGGCCACCTGCTGCGCCGAGCGGTGCAACTGCCCCATCACCATGCGTTCCAGCGAGCCCAGCTTGACCTCGGCGGGCTGGTCGAGGCTCAGGTTCAACACGCGTTCAAAGTGGTCGATGCTGGGGTGGAAGGCACGGTGGACCTGATGGGCCGAGCATTGCAGGCGCACCGCGCCCAGGCCGGCGTTGCCCAGGCGGTCGCGCAGCTCCTTGAGCAGGCGTGATTTGCCGATGCCGGGCTCGCCCGACAACACCATCACCTGGCCCTGCCCGCGCTGCACGGCCTGCCAGCGATCCAGCAGCAAACCCAGCTCATGGGCCCGGCCCACGAACGGGGTCAAGCCGGCGCTGGTGGCCGCGTCAAAGCGGCTGGTGGCGGTGTTGACGGCCTCGACGCGCCAGACCTGGCGCGGCTCCCGCACCCCTTTGAGCAAAGGCCGCCCCAGGTCTTCGCACTGCAAGCCCGTGCCCGCCAACTTGCGCGTGCTGTCGCTGATCACCACGGTGTTGGGTTGCGCCAGGGCTTGCAGGCGCGCGGCCAGGTTGGGCGTGTCGCCCAAGGCCAGTTGCTCGCGCCGGGCGCCCCCGCCAATCTCACCCATCACGACCAGGCCGGTATGGATGCCGATGCGCACGGCCCAGGGCAAAGGCTCGTCGTGCCCCGGCGGCTGCTTGGGCAAGTGGCGGATGGCATCGACCAAGGCCAAGCCCGTGCGCACCGCGCGCTCGGGTGCGTCCTCATGCGCTTGCGGATGGCCAAAATACACCAGCAGGCCATCGCCCAGGTACTGCGCGATGGTGCCGCCAAAACGCTCGATCACCGCCGCCGAGGTCTGCTGGTACAGCAACACCACCTGCTGCCATTGCTCGGGGCTCAGGCGCTCGCACAGCTGGGTGGAATCGACCAGGTCGCAGAACATGATGGTCAGTTGCCGAAGCTCGCCCTGGCTGGCCAGCCCAGGTTTGAGCGGGGCCCTCACCGCCTGCTGCCGCAGCACGCCGATGGCCTGCAACAAGCGCTTGCGGTCGCCCATCGACACGCCCAGTTTTTCGAGGTCGGTCTCGGTCAGGCTGGTGATGACTTCAAAGTCGATGTCGTTGTCGATCAGCACGCGCTCAACCCGGGCCATGCCAATCGACGCCAGCCAATCGGACAGGGCCTGCACCTCAGACGTCCACGCGGGCCAGGGCCCAATGGCACACGGCATCGGGCGCCATCTGCGCGCCCTCGCAGGCCAGGCGCGAGGTGGTCGCCAAAGGCAGTACCGCGTTCACCAGGCTGCTGGCGCGCTCCCAGGCCTGGCCGACCTGGGCATCGCGCGAGCCCAGTTGCTGGTGCGCGTGGTCGGCATAGCCCAGCAGGCGCGCCGCCGTTTCGTGGCGCCCTTCAATGGCAGCCAGCAAGGCGAACAAGCCGGAGTACAGGCCAAACCACTCCCAATCGCGGCTGCGCGAAGCGGCGGCAAAGTCCACCAAGGCCCCCCGGGCCTGCTCGTCATCGCCCTGCATGAACAAGGCAGTGGCCTTGATCGCCATGGCGTGCAGGATGAAGTTGTCGCGGCGGTGGCGGCCACGCGCGATGATGTCGCTGCAATGCTGCACGGCGGCGTCCGGATCACCCACGGCCAGGCTCAGCGCGGCCAGGTCGGCCAAGGCGGCCGAGACCACCGCGTCCAGGCCATTGGCCTGAGAATGCGACAGCAAGGTCTCGCACACGCGCTGGGCCTGCTCCAGTTGCTGGCCCGATCGCAGCACGCTGACCGTGGCCAGTTGGCGCTGCAAACGCAGGCGCGGCGGCCAGGTCGGCTTTTCCAGCCCGATCATTTCTTCCAGCAGATTCTTGGCCTGAGCCGGGGGTAACACCCCACTGCCCGCCATGCAGCGCAAGGCCAGGTAACGGCCCACTTCGTCCTGCAAGGCGCGGCTTTGCTCGGCGGCGCGGCGCGCAAAGTCGTGCATCAGGGTGTTGGAGACGCCCCAGTTCAAACGGCTGCGCTCCAGCCAGTAGCGGGCCACCGGAGCGCAGGTGGGCATGGCCAGCACCTGCGACTCGACGGCCAGGCAGCGCCGACGGCATTCGGGTGCCAGGCCCAGCAGCAAAAACAAGGGGCTGGACGCGCCGACCATGTCCACCGCCAAAGAAGGCTCGTGGGCCATCACCCAATCCAGCGCCGCGCGCACGTTGTCGATCTCGGGACCGTAGGTGCCCAGCCAGGCCGCGTCGGGCGTGCGCCAGTAGGCAGCGTAGGCCTGCTCCATCAGGGCGGCCACGGTGGTCACGTGCCGGCGCTTCATCAGCCAGTGCTCGCCCGAGGTGTCCAGCTTCAGGCTGGCAAATTCGCGCATGCTTTCGAGCAGGCGGTAGCGGGGCACGTCGGCGCCATCGGCGGCCACCAGCGAGCGGTCGACCAAGGCGCCCAGCAGCTCGATCACGGCCCATTCGTCCAGAGAGTCGTCCATGGCCACGGCGCTGGCCAGTTGCAGGTTGAAGCCACCGGCGAAAACACACAAGCGGCGGAACACCGTTTGCTCATCGGGCGACAACAAATCGTGGCTCCAGTCCAAGGTGCCCATCAGCGTTTGCCGGCGCGGCGGGGCCAGGCTGTTCTGACTGCGCAACAACTTGAAGCGCTCGTCCAGGCGCGCGGCCACGCCCTGCAATCCGAGCAAGGGCAGGCGCGCAGCGGCCAGCTTGATCGCCAGTGCCATGCCGTCCAGGCGGTGGCACAGGGCGATGACTTCTTCAACATTGGCCTCGGTCAAGGCGAAGCGCCGATCGGCTGCCTGGGCCTGGTCGGCGAACAAAGCGATCGCCCCATGAGCCATGGCTTGGTCAAGGGCGGTGCCGGGCTCGGGCACCGACAAGGCGTTCAGCCTGAACAGGCGCTCGTTGTCCAGCTTCAGGGCCAGCTGGCTGGTCACCACCAGGCGCACACCAGGCGCAGCGGCGGTGATGGCTTGCACCATGCGCGCCACTGCGTCGATCAAGTGCTCGGCGTTGTCGATCACCAGCAGCAACTGCAATGGCCGCAAGGCCGCCACCAACGAGCTCAGGGGATCGGCACCATCAGAGGGCAGGCCCACCGCCTGCGCCACCACGGTGGGCACCAGGGCCGGGTCGGTGATGCCCGCCAACTCCACCCACGCCGCGCCATCGCGGTGCTCACGGCACCAGGCATGCGCCGCCGCCAGGGCAAACGCCGTCTTGCCGATGCCGCCTGGGCCGGCGATGGTGATCAGGGGGTGGTGTGCCTCGCGGTGCAGCGCGGCCAGGTCGGGGTCGCGGCCCCACAAGCGGCCCGCCACACTGGGCAGCACCGACAGCACGTTCTCGGCGGGGCGTGACTGGGTGAGCGCATCCGTGGCCGACGACGCCATCGGGGTGAAGCGGCTGGGCAAGGAATCGTCGTCGCGCACCATGGGCAGGGCAAAGCGGTAGCCACGGCCCGGGATGGTCGAGATGGCCTGCTGCCCCAGCACCTTTCGCAAGGCGGAAATTTGGACCTGAAGGTTGTTTTCTTCGACCACCAGGCCTGGCCAGACCAGGTCGAGCAAGTCGCTCTTGGACACCATGCGCCCAGACCGCTCCACCAGCACCAGCAACAAATCGATCGCCCGCGCCCCCAGATTGGCAGGCTGTCCGCCGATGTACAGCACGCGCTCCAGGGCACGCAACTCGAAGTGGTCAAAGCGATAGCAATGTGACAACTCTACCCCTGTGGTTTCAGAAGATCTTCAGGCTTTTTAAGGACTTTCCAGACGGCAGGCCAGACAATGGAATCATTCTAAAGAAAACAAGCATTTTCGCACTCAGCATCAACGGGTCTTTTCACCCCAAGTTGCGGTACTTTTAAAGCAGAGGCGTTCCATGGAGGTGGAATGGTCAAAGCCCCCCAAAATACCGTGTCCGGTCAAACGGAAATCTTGGTTTGACGAGTGGTTGGTGTGTGCAGTCAATGCAATTAACGCTGTCGTTTGTACCTGAGAATGTGGCCGGATCCCGTCCTGACCTGTGCGTCAGGACACCGGTTTTTTCACAAAACCCCCACCACCGAAGCCACGGCCTGATCTCGGCCGGCGCGCTTGGCCGTGTACAAGTTTTGGTCGGCGATGCGCAAGGCCTGTTGGCCCTGGCCGCCATGCACCTCGGCAATGCCGATGCTCTGGGTCACGCTGAACGAGGCCCCATCCGCCTGGAAAACATGGTCGCGCAAGCTGCTGGCAATCTTTGACGCCACCCGGCGGGCGCCCTCCAGGTCGGTGTCGGGCAGCAGCAGCACGAACTCTTCGCCGCCCAGGCGCGCGGCCGTGTCGATCTGGTCGCGGGTGCTGGATTGCAGGATGCGACCCAGCTGGGCCAGCACCACATCACCCACCGGGTGGCCCCAGCTGTCGTTCACCTTTTTGAAGTGGTCCAGATCGCAAACGATGAGGCAAAAAGGCCGGCCGCTGCGGGCGTGCCTGTGCGATTCAATTTCCAGTTGGTTCATGAATTCGCGGCGGTTGAACAGGCCTGTCAGCACGTCGGTGCGCACCAGGCTTTCAAGCTCCTTGCGCTGGCGGCGCAGCGTGTTGAAGGCCAAGAACAGCATGGCCGTGAACGGCAAGACGGCCGCCTGGAACATGATGCGCAACCACACGGCCCACCACCAGGTCAGGTCTTCGCCATTGAAAACCGGCGCGGTCAGCAACGGGGCATAAACGAGTTGCCCCGCCGTGATCAATAAATCGCTGACCACCAGCATCACCACCGCCAGGGCCAAGGTGAACTTGATCGTGCGCAGGCTGAACAGGGCGCGGGCCACCACCAGCGCCTGGATCAGCACCATGCCCATGGGCGTGTCTTTCAGGCCATGGCCGATGGCCAGCAGCACGAAGACGACGAAGGTGGGCGTCACCGTCCAGTGGGCCAGCCAGCGCGCATCGCGGCCATGGCGGCGCAACTGCCAGGCCAACACCACCACCGTGGTCAGCCACAGGATCAGGGTGGTCAGCCCTTGCTGGGCCAGGCGCAAGGCACCGGGGCGGTAAAAGGCAGCCGCCTCAGGGTGCGCCAAAGCATAGGCCTGCAGCCCCCACAAGATGCAGCACATGGGCAGGGACAGCACGGCGAACACCATGCAGCGGTTGGCCACGTTGCGGTCCAGCAGGCGCAGCTCGATGCCGCGCATCAGCGCCTTCGCCGTCATGCGCCCACCTCGCGGTCCAGGGCGCTGTCCACGCTGTAGATGGAACGGTTGCGGCCCTCTTGTTTGGCACGGTAGAGGTTGCGGTCGGCCTGCTTGAGCACCACCTCGGCGCTTTGCCCATGGCACTGCGCCACGCCAACGCTCACGGTCAGGTGGAAGGTCTGGCCCGAGGCCTGGAAGGCGTGCGCGGCCAGGCGGCTGTGGATGCGCCAGCAAACCGCCTCGGCCTCGTCCACCGTGGTGTCGGGCAAGAGCACGGCGAACTCTTCGCCGCCCAGGCGCGCGGCCACGTCGGTGGGGGTGCGCACGCTCTCGCCCAGCAGGCGGGCCAGCACGGTCAACACCTCGTCGCCCACGGTGTGGCCATGGGCATCGTTGACCCTTTTGAAGTGGTCGGCGTCGATCAGCATCAGGGACAAGGGCTGGGCGGTGCGGCCCTGGCGCGCGACCTCGGCGTGCAGCCGGTCCATGAAGTAGCGCCGGTTGGGCAGGCCGGTCAGCGCATCCGTGTACGACAACTTGTTGAGCTTGCGGTGCACCGCGTCCAGGCGCCCGAACATCACCAGCAGCATGGTGGAGATCACGGTCACGCCCACGTAAAACACAACGTTGCGCCAGACGGCCCACCACCACTGCGGCTCGACGCCTTTGAAAGCCAGGCGAGTGATGGCCGGGGCGTAGGGCACATGGCCCGTCATCACGAACACGTCGTAGAGCACCAGCAAGCCAGAACACACCAGAAAAGCGATCCACATGGTGCGCAGGTCGAACAGCAGCAGGCCGATGGCCAGCACGCCCAACAATGTCATGTTGGCCCCGGTGGTGAACGTGCCCGAGAACAAGGCGATCAAGGTGTAGATCAGGCCAATGTTCACCGTCACCGCCACGCTCAGCCCCGGCATGGGGCGCGGGTCGCGGCGCCGAGGCCACAGCCACACAACGAAGCCGATGGACAGGGCCGCGCTGATCGACAGGGCCGCCTGCAAGGTCCAGACGACGGCTTGCCGCAAGCCCACCTGGGCCACCGGATCCAACAGGCCCGCCAGGTTGATGAACCAGTAGGTGAAGTAAAAAGGCGTGGACGCAAACACCGCCAGCAGACAACGGCTGGCCGGATTGGCTTCGTCAAGAAAATGCTCGAACTTCTGGCGCATGGACCTGGGACAAGATCAACAAACCACAGCGGCATGATCGTCACGCCGCCGTGTGTGACAAGTATCGAATAAATCCGGCCGGAACAAAACCCGTCATCCCCCGGGCCTGTGGTCGGGCAGTGACGGAATGCGCGGCGCTGGGATAAGCTCGACCGCATGAAACTGCTCATCCGCTGGTTATTGCTGTCTTCTGCGCTCATGCTGCTGGCCCAATGGGATCGCGGCGTGCAGGTCAACAGCTTCGGCTCGGCCATGATCGCGGCCGCTGTGCTGGGCCTGTTGAACGCGTTTGTGCGGCCCTTGTTGATTTTGCTGACGCTGCCAGTGACGGTGCTAACGCTGGGGCTGTTTTTGTTCGTGATCAACGCCTTCACCTTCCAGATGGCCTCGGGCCTGCTGGATGGCTTCCATGTGCGCAGCTTCTGGGATGCGTTGCTGGGGTCAGTGCTTTACAGCCTGTGGGGCATCGTCATCGACATCGCGCTGGAATACCTGTTTGGACGCCGAAAAATTTCGCCCGGGTGAAGTCAATCCCTAGGAAAAACTGTCTGCCACCCCCAGAGTTGCGGGGGGCTTGAGCGCAGGTGATGGTGACGCCGACCGCTACATTCGATTCGATCTGAATCGAATCACCGCGCAGGAGTCCCCATGCAGTTTTTCCCCAATCACCACCACATCGCCATGGCGATCGCCACCTATGTGGGCCTGACCTCCTTGGCGCAAGCCGACACCACCCCTTTCGAGCGCCAAGAACGGGCGGGCCTGATGTTCAACATCCCCTTTGACAGCGATGGCTTCGTGTTCAAGGACACGGTGCTTAGCCTGGTCTTCCAGAGCGCCCAGGTCAAGTCCAGCACCTATGGCTGGCAGTTGGCCATTGGCTCCAAGCTCAACACCTTCTCGCCCATGTTGGCGGTGTCGGCGTTGGGGGGTGATCGCTGCGCCTACGGCACGGTCGGTGTCAGCTATGGCGAAGGCCAATGGGGCTTGCCGGTCAGCATCAATGGTCCGTACGTCCAGCTGGGCCTGCGCAACGTTGGCGGCTTTGGCGGCTTCCAGACGGGCCTGAGCACACTGGGTTGTTTCAAGCGCTACGTGGCGCCCGTCGCCAGCCCGGTGCCCGCACCGGCACCCCCACCGTCGTCGGGCTCACCACAAGTGGCACAAGCCGTCGACAGCTGGCTTCGCACATCCTCCGGAGCCGTTGACTTCGATTGGGCCTGATGCCCGGCATCTCCCCGGCACCCTTGCCGCCGGGGAGGCTTGAGGTTGACTGGCTGGCCCATTGCGCGCAGGTCAGTCAGCTTGGCACAGACGCCATGCTGCAGGCCGCACTGCAGGCCGCCGTGTCGGCTTGTCCCTCCTCGGTGCGCCTGCTGTACAACCTGGGCGTCGCCCAGCAACGGCTGGGCGCGCCCGCGCAAGCCCAGTCCACCTGGCAGCGTTTGCTGGCCATTGATTCCCAACACCTCAAAGCACACCAGGGATTGGCCAGGCTGGCGCTGGATCAAATGGATGGCCCAGCCGCGCGCCACCATGCTGTGCTGGTCAACCAAGCCAACCACGCAGCCGGCTTGCCAGCCAACGCGCAAGACCTGGTCCTATGGGGCAAGGCATGCCTTCTGTGCGGCGACTGGGACGATGCCCAGAGTTGCTTCGAACGCGCAACAGGCCTGGCGCCAACCGCTCAGGCTGGCGCCTCTGACGAGGCCGCGCTAGGTCTGCGCTTGTCAGCGCTCTTGACCTGGCGTGAGCAGTCCACCACACCGCCCTGGCAGGATTGGAGCGATCAGGCACTGCGGCACGATCCCACCGCGCCTGAGTCTCCGCCCTGGGACCGGGCCCCGCCAGAAGGCGATGATGAGCTCAAAGCGCTGACGGTCATCGTGGATCTGGGCTTGAGGCGACTGCGTGCCTGCGATTGGCGAGAACGCGGCACGGTGGTTCGGGCCATCAAGCGCATCGCCCAAAAAGCCATGCAGGACCCCACCTTGGGCCTGTCGCGCAGCTTGGCCTGGGAGGGCTTGCACCTTGGGCTGACCCCCGCAGAGCTGCTTCACCTGGCCAGGGGCTGCACCCAACGTGCGCGCCACATCCAGCAGGCCCAAGCGCTTTGGACCGCGGCACCCGCCGGGGTCGGCCATCAGCGATTGCGCCTGGGCTACCTCAGCCACAACTTTGGGCGGCACCCCACCACGCAGTTGATCCACAGCATCCTCAAGCACCACGACCGGACGCAATTCGAGGTGATCGCCTACGCGCTCAATCCTCACGATGGCAGCCCTTGGCGCAAACTCATCCATGCGGCGGTCGATCAGGTCGTGGATGCCAGCCAATGGCCTCCCGAGGCCGTGGCTCGGCGCATTCATGCCGACCAGGTGGATGTGTTGATCGGGCTGGGTGGGCATGCAAGGGGGCCGGTGTTGGATGTGGCCTTGTGGCGCCCGGCCCCGGTGCAGATTAACTACCTGGCGTTCTGCGGCACGGTGGGGGCGCCCGACGCGTTCGACGTCCACATCAGCGATGGGATCGCGGTCACGCCAGAGATGGCCCACTGGTATGACGAAGCGGTCGAGGCCCTGCCCACCGGGCACTACGGCTACGATGACACGCGCGAGCTGGCCGCAGCCCCGGCCCGCGCCAGCCTGGGTCTGCCCGAAGATCAGCTGGTGCTGTGCGGCTTCAACAACAGCTACAAAATCGAGCCACAGACTTTCAACGCGTGGTGCGAAGTGATGCGCCGCTTGCCCGACGCGGTGCTTTGGCTGTACGTGGTTCACCCGGAACAAAGCCGCTTTCTGGCGGCCGAGGCCGAGCGCCGAGGCATCGCCCCGGCCAGGCTGCTGTTTGCCCCGACCGTGGACGATCAATCGCACCTGGCCCGCCTGCGTTGCGCCGATCTGTTCCTGGACACCTTCGCGTACAACGGCCACACCACGCTGCTGGATGCGCTCTACGCGGGCGTGCCTGCCGTGTCTTGCCTGGGGCAGACCGCCGCCAGCCGAATCGGGGGCGCCATCCTGCATGAGGTGGGGCTGGGCGCGTGCGTGGCTACCACCCCCCTTGACTTCGTTGACGTCGCCGTGCGGCTGGCGCAGGACCCGGCGCAGCGACGGCAGCTGTCCATGCACCTGCAGGGCGTGCGAGGGCGGCAAACCCCTTTCAACAGCGAACTGCGCTGCCGCCAGCTTGAGGCTGTTTATGCCCGGCTGTTCACGGCAACAGCAGGCCCCGCACAGCCTGCTCAACCGTGGCCCAGCGCACTGCCGCCCGGTCGCCATTGAACTGGCAGCGCAGCGCCCGGGTCGCCTGGCCTTGCGTGGCCCAGGCCAGCCACACGGTGCCCACGGGCTTGCCGCCCGACCCGCCTGTGGGGCCGGCCACACCGGTCACGGCCACCGCCACCTGCGCGCGTGATCGGGCCAAAGCGCCTTCGGCCATGGCGCGGGCCACAGGCTCGCTGACCGCACCGTGGGCCGTGATCAAGGCCGCGTCCACGCCCAGCAAGTCGGTCTTGGCCTGGTTGCTGTAAGTCACAAAACCGCGCTCGAACCAAGCACTGGAGCCTGACACTTCGGTGCAGGTGGCCGCGATCAAGCCGCCCGTGCAGGATTCAGCGGTGGCCATCTGCCAGCCCCGCGCTTGCAGTTGCGCGGCCAGGTCGGCCACCAGGCTGGTCAGGTTTTGTTCAGAAGCCATGTTCTGGTCCTTCTTCAATGCGGGTCAAGGCGCCAGCAGGCTGGGCCACACGAGCATGATGGCGGCCAGGACCAGCAAGGTGCACAAGGCCGCAACAAAATCGTCGAACAGGATGCCGAAGCCTTGCGCCCAACCGATGCCCTGACCAGGCTGGCGCTTGAACAACTGATCGGCCCAAGCCACGGGGCCGGGCTTGGCCGCGTCAAAGTAGCGGAACAGGGCGAAGGCCAGCAACTGGCCAATGAAGCCGGTGGGCGTGAGCAACCACAGCACCAACCAGAAGGCCAGGATCTCGTCCCACACGATTGAACCCGGGTCGGCCACGCGCAGGCTGCGCGCCGTGTGCGTGCAAGCCCACCAGCCGATGGGCAGGCCCAGGCCGATCAGCCAGGCCCACATCACATCGGCCTGCGGACCCACACCCCACAGGTTCTGCAAGGCCCAGAAACTCACCCAGGCCCACAAGGTGCCCACGGTGCCCGGGGCCTTGGGGCTCAGGCCGCTGCCCGCGCCCAGGGCGATGAAATGCGCGGGGTGGCTGAGCAGCAAGGCCACGTCGGGGCGGCGTGGCGGCAAGGCCGGCGCGGCATCGACCACCTCAGGCACAGGATCGGCATCAATGGGGCTGGGCATGCTTAGCTTTTGAAGTGGTCGAACGAGGTCCAGCGGTTGGGCACGGGCTGAGGCGGGGTGTCGTCATCGGGCCAGGCGTCCAGCTCGCCTTGCAGCAATTGCAGGCCGAGCGTGGCGGTGATGGCGCCGATGCGCGTCAAGGGCAAGCCCAGCGAATCACTCAGGGCCAGGATGCGCGCACGGTGTGTGGCCGGTGCGGTGAAGACCAGTTCGTAATCATCGCCGCCGGCCAACAGGCAATCATGCTGCTGGGCCAAAGGGCGCTGGCCCAGCACGGGGTGCACCGGCAAGGCATCGAGCACCACGGCGGCACCCACCCGGCTGCGGCGCAGCAGGTGGGCCAGATCACCCAGCAGGCCATCGGACACGTCGATGGCGGCGCTGGCCACGCCGCGCAACGCCAGGCCCAGGGCCACGCGGGGCTCGGGGCATTCCATGGCGCGGCGCGCGGTGTCGAAATCATCGGTCGGCAGCGCAGGCTGCAAGGTGTCACGGAAGGCTTCCAGCGCCAGGCGGGCCAGGCCGGGCCAGCCGCTGATCCACAAGTCGTCCCCCGCGCGGGCGCCGCTGCGCAGCAGGGTCTGGCCCGCCGGCACCTCGCCCATCACGGTGATGCCGATGGCCAGCGGGCCGGCCGTGGTGTCTCCGCCAATCAGCTCGCAGTCGTGGACATCGGCCAGGGCCAGCAAGCCTTGGGCGAAGCCGGCCAGCCAGGCCTCGTTCGCGTGAGGCAAGGTCAGAGCCAGGGTGAAGGCCAGGGGCTGGGCCCCGCACGCGGCCAGGTCCGACAGGTTGACCGCCAGGGCTTTGTGGCCCAGGCGCGTTGGGTCGACGGTGGACAGGAAGTGGCGGCCTTCTACCAAGGTGTCGGTGGAGATGGCCAGGTGCATGCCGGGCGCAGGTGCGATGACGGCACAGTCGTCGCCATTGCCCACCACGGCGCGGCGTGGGCCCTGGCCGGCGGGGCGCCAGAAGAAACGTTCAATGAGGTCAAATTCACCCAGGCTCATGGGGGGATTGTCGCGCGGCCGGGCCAGCACCGCCCAAAACTCAAAAATCCTTCAGCCAACTGAGTTGCCCTCCGCGCAAATGCGCGGCCGTGTCCA
>NZ_JACMNS010000012.1 GCF_014378415.1 Aquabacterium sp.
GCAGGCCACGGCGGGTTGCCCCTCGCACAGCGAGGGGTCGGCGAGGACTGTTTGAGCGCGCAGCGCGAGTTCCGCAGCCGCCCGCCGTGGCCGAGCACCGAGCGCAGTCCGCCGCAAAGCGGTGGACCGCCACCATAGGAGCCCCGCCCGCCTCCGACTCATCCCCGCACCGCGCTGCCAGGACAAAGCCCCAACCCATGCACGCCCCCAACAACGGCCCACGGACCTCCTGAACACTCCCGCTTGACGCCATCCTTTGCCCCGAATACATTACAAACAAAGTCATAATCATTGTTTGTTTGTAATATTCATGAGCGTCACCGCCAAAAACCTGATCCTCGACCTGCTGCTGGCCGCTGGCAGCGATCACCGGCCTGTTCGGCACCTGCTGGCCGCAGCCACGCTGTTCGGCATCCCCGCCAACAACCTTCGGGTGGCATTGGCCCGCCTGTCCGCCGACGGCATGATCGAATCGGTGGGCCGTGGCATCTACCAACTCAGCGCCAACGCCAACGAACTGGCGGCCGACGTGGCCACCTGGCGCAGCGCCAGCCAGCGCGTCAGGCCGTGGCAAGGTGGGCACATCGCCGTTCACTGCGGGGCCTTGGGCCGCAGCGACCGCGTCGCCCTGCGCCACCGCGACCGCGCCCTCCAGATGGTGGGCCTGCGCGAACTGGAGCGTGGCCTGTTCGTGCGCCCCGACAACCTGCAAGGCGGCATCGACACCGTGCGCAAGCGGCTGCACACCCTGGGCCTGGAGCGCGAAGCCTGCGTGTTCATCGCCACCGGATTTGATCAAGAGCGCGAAGCCCGCATCCCTCAGCTGTGGCACAGCCACGAGTTGAACGAAGCCTACAGCCACATCCAGGCGCAACTGTCGCAATGGACCGCGCGCGCCAAGCAGCTGCCCATTGAAGACGCCGCTCGCGAGTCCTACCTGCTGGGCCGCAAGGCGATCCGGCAAGTGGTGTTCGACCCTCTGCTGCCAACTCCGCTGGTGGACATCCAAAGCCGCCAGCGCTTCATGGACGCGGTGCAGGCCTTCGACCAGCTGGGGCACAGCATCTGGCGCCAATTCCATGCCCAGGTCGATGCCCCGGCGCCCATCGTCGGCAGGGCCGCCTCAGCGTCATTGCCCCACTGATCAAGCCAAACCCCACCACGACCGTGAGCACCACCAAGCCAACACGTCTGCGCCCCTCTGATGTCCTCAGCCGCGAAGAAATCGCGCAGTTCACCGCCCGCTCCGACCTGGCCGGCTGGTCGGCCCTGGCCTTCACCTGGGGCGTGATCGCCTTGTGCTTCGCCGCACTGATCTGCTTCCCGCATCCCCTGACTTACGTGCTGGTCGTGGTCGTGCTGGGTGGGCGCCAACTGGCGCTGGCCATCTTGTTGCACGAAGGCGCGCACGGCACTTTGTTCAAGACCCGCTGGCTCAACAATCACGCGGCGGACTGGCTGGCGGGCCGCTGGATCTGGGTCGATGTGGCCCGCTACCGCGAACACCACCTACAGCACCACGCGCGCACCAACCAGGGCGGCGATCCCGACTTGAGCCTGATCGAGCCATTTCCGACATCACGGTCGTCGGTGCAGCGCAAGTTCCTGCGCGACCTCAGTGGGCTGAGCGGCCTGCGTCGCATCGTGGGCCAGGTGCTGATGGACATCGGCGTGCTCAAGTGGACGGTGGCCGCCGAGATTGTCAAGCTGCCGCGCAACGGCCGGCGCTGGCACCACTACACGCGTGAAGGCGTGCGGCGCATGAGCGGCTTCATTGGACTGCACGCGCTGTTGGCCACTGGGTTGGCCCTGAGCGGGCACTTGTGGGTGTACTCGGCCTGGTGGGTGGCCTACCTGACCACCTTCGGCGCCTTCATGCGCCTGCGCTCCATGGCCGAGCACGCCTGCACCGAACGCAGCGGCAACATGCTGCGCAACACACGCAGCACGCGCGCCGGTTTTCTGGCCCGCATGACGGTGGCGCCCATCCGCGTCAACTTCCACATCGAGCACCACTTCATGGCCTCGGTGCCCCATTTCAAACTGCCGGCATTGCACCTGGTGCTGCGTGAAAGGGGGGTTGTTCCGCCCTCACCGTCCTACTGGGACGTGCTCAAAATGGTGTCCAGCCCCCGCTGAGAAACCGTCTGTCAGGCCCACCGACCGTTCGTCGAACTGGCTCTTTTTACTGCCAATAATTCCCGTACGTCCCAGAAGGCCCCTTCCTAGAATCGCTCACGTGAATGGTCCCATTCGTGTGTTCAAGGGGTTTCAAAATGGTTTCGTGCAGCATTGAGCAAACCAAGCAACGCCAACGCGGCTTCTCGATGGTCGAGGTGGCCGTGACTTTGGCCGTGCTCGGCATCCTGCTGGCTTCGGCCATGCCCAGCATGGGCGCCTGGATGGTCAATGCGCGCATCCGCAACACGGCCGAATCCATTCAGGAAGGCTTGCAAAAAGCCCGCGCGGAAGCGGTGCGCCGCAATCAGAGCGTCACCTTCTGGATGGTGACAACTACCGACCCCAAAGTGCTGAGCGACGACTGCACCACCAGCGCCACCGGCGGCTCATGGGTGGTCAGCCTGACCGACCCCACCAACAAGTGCGCGGTCGCCCCCTCCAACACCACTGCACCACAAACGGTGGCGGCCAGGCCCGTTGGCGAAGGCGGCGATGGCGTGACCGTCTCGGCCAAGCAGCGCGATGCCACCACCGATGCCACCAGCATCACCTTCAATGCCTTTGGCCAAGTGGCCAATGCCGGCCCGATTGGCCGGATCCTGGTCAACGACGGCACCGATGGCGCCGACCACCGGCGCTACCGGGTCATGATTTCAAGCGGTGGCCGCACCCTCGTCTGCGATGAAGCCGTGACCAGCACCACCGACCCCCGCCTCTGCCCAGCGAGCTGAACCATGCACCCCTCCACATTCCCAAGGATCCGCGCTCGCGCTGTCCGAGGCTTCATGCTGATCGAGGTGCTCGTGAGCGTGTTGCTGTTCAGCGTTGGCGTGCTGGCCTTGGTAGGCCTGCAAGCCAACATGAACCAAGCGCAAGGTGCCGCCAAAGTGCGCACCGACGCGTCTTACCTGGCCACCGAGTTGACCGGGCTGATGTGGTCCGACAAAGCCAATCTGAGCAACTACACCACCGGCAATTGCGACGGCTATGCGCGTTGCAAGGCTTGGAAGGCCAAGGTCACACAGGCCCTGCCCAATGGCGTGGCCACCGTGAGCGTGATCGCGGGCGACATCACCATCCTGATCACCTGGTCGCTGCCCGATGGCGCTTCTCACCAGTACCTGTCTGAAACCTCCATCAGTTGAGATGCCCATGCGCGCCGCCCCCCACCCTCATCGCCGCCAGCAGGGCTTCACCCTCATCGAGTTGATGGTGGGCGTGGTGCTGGGCATGCTCACCATCGTGGCCATTGCGCAGGTGCTGGTCGTGTCAGAGGGCCGCAAGCGCACGATCACCAGTGGCGCCGATGCGCAGATCAGCGGCGCACTGGGCCTGTACGCCATCCAGCGCGAAGTGCAGATGGCTGGCTATGGTGTCAGCGCCAACCCGGCTGCGCTGGGTTGCATGGTCAAGTACAAGGTCGATGCCAATCCCATCGCCAACTTCACGCTGACCCCCGTGGTCATTGACAACGGCACCAATGGCTCGAACATCATCACGGTACTCAAAAGCACCAAGAGCTCGTTCTCGGTGCCCATCAAGATCACCGAGAACCATGCCACCGACGGCAGTTACTTCGTGGTGCAATCGGCCGTGGGCGTGGTCGAAAATGACCTGCTGATCGCCGTGCCCCCCACCCCCAGCGCCACTGACTGGTGCAGCGTGGTCCAGGTCAAGCAAGGTGCCACCAACCTGCTGACCACCATCAACATCCCACATGCCGAAGCCAGTGATGCCGACTGGAACCAGCCTGCTTCCGCCAACCTGTTGCCAAGCGCTGGCTACCCCGCCGCCGGCAGCTACCTGCTCGATGTGGGCGCCCTGTCATTGCGCCGTTTCTCCGTCGACACCGCCACCCAGGCATTGCAAACCAGCACCCTCTCACGCGCCGGTGGCATGTGGACCACGGCCGAGGACGCACAGCCGCAAGTGGTCATGCTCAGGGCCATGTATGGCAAAGACACCAACGCCGATAAAGTCGTCGACACGTATGACAACAACTCGCCGTCCACCTCGGCAGGATGGCAACAGGTCTTGTCCATCCGAGTGATCCTGGTGGCCCGCAGCAGCCAGTTCGAGAAAGACAACGAAGGTGGTGGCAACGCGACGAGCAGCACCCTTGAATGGGACCTGGGCACCACCGGCGTGACGGTGACCGGCGCCACAACGTGCCACACCGACCACCAGTGCCTGTCCCTCTCATTGACCCACCTGGGCACCGACTGGAACAAGTACCGCTACAAGGTCTACGACACCGTGATCCCTTTGCGCAACATGCTCTGGAACTCGTGAAGCGACTTGCCATGCACCCGACCACGCACTCATCCACCAAAAACCGCGGCGTCTCCTTGCTGTTCGCCCTGCTGTCCTTGGCCGCCTTGTCGCTGGCCACGGTGGCCCTGGTCCGATCGGTGGACACCAGCTCCGTGGTGATGGGCAACCTGAGCTTCAAGCAGGATGCCACCGCCGTGGCCGACCGTGCCACCAAGCAGGCCATCACGAACCTCAACAATGCCCTCCCCGGCAGCCTCAACGCCAATGCCGATGGCTACTACGCCACGGCCTACGAAAACCTGGACGTCACCGGCCAGCAAATGACCGGCGTGCGCAAGCTGATTGATTGGGACGGCGACCATTGCCAATATGTGCCCGGCACCGCCGAGGCCGACTGCACCGTGCTGCCCGCCAGTGAGTTCACCATCAACCAGAACAAGGTCCGCTACGTGGTCTTTCGGCTGTGCGATGCCGTCGGCGATCCCAACGCCACAACCACCTCCTGCGCCCGGCCCCTGACGTCAAGCAGCAGCCAGGCCGCCAAACGCGGCAAGCTCGATTACTCCGACTACGAACGCTTCACCAATGTGTCGGGCGTCTATTACCGAATCGTGGTGCGGGTGATCGGTCCACGTAACACGACCAGCTTCGTCGAAACGATTGTGCACATCTGATGTGCCCTTGCCTCACGGCGCGGAAGGAAGCAAGCATGCAACACCAACATCGCACCCACTGCATGTTCTTCTCGATGAACCGGGCCATGGTGGCCATGCTGATCGGGCTGATCACACTCAACCCTGGCGTGCGCGCGGCACCCACCGACATCTCGAACACACCGCTGGCCACCACCTCAGACATCAGCGCCAAACCCAATGTGATGTTCATCCTGGATGATTCTGGCAGCATGTCCTCGGACTTCATGCCCGATGACATGAGCGACACCACCGCCTATGGATTCAAGTCCACTCAGTGCAACGGCATCGCCTACAACCCCAACTTTGACTACAGCGCCAACCGGCCACTCAACTCGGATGGCACGGCCTACCCACCGGCCACGTTCAGCGCGGCACCCACCGACGGGTTCCAGGTCTCGGTGAACTACTCCAAAAATCTGAGCACCCCGGTATCCATTGGCACAGGCGCCCGAACCTTCACCGTGATCAGTGGCACCTCGACCAGCTTTACAGCCGGCAACCGTGTCGGCATCGTCAACACCGCCAACGACACGCAGTGGATGGTGGGCACCGTCACCACTTGGAACAACCCCACCCTGGTGGTCAACGTGATCAGCATGGCTGGGGGCGGCAGTCCCACCGCCACCTGGAAGGTCGGCCTGCAAACCAACACCGCCGACCTTGAAGGCAGCACCTACTACCGCTACACCGGCAGCAAGCCCGCCATGGGCTGGAAATACACGACCGCAGGCCTCGACAAGGTCAATGATGGCGGGTTTGCCAACGAATGCCTGCTGCGGCCCAACGCTTCCACCGCCTTCACGAAGGTCACCGTCACCAGCACATCGACCGATGCGCAACGCTACGCCGACTGGTATGCCTACTACCGCAAGCGCGTTCTGATGATGCGCTCGGCCGCTGGTCTCGCCTTCAGCCCCATCGATGGCAAGTACCGCGTGGGCTTCACCACCATCAGCTCCACCAGCGCGGCACCGAGCACCAAGTTTCAGGCGACCTCGCCCTTTGAAGGCGACCAGAAGATCGCCTTCTACTCCAACCTCTACAGAGCCGACCCGGGCAACTCGACTCCCTTGCGCGGCGCCCTGTCCAAAGTGGGCCGTTACTTTGCCAACAAGGCACCGGGCCAAACGACTGACCCGATGGAATACGCCTGCCAGCGCAACTACACCATCCTGTCCACGGACGGCTATTGGAATACGGGCGATGAGACCACAACCTACGGTGCCCTTGGACTGGATGGCGCCACGGTTAATCAGCAAGACGGCACGGAGGTCAAGCCCTACTGGGACGGCACGGACATCGTCCTGACCACCGTCAAGCCTTACACCATCAGCAGGACACAGGACTCGGCCTACGACAAGACCACGGTCACCATCAGTGGAACCACACCGGTGAGCACCTTCGCAACCTGCGGTGGCTCCAAGCGCCAATACACCACCACGGCGACCCAGACCACCCGCACGCTGGTACAGACCCTCACCAGCCATCAGACCCTGACCGGCACCTACAGCACCACCCAGAAGCGGATCAACGGGGTGGACGGAGCGGTGACCACCACCACGACCGCCTGGGGCAGCACCACCACCACGGGCACGGACACCACGACCAAGAGCGATGCCACCGTGGGCCCCACATTGAAATCGGTCACGGGCACCTGCAAAAGCGCCACCTACGACATCCCGAGCTTGCCGGTGTCCTCCGTGAGCAATGGCAGCGCCAGCCTGTCCAACATTGCAGACACGGCTGTGGCCGGCACGCCCACCGAGACCCCCAGCACCTCTGGCGGCTCCATCAACAGCCTGGCCGACGTGGCCGAATATTTCTATAAAACCGACCTGCGCTCCAGTGCCTTGGGCAACTGTGTCGGCGCCCTGGGCACAGACGTCTGCAACAACGAGGTGACCCCCATCGGCCTGGACACCGCCCAGACCCAGCACATGACCACCTTCACGCTCGGCCTGGGCGTGAATGGCATCCTGCCTTACCGCAAGGACTACCTCAATGCCAGCCTGAGGACGGGCAGCTACTACGAGCTCTCCAGGACCGATGGCACGCTCAAATGGCCCGTCTCTGAAAGTAGCTCGAGCGAAGTCACCCACGTGGATGATTTGTGGCATGCCGCCGTCAATGGCCGTGGCCAGTACTGGTCGGCCTCCAACCCCAGCGCCGTGAGCGAAGCGATTGGCGCCGCCCTGTCCAACGTCGAGCGGACTGATGGCGCCTCTTCTTCCGCCGCCACCAGCTCACTCAAGCCGGTCAAGGGCACGGACAATCAAGTGTTTGTCGCCAAGTACACCACCGTGGCCTGGACCGGCGAACTGGTGGCCTATTCCCTGAACGGCGATACCGGCGAGATCAACACCTCGGTTGAAATCTGGAACGCCAAGAAAGAGATCGCCAAGCTCACCCCCGCCAACCGGAACATCTATTACGCGCAACCTGGTGCCGCCACGCCCACCCGCCGTGACTTCAACTACACCAACCTCAGCGCCGATGGATTGGGTGGCCTCTTCAGCAACTACTGTGGCAAAACGCTGACCCCCACCCAGTGCAACAACCTGGAAGCAGCCCCCACGACCCAGGCCAACCTGGGGACCAACCTGGTCAACTTCCTGCGGGGTGACAGCAGCATGGGCAGCTACAGCTACACGGTGGGAACCGAGGCCAAGACCGCCGTGGTCTACCGCCCCCGCGAGTCCATGCTGGGTGACGTGATCAACGCATCGCCCGTGTACATGAGCAAGCCCCCCTTCCACTACGTGGACACCGGCTACTCCGAGTTCGTGACCACGAACGCCAGCCGCCGCCCTGTGGTGTTCTCGGCCGCCAACGACGGCATGCTGCATGCCTTTGCCGCCAGCACCACCACAGGCACCGGAGGTGTTCTGGCCGGCACCGAGCTGTGGAGCTTCATCCCCAGCGCCGTGATGCCTGAGCTGTACCGGTTGGCCGACACCAACTACGCCGAGCGCCACCACTTCTTCGTGGATGGCACCCCCACCGTTGGCGACATCCGCGTCGGCACCACCTGGAAAACCATCCTGGTCGGCGGCCTGAACGCGGGCGGCAAGTCCTACTACGCCCTGGACGTCACCAACCCCCTCGATCCCAAGATCCTGTGGGAATTCACCAATGCCAACATGGGCCTGACCTATGGCACACCGATCATCACCAAGCGGGGCGATGGCACCTGGGTGGTCGTGCTGACCTCGGGCTACAACAACACCACGGGCGATGGCAACGGCCGACTCTACGTCCTCAATGCCAACACCGGCCGACCCGTGACCGACATCCCCAACGGCATCCCCACCCTGACCTCGGGCACCACGCCTGCGGGCACCAGCACCAACCCCAGCGGCCTGGGCAAACTGAACGCCTGGATCGACGCCAGCACCGACAACACCTCCACCCGTTTTTACGGGGGTGACATGCTGGGCAACCTCTGGCGCTTCGACATTGACAACCTGCTCGAACCCCACGGCAAGGCCATGTTGCTGGCCACGTTCCAGATCAACGCCACCACGCCCCAACCCATCACCGTCCGGCCCGAAACCGCGATCGTGACCTACAACACGGTGGATTACCCCGTCATCCTGGTGGCCACCGGCCGTTACCTGGGCCTGGGCGACATCGTCGACAAGACCACCCAGTCCATCTACGCGGTCAAGGACAGCCTGGCTGCCACGGGCCTGGGCGACGTGCGCCAGCGCACCGACATGGTGACCCAAACCCTGACGTCCGAGGCGACCGGAACGCGCACTGCCAGCAAGAACGCCGTCAACTGGGCCACCCAGAAAGGCTGGCGCGTGGACTTGCCCACCGCTGGCGAGCGGGTGTCGGTGGACATGCAGTTGCAGTACACCACCCTGGCCGCCATCTCCGCCATCCCGGGCAGCAGTGTGTGCAGCCCCTCGGGCGGCTCGGGCTGGAACTACACCTTTGACATCAGCAATGGCTCAGCACCGTCCAGCGCCACCGGCAACGTGGCGGGCACCAGCCTGGACAAGTTCCTGGGCGTGGGCCTGACCTGGATCGAGCTGACCAACGGCAAGTCCTTGTTGATCATCCCGGGCAGCAACGCCAAGATCACCACCAGCAGCCCGCCGACGACCAGCACCAGTGCTGCGACGGGCGCCAACCGCACCTCTTGGCGCGAACTGCTGAACTGATGAACTAATGAAGAACAAGACGCGCCAATCAGTGTGTGTCATCGCCGCCCACGTGGTGGTGATGCACGCCGCAGCGCTGGCCTTGATGGTGTCCTCATCACCGGCTCAACCCGTCCACCCAAACCCAAAGAGCGCAGGTGGCATCACGATGCAGGCTCGCCTGAGCCCACGCACGGCAGCACCAGCCGTGGCGCCGCCCACCATCCCCAACGCGGAGCCCCCCGCTCCTGCGGCCCAAGCCATTGTTGAAGCGCCTGAGCCGCCAACGGACACCCTCGAGCCGACGGCCCCTGCTGCCGATGAACCGACCGTCGTCAGCGCTGAAGGCGCGTTGCCAAGCACCGTGGACGACCAAGGCGACGACTACCTGCCCCGCCCCTTGTTGAGCACGCCGCCCCGGTCCAGCACGCCCGTGATCGTGCCCTTTCCCGAGCAGATCAAGGAACCCGGACGCTACACCACCATCCTGGCCTTGTTCATCGATGAAAACGGTGTGGTTCGCCGGGTGCGCATCGACGGCCCATCCCTGCCCAAAGCCCTGGAAGACGCCGCCAGGGACTCCTTCTTGCAAGCGCATTTTCGGCCCGGCGAAGTGCAGGGCCAGCAGGTCAAATCACTGATCCGCGTGGAAGTCGTGTTCGACAACACGCCCATCGAATCTCAGCCAGCGCTGCAGACCCTGTAGCAGCCCTGGCCTGGCATCGACTCACACTGCCTTTGGCTCTGCGGCCAACGCCATCATCAGGCGCTTGCGCAAGGCCCTGGCTGCCGTCACCAGCGCCACCAGGAACAGTGCCAGGCCCACGTAGGTGCCCACACCAGGATTGCGCCAGGCCGCCACCAGCCGGTCCATGAACAAGGACAGCATGATCGTGCCAGGCAGCACGCCCAGCACCGTGCCCAGCACATAGTCGCGAAAGCGCACCCGCAGCGCGCCCGCCGTCACGTTGATGACCAGGAAAGGCGCCACCGGAAAAGCGCGCAAAAAAATGATGGCCAGCAAGCTGCGATCTTTCAGGCGCCGCGCAAGATCTTGCACCTGAGGGTCGCCAAAACGGTCTAGCAGATAGGCCCCGCTCAAGCGCCCCACGCCATACGTGATGGCCGCGCCACTCAGCATGCCCACCAACGAATACACCATGCCCAACCAAGGCCCGAACACCAGCGTGCCCACCGAAATCATCAGCAAGATGGGCATGGCCAACACCACCGCCAGCACGTAGCCGCCCAGCACCGCCAGCGGCCCCAGGGGCGAGGCCAACAGGTCGCGGCCCAGCTGGCTGAGCACGGCCGGGTCCAGCCAATGGCTCATGGACGGGCTGCGCCACACCAGGGCCACGGCCGCGAACAATCCCAGGTACACCACCACCAGGATCCGGCGCACCAACTTGCTGCCCGACACCTTTGATGAAGCACCCACACTCATGACACCAACCTCATTGCACTGCCCACATTCCATTCAACGGAAAACATGCGCATCTTGAGGCCATTCAGGCGCGCCCGACGCAGGTGCTTTCCTGCGGATGCGCACCTCGTCCCCTTGCTTCGGGGGGCGGGCGTCAAACCTCGGGATGGACGCCGGCCAGGGGTTTTTGGGTGAGCATCCAGCGCCCCACCCTCACCGCCAAGGCCTCGGGCGACACGGGCCACGAGAACAGCTCCACCCAATCTGGCAAACCACCTCGCGCGGCAATCGCGTCCGCCGTCAGGGATGTCAAGGCCAGCACCGCGATGCCAGTGACCGTCTCACAACGCTCCAAAGTGCGCAGCATGGCAAAGCCGTCCATGCCGGGCAGCTCAAGGTGGGTGATCAACAGATCCGGCGACCGCTGGCCCATCTGCAGCAACGCCAGGTAACCGGTCTCGGCATAGCGCAAGCTCACCGCCGAGCCAAAAACCTCCAGGGCCGACGCGCATTGCGCCTGCCATGCGGGGTCGTCGGCCACCAGCAGGACATCATGGTGCGGCGCCTCCCGGCGGACCTTGTCCAGCGCGCCGACAGCCGGCAAGACCGCCGCCGGATTGCCCCGCCGACGCGCCTGATCCGCCAAAGGATCCCCGCCCAAGCCGGTGCTCAAGGCCAAGGCCTCGACTGCGTTGTAAGGGATGCGCCGATGCCCGCCGGGCGTGCGCGCCGCCGGCAGGATATTGGCCTCAACCCACAATTGGACCGTGCGCAGCGATACGCCCAAACGGACGGCCACCTCGCGGGTGGTGAGCATGCGGGCTCCAGGGCCCAGGTGGATGACTTGCGACATGGTTTCATTTTTGCAAGATCCACCCAGTCGCGGTAGGCCCTTCACCCGGCAAACAACGGCCCCGCGTGAAGCATTGGGCACAATCAGCCCCCATGAACAAGGCCTTCACCAAGGAAACCGACCGTGACGACGACGAGGACGAGCTCGCCCCGTCGCCCATCCCTCCCGGCACCAAAAACTACTTGACGCCGCAGGGCTACCAGTGCCTGCGCGACGAGTTGTTCGCGCTGATTGACGTGGAGCGCCCCAAGATCGTCGAGATCGTCCACTGGGCCGCCTCCAATGGCGACCGCTCCGAAAACGGCGACTACATCTATGGCAAAAAGCGCCTGCGCGAAATCGACCGCCGCATCCGCTTTCTCACCAAACGCCTGGACATCGCCGAAGTGGCCGATCCGTCGGTGCACCATGGCCACGACCAGGTATTCTTCGGCGCCACCGTCACCTATGTGAATCAAGACGATGTGCAGCGCACCATCACCATCAAAGGCATCGACGAAGTCGACAACCTGCAAGGCGAAGTCAGCTGGGTCTCGCCCATTGCGCGCGCCCTGCTCAAGTCACGGGTGGGCGACGAGATCCAGTTGATGACGCCAGGTGGGCTGGAACAAGTCGAGGTGCTGTCTGTCAGCTACCCCGCCCCTACGCCCCAGGAGTGATGCGACCGGCCTTGAGCACGACCGGGCAGCGCTTGAGCACGCGCAGCACATCGTTGAGGTGGTCCACATCGCGCACGGCCAGCGCCAGCTTCAACTCAGCCGTCTCGCCCAGCCGCTCATCGCCCATCTCGATGTGGGTGATGTCGGTCTCGGCGCTGCTGATGGACTGGGCCACCTGCGCCAGCACGCCCTTGCCATTGGCCACCAGCACTTCAATCGCGGTCTCAAAAGGCCGCGTGGGCTCGTCGGCCCAACTCACATCGATCCAGCGCTCGCTGTCACGATCGAACAAACGCCGCCCCACACCGCACATCTGCGTGTGCACCACCAGGCCTTCGCCCCGGCCCAGGTAGCCGGCGATCGGGTCACCCGGAATGGGCTTGCAGCACGGCGCCAATTGCATCGTGGCGCCTTCACTGCCATCGATCACCACGCCACCATGCGAAGGCGATTCGGAATCGGCAAAGCGCCCCAAGGTCAAGGTCAGGGCATCGGGCCGCTCGCCCGACTCGGCCATGAGGTGTGCCAGGCGCTTGGCCACCATGTTGCTGATCTTGCGGCCCAGGCCGATGTCCACGCACAGGTCATCCTTGCTGCGGTTGCCACCCCAACGGATCAAGGCCTGCCACGTGACACCGCTGGTGCCCTCGCTGGTCTCGTCGCCCGGCGGCATGGCCAGGCCTTCGGCGCGCAGCGCTTGCGTCAGCAGCTTCTCGCCCAGCTCCAGCGACTCTTCCGTCTCCATGTTCTTCAGGTAATGGCGGATCTTGGAGCGGGCGCGGCCCGTGCTCACGAAGTTCAGCCAGCCCGGGTTGGGCCGCGCGCTTGGCGCCGTGATGATCTCAACCACATCACCACTGCGCAGCTCGGTGCGCAAGGCCGCGGCCTCGCCATTGATCTTGACCGCCACGCAATGGTCGCCCACATCGCTGTGGATGGCATAGGCAAAGTCCACCGAGGTGGCCCCGCGTGGCAGCGCCAGGATGCGCGATTTTGGCGTGAACACGTAGACCGACTCGGGGAACAAGTCGATCTTCAGGTGCTCCAGGAACTCGGCCGAATCGCGCGTTTCATGCTGGATGTCGATCAGCGACTGCAGCCACACCGCCGCCTGTTGAGGCGACGCCTCAGCGCCAGCGCCCTCTTGCGTTTTGTACATCCAGTGCGCGGCAATGCCTTTTTCAGCCACGGAGTGCATGGCCTGTGAGCGCAGCTGGAACTCCACCGCCGTGCCCACCGGGTTCACCAAGGTCGTGTGCAGCGACTGGTAGCCATTGGCCTTGGGGATGGCGATGTAGTCTTTGAAACGGCCCGGCAGCGGCTTGTACAACTGGTGCAGCACGCCCAGGGCGCGGTAACAGTCCAGCAGCTCACGCGTGACGATCCGAAAGCCGAAGATGTCGCTGACCTGCGCGAAGGTCAGGTTCTTCTCGATCATCTTGTGGTAAATCGAAAAGATGGTTTTCTCGCGGCCATAGACCTCGACCACCATGTCGGCACCGCCAAAGGCCAGCTCTACTTCGCGCTGGATGCGATCGACCAGATCACGCCGGTTGCCACGCGTTTTTTTCACCGCCTTGGCCAGGATCGAATATCGCCAGGGGTTGATGTACTGGAAGGACAACTCCTGCAACTCGCGGTAGGTCTGGTTCAGGCCCAGCCGGTGCGCAATCGGCACATAGATGTCGAGCGTTTCCTTGGCGATGCGGGTGCGCTTGTGCACCACCATCGCGGCCATCGTGCGCATGTTGTGCAGGCGGTCGGCCAGCTTGATCAGGATGACGCGCACATCGCGCGCCATGGCCAGCAGCATCTTGCGGAAGGACTCGGCCTGCGACTCTTCCTTGGTCGAGAACTGCAACTTGTCGAGCTTGGTCAGGCCATCGACCAACTCGGCCGTGGGGGCGCCAAAACGCTCGATCAACTCGATCTTGGTGACGCCGCAGTCTTCCATCGCGTCGTGCATCAGCGCGGCCATGATGGCCTGCGCATCGAGCTTCCAGTCGGCGCACAGGCCGGCCACGGCGATTGGGTGGGTGATGTAGGGCTCGCCGCTGGCGCGGAACTGCCCCAGGTGGGCTTCGTCAGCGAAGCGGTAGGCATCGCGCACGCGGCGGGCGTCCGCCTCGTCCAGATAGTCGAGCTTGTGAGTCAGTGCCGCGAAAGAGGCTGCGGCAGCGTCGGAAGTGGCCTGGGTCATGCGAACTACTTTAGCGCGGAACAGGCGGGCCAGACACCAAGGATGTCAATCACTGAAATAGAAACGGCCCACCAGAGGGGGCCGTTGACACGCGGCTGGCAGGCGCCAGCGGGCGAATTCAATCAGGTCGGAACCTTGCGCAGCATTTCGATGCCGACTTGGCCAGCGGCAATTTCGCGCAGGGCGGTCACGCCAGGCTTGTTGCGCGATTCGATCTTGGGCGTGTGGCCCTGGCTCAGCATGCGCGCACGGTAGGTCGCGGCCAGCACCAACTGGAAGCGGTTGGGGATCTTGGTCAGGCAGTCTTCAACGGTGATGCGGGCCATGGTGGAACCTCTGAAAGTGGGTCTGAGCAGGATCAAACCAAGTTAAGCGCGCGAAACACAACAGACTTGTTGCGACGCTGGGCCGCGTATTTTAACCGCTGCGCGTGAACAATGGTTTTTAAATCGAACAAAGCCGTTTCAAACAGGCTGTTGACCACCACGTAATCAAAGAATTGGGCCTGTTCAACCTCTACCTTGGCGTTGCTCATGCGGATTTCGATCACGTCCGAGGTGTCTTCGCCACGGCGGTGCAGGCGCTGCAGCAGTTCTTCGTAGCTGGGCGGCAGGATGAAAATCAGCACGGCGTTGGGAAAAATCTTCTTGATCTGCAAGGCGCCCTGCCAATCGATCTCAAGCACGACGTCCTCGCCGCCCTTGATGCGCTCTTCGATCGCGTGGCGCGAGGTGCCGTACAGGTTGCCGTGAACCTCGGCCCACTCGAAGAAATCGCCATGCGAAATCATGCCGCGGAACTCGGGGTCCTCGATGAAAAGGTATTCGCGACCATGCTGTTCCTGGCCGCGCGGTGGCCGGGTGGTGTGCGAGATCGACACCAGCAGGCGCGAATCCAACTCCAGCAAGGCCTTGACCAGGCTGGATTTGCCGGTCCCACTGGGGGCCGACACCACGAAAAGATTGCCCGGGTAGTCCATTTCGTCACCTCCGGCGACAGCTGCTTCATTCGACACGTTATCGGCGCTCATGCAATGTTCTTAACCGGAACTGCAAAACAGCTCCCAAATCGTTGATTTTCATGGAGTTATGGAGTTTATCCCAGCAAATCACGCACAGAACTTGGCACGTTGACACCCGGGGGCAGAGCTCCATCGAACGCGTCTTAACGCAATCTTGATGCCGGCACCAGAAAACTTACCGTTGTCTTGACACGTTTGTTTTTACGATTGGTTCATCTCATCAAGGAGCGCTTTCATGGACATCGTTTACATCACGCTCACCGCCGCGTTCTGGCTATTGATGGCCGGCATGGCTGTGGGCTGCGCCAAGCTTGGAGGGCCTGCCCAATGACCTGGCTCTACGTCATGGGCAGCCTGGCATCGGTCGGCCTGCTGGTCTACCTGGTGGCCGCCTTGCTGCAACCGGAGAAGTTTTCATGAACACGCATGCCTGGCTACTTTTGGCCGCATTCAGCATTTCGCTTCTGCTGTTGGCGCCGCCCACAGGGCGCTACATCGCCAATGTGATGGAAGGCAAAGTGGGCTTCCTTGGCCGTATTGAGCGGGGCCTGTTTCGCCTGTGCGGCATCAAGGGCGACACCGAGATGGGCTGGTTGCAGTACGCGCTCGCCATCTTGCTGTTCAACGTGATTGGCGTGGTCGCGGTCTACGCCTTGCAGCGCCTGCAACTGTGGCTGCCGTTGAACCCACAAGCCATGGCGAATGTGTCGCCCGATTCGTCGTTCAACACGGCGGTGAGCTTCGTGGCCAACACCAACTGGCAGAGCTACAGCGGTGAGCAAACGATGAGCTACCTGACTCAGATGTTGGGGCTGGCGGTGCAGAACTTCCTGTCCGCGGCGACCGGCATCGCGGTCGTCATCGCGCTCATTCGCGGGTTTGCACGCCACTCCTCCAAAAGCATCGGCAACGCCTGGGTTGATCTGACCCGTGTCACGCTTTGGGTTCTGGTCCCCATGTCATTCTTGTACGGCGTGTTCCTGGTGCAGCAAGGCGTGGTGCAAAACTTCGATGCGTACAAGAATGTGCAGACCCTGGAAGTCGTCAAATTTCAGACGCCTGCGGCCGGGCCTGACGGCCGACCATTGAAGGATGCCCAGGGCGCACCGGTGATGCAGGACCAGCGCACCGACAAGCAAACGCTCGCCATGGGGCCGGTGGCTTCGCAAGAGGCCATCAAGCTGCTGGGCACCAACGGCGGCGGCTTCTTCAACGCCAACTCGGCCCATCCTTTTGAGAACCCGACTGCCTTGACGAACTTCGTCCAGATGTTGTCCATCTTCTTGATCCCGGCGGCCCTGTGCTTCACCTTTGGCCGCATGGTTCAGGACCGGCGTCAGGGTTGGGCTGTTTTGGTCTCCATGTCACTGTTGTTCGTGGCGGGCGCCATTGGGGCCATGAGCTTTGAGCAGCAAGGCAATCCGCGCATCGCAGCCTTGGGCGTTGACCAAAGTGTCAGCTTGACCCAATCGGGTGGCAACATGGAGGGCAAGGAAACACGCTTTGGCATCGCGGACTCGGCCCTGTTAGCCACCGTCACGACCGATGCCTCTTGCGGCGCGGTCAATGCCATGCACGACTCATTCACGCCGCTGGGCGGGATGGTGCCTTTGGTGAACATGCAGCTGGGCGAAGTGGTCTTCGGCGGCGTGGGCACAGGCCTCTACGGCATGCTGATCTTCGCCATCCTGGCCGTCTTCATTGCCGGCCTGATGATTGGGCGAACCCCTGAATACCTGGGCAAGAAAATCGAAGCCTACGAGATGAAGATGAGTTCCATCGCCATCCTCGTGACGCCATTGCTGGTCTTGCTGGGCACGGCCGTGGCCGTGATGAGTGAGGCCGGTCGGGCAGGCATCGCCAACCCGGGCGCCCATGGGTTCTCGGAAATCCTGTACGCGCTGACCTCGGCGGCCAACAACAACGGCAGCGCATTCGCGGGGCTGTCTGCCAACACGCCGTTCTACAACGTGCTCTTGGCGGTGGCGATGTGGTTCGGTCGCTTCGGGGTGATCGTGCCCGTCCTGGCCATCGCCGGTTCGCTGGCCGCCAAAAAACGCATCGCAGCCACCAGCGGCACGATGCCCACACATGGCCCGCTCTTCGTCGTGCTGCTGCTTGGCACGGTGTTGCTGGTCGGCCTGTTGAACTACGTTCCCGCCCTGGCCCTGGGCCCTGTGATTGAGCACCTCGTGCTCTGGAAGTGAGTGACCCATGACTCGCAAGACATTCAACCTCTTTGACCCTGCGCTGATCAAGCCAGCGGTCGCCGACGCCTTCAAGAAGCTGGACCCCCGTGTCCAGTGGCGCAACCCCGTGATGTTCGTCGTCTACGTCGGCAGCATCATTACCTCGGTGCTCTTTGTCCAGGCCCTTGGGGGCCAGGGCGAGGCGCCAGCGGGCTTCATCCTGACAGTGGCACTGTGGCTTTGGTTCACCGTGCTGTTCGCCAACTTCGCCGAGGCCTTGGCCGAGGGACGAAGCAAGGCGCAAGCCGCGTCGTTGCGCCGCCTCAAGAAGGAGACCTGGGCCAAGAAATTGGAGGATCCCCGCCAAGGCCACAAATGGCATCCGATCGAATCGCAAGATCTTCGCAAGGGCGACACCGTGATGGTGCTTGCCAACGATGTGATCCCTGCCGATGGTGAAGTGATCGAAGGCGTGGCCTCTGTGGACGAGAGCGCCATCACCGGCGAGTCCGCCCCCGTCATCCGCGAGTCCGGCGGCGACTTCTCGGCGGTCACGGGGGGCACGCGTGTGCTGTCGGACTGGATCGTCGTTCGGATCACCGCCAATCCCGGCGAGACCTTCGTGGACCGCATGATCGCGATGGTGGAAAGCGCCAAGCGCCAAAAAACCCCCAACGAAATCGCCCTGACGATCTTGCTGGTGGCGCTGACGATTGTCTTCCTGGCCGTGACCGCCACGCTCCTGCCTTACTCGCTGTTCAGCGTTCAGGTGGCGGCGGGCGGTTCGCCGATCTCCATCACCGTGTTGATCGCCTTGTTGGTTTGCCTCATCCCGACCACCATCGCAGGCTTGCTGTCGGCCATCGGCGTGGCAGGCATGAGCCGCATGATGCAGGCCAATGTGATCGCCACCTCCGGGCGTGCAGTGGAAGCTGCGGGCGACGTTGATGTGCTGCTGCTGGACAAGACCGGCACCATCACCTTGGGCAACCGCCACGCCTCGGCCTTCCTGCCTGCACCTGGGGTGAAAGACAGCGAACTGGCCGACGCTGCGCAACTGGCCTCCCTGGCCGACGAAACGCCCGAAGGCCGCAGCATCGTGGTGCTGGCCAAACAGAAATTTAATCTGCGCGAACGTGATATCCAGTCGCTGAATGCCACCTTTGTTCACTTCTCCGCGCAAACACGCATGAGCGGTGTCGATCTGCCATTCGGTGAGCACTTGGCGCCGAAGATCCGGCAAGTGCGCAAAGGCGCGGCCGGTTCCATTCGCAAGCATGTCGAGGCCCTGGGCGGCACCTTCCCAGCGCCGCTGAACGCGACCATCGACGAAGTCGCTCGTCGGGGCAGCACGCCCTTGGTGGTCTCAGATGGGCTGAAGGTCCTGGGCGTCATTGAGCTCAAGGACATCGTCAAGGGCGGCATCAAGGAGCGATTCGCTGAACTGCGCCGCATGGGCATCAAGACGGTGATGGTCACGGGCGACAACCGGCTGACGGCGGCCGCCATTGCTGCTGAGGCTGGCGTGGACGACTTCCTGGCTGAAGCCACGCCTGAGCAAAAGCTGGCCTTGATCCGCGAATACCAGGCAGGCGGCAAATTGGTGGCCATGACGGGAGACGGCACCAACGATGCGCCCGCCTTGGCCCAGGCCGACGTGGCCGTGGCGATGAACTCGGGCACGCAAGCCGCCAAAGAGGCGGGCAACATGGTGGACTTGGACAGCAACCCTACCAAGCTGATCGAGGTGGTGGAGACCGGCAAGCAGATGCTGATGACACGCGGCTCGCTCACCACGTTCAGCATTGCCAACGACATCGCTAAATACTTCGCCATCATCCCAGCGGCTTTCGTCACCACCTATCCGCAGCTGAGTGCGCTCAATGTGATGCAGTTGGGCAGTCCGTCGTCGGCCATCCTGTCGGCCGTGATTTTCAACGCGCTGATCATCATTTTCCTGATCCCGCTGGCGCTCAATGGCGTGCCCTACAAGGCCTTGGGTGCGGCCGTGTTGCTGCGCCGAAATTTGCTGATTTATGGCCTTGGTGGGGTGATCGTGCCCTTCATCGGCATCAAGGTGATCGACCTGATCATCACTGCCACCGGTTTGGTTTGATTTGGAGCACACCATGAACACCATGAACACCATGATTCGCCCCGCCGTGAGCCTGTTCGTCTTGCTGACCGTGGTCACCGGCGTCGTCTATCCGCTGGCGGTGACCGGCGTCGCCAAGGCGGCTTTCCCGCACCAGGCAGAAGGCAGTCTGATCGTGAAGCAGGGCAAGGTGATCGGCTCATCGCTGATTGGCCAGAACTTCATTGAACCCAAATATTTTTGGGGGCGTCCTTCGGCCACGGGCCCGATGCCGTACAACGCCAGCGGCTCAGGCGGCTCGAACCAGGGCCCCTTGAATCCCGCCTTGGTGGAGGCCGTCAAAGGCCGGATCGATGCCTTGAAGGCTGCTGACCCAGGCAACGCATTGCCCGTCCCGATTGATCTGGTCTCCACGTCGGCCAGTGGCCTGGATCCACACATCAGCATCGCCGCTGCGCAATACCAGGCCGCCCGCGTGGCGCGTGTTCGCGGGCTTTCAAACGAGGCCGTTCATGCCGCGATCACCCGTCACAGCGAAGGTCGCCTGTTTGGCCTGTTGGGTGAAGCCCGGGTGAACGTGCTCGAGCTCAACCTGGAACTCGACCAGACGCTTGCTCATTGAAGCGCAAAGGCGGCAGTGTGGGTATCCTTGGGTCATCGGCTTGATCACGCTGATGGTCGCCGTGAAAATAAATGCCAATGACTGACACACGCCCAAACCCAGACCACCTGCTGGCGCGCTTGAAGCAGGCGCAAGCGCGGGCGCAAAGGGGCAAGCTGAAGATATTCTTTGGCGCCTCTGCGGGCGTTGGCAAAACTTACGCCATGTTGTCGGCTGCGCGCAGTTTCAAGCAGCAAGGCGTGGGCGTCCTCATCGGCGTCATCGAGACCCATGGCCGGGCAGAAACCGAGGCCCTGGTAGAGGGCTTGGATCGGCTCCCCCTCAAAGAGGTTCTTCACAGAGACCGAACCCTCAAGGAGTTCGATCTGGATGGCGCATTGACGCGAAAGCCCCAGCTCATCCTGGTTGACGAGTTGGCACATTCCAATGCCCCCGGTTCGCGTCATCCCAAGCGTTGGCAGGATGTGGAAGAGCTGCTGAACGCTGGGATCGACGTGTGGTCGACCATGAACGTGCAGCATCTGGAAAGCCTGAACGATGTCGTCACCGGCATCACGGGCATCCGGGTCTGGGAAACGGTGCCCGACCGCGTCTTTGACGAAACAGACGAGGTCGTCATCGTCGACTTGCCGCCCGAGGAACTGCTCAAACGCCTGAAGGAAGGCAAGGTATACCTGCCACAGCAGGCCGAGCGCGCAGTGCGCAACTTCTTTCGCAAAGGCAACCTCATCGCGTTGCGGGAGCTGGCACTTCGCCGCACCGCCGACAGGGTGGATGACGACATGCTGCAGTACCGCAGCACCTTGTCAGTGGCACCTGTATGGCAAACACGCGAGTCTTTGCTGGTGTGCATCGGCCCCGACGAGCGATCAGAAAAACTGGTGAGAGGAGCCGCCCGCATGGCGGCGCAATTGGGTGTGCCCTGGCACTGCATCTATGTTGAAACGCCCAAGCTTCAGCGGCTTCCCGATGCCACCCGGCACCGAATCCTTCGGGCACTGAAGCTTGCCGAGGATGCCGGTGCGACCACGGCCACGCTGGCAGGCCATGCATTGGCCAAAACCATTGCCAAGTACGCGCACGATCACAATTTGTCCCGGGTCGTGTTGGGGCGCGACACCGCCCGAAAAGCGCAGCATTGGCGCCCCATCCTTGCCGACGCGGTAGGTGCGCTGGCCGTTGACTTAGACTTGATTCAAATCGCGCTGCCAGCCAATGAGCGAGGCAGCAATGAGCGGGGCAGCCGAAAGCCAAACCTGGCAGAGGGCAACAAAGACGAGGCGGCCATGCTCCCCAAGCGTTGGCGCCCTTACCTGTGGAGCGCGGCCGCCTGTGCGCTCGTGACACTGCTGATGGCGCCCCTCCATTTTTTGCTTGACACGGCCAACATCGTCATGCTTTTCTTGCTGGCGGTCGTCTTTGTTGCTGTCAGATTCGGACGGGGCCCCGCCGTGATGGCCGCCTTCATGAGCGTCGGGGCCTTCGACTTCTTCTATGTGGCGCCTCGCTATGCTTTCAGCGTCAGTGATGCGCAGTATTTGTTGACTTTCGCGGTCATGCTGATCGTGGCCCTGGTGATCGGACAACTGACCGCGGGCCTGAAGTTTCAGGCCCGCGTGGCCACGCTCCGTGAAGAGCGGGTGAGCGCTTTGTACAAAATGTCCAGGGATCTGTCCGGCGCCTTGATGGCAGAGCAGATTGCCGAGATTGCTGGCCGGTTTCTGCGCTCTGAGTTTGAGTCCAGGTCAGCGCTCATGGTCAGCGATCTGAACGACCGGGTGATGCCCGCTTTGCCGCAACCCGACCTGCCAAACGGCATCGACCTGGGCATCGCGCAATGGGCTTTCGACCATGCCGAAACCGCGGGCTATGGCACTGACACCCTGCCTGGCTCCCCTTTGCTTTACGTCCCACTCAAGGCGCCCATGCGCGTTCGGGGGATCGTGGTCCTGGAGCCCAAAAATCCTGAACGCCTGCTGGGCCCAGAGCAACGCCGCTTGCTCGATACCTGCGCCTCGCTGTTGGCGATTTCACTTGAGCGGGTGCACTATGTCAATGTGGCTCAAAGCACCACCGTGCAGATGGAATCAGAACGGCTTCGACACTCCTTGCTGGCGGCCATTTCGCATGACCTGCGTACACCGCTGGCGGCACTGGTGGGCATGGCCGACACCTTGGCTTTGAGCCGCGCGCCGGGCGATCCGCAGGGCGAGATGCTGGTCTCGATCCGCGAGTCGGCTTTGCGGATGAACGCGCAGGTCAACAATCTGCTCGACATGGCGCGCCTTCAATCCGGCCAAGTCCATCTGAACTTGCAATGGCAGCCTCTGGAAGAAGTCGTCGGCAGCGCGCTGCGATCAATGATGGGCGCGCTTGAACCTCGGCGCGTCCGGGTGGATTTGCCCGACGACCTGCCATTGCTGAACATTGACGCTGTGTTGTTTGAGCGGGTGCTGTGCAATTTGCTGGAAAACGCGGTCAAGTACACCCCGCCTGGCAGCCCGATTGCGATCAGCGCGTCGTCATCCAGCGACAGCGTTCAACTCACGGTGTCCGATGAAGGCCCTGGCTTGCCCAAGGGGCGCGAAGCCACCATTTTTGAGATGTTCGAGCGTGGCAACAAAGAAGGTGCGACGCCAGGGGTGGGCCTTGGATTGGCCATCTGCCGCGCCATCGTCGAAGCCCACGGCGGCGCCATCCATGGCGAAACGCGAGCCCAAGGAGGCGCTCGATTCACCATCGAGCTGCAACGTGGCACACCGCCATCCATCGACGACATTGAAGGCATCAATGATGTTTGAGAGGGCTATTCCATGAGCGAGCCGACACCCAAGGTTCTGTTGATCGAGGACGAAGAGAAGATCCGGCGCTTCGTGCGCCTTGCATTGGAGCGAGAAGGGTTCGAGGTGCACGAGGCGGGCACCGTTGAGCGCGGATTGATTGAGGCTGGAACCCGCAGGCCGGATTTGGTGGTGCTGGATCTGGGCCTGCCTGATGGCGATGGCCTGGACCTGATTCGCGATCTGCGGGCCTGGTCGGATGTCCCGGTCCTGGTGCTTTCCGCGCGCACCGCCGAGCTTGACAAGGTCGGTGCCTTGGATGCGGGCGCGGATGACTATCTGGTCAAGCCGTTCAGCGCCGTTGAATTGGTGGCCCGTGTGCGCGCGCACTTGCGGCGTCGGACAAGCGGCATGACCGATGGCAGCACCGTGATCGAATTCTCAGATGTCAAAATTGACCTGGTGCGCCGAACGGTGGAACGTGCGGGTCAATCAGTGCATCTGACCCCGAACGAATACAGATTGCTCACGCACCTCACGAGTCATCCCCACTGTGTGCTGACGCATCGCCAGGTATTGACGGCGGTATGGGGCGCCAACCACAGCCAGGACACCCACTACCTTCGCGTTTACATGGTCCAGTTGCGCAAGAAAATTGAAATCGACCCGTCCCGGCCCCGATACCTGATCACCGAGACCGGCGTTGGGTACAGGTTCGTACCTTGAGATTGAATCAGGATGCCCCAATGGTGAACAGCATGACGAAAGTTAAGAACTGGTTGCAGCCCCAGAAAATTTTGCTTGATGTCGATGTGCGAGACCAAGCCGACGCGCTCAAGTTCATCGCGGAGTCGGTCGGTCAAGCGCACGGACTTGATACTGGGGCCATTTTCAGAGCCCTGTCACGGCGCGAGCAAGCCGCATCGACAGCACTCGGCGATGGCTTCGCCATCCCCCACGCCAGGATAGGCGGGATCGAACGCCCTTTGACGCTGTTCATCCGCACGAAGCGAGGCCTCGACTTTCTGGCGCCAGACGGCAGACCCGTGTCCGACCTGCTGGCCATCATCGTGCCGCTGGATGGTGACAAAGACGATCACCTTCGTTTGCTTTCCCTGGTCGTCAGGCTCTTTTCTGACCGCGACTTCCGCCGTGGGTTGGACACCGCGCCGAGTGCCGCCGCAGCGCAAGCGTTGTTCCAGGTCGCGATCGCACACATGGCGACCGACGATCTTTAGCGAAGGTCAAGCCTTACTCAATGTCCAGGCTGACGCTCAGACCCGCAACAATCTATTTACATACATTATATTTATTGATATATTGACTCATGCTTGCAATCGCCACAGCCATCGACCCCAACCTGCTGCGCGGCGCGGCCAGTCGAGCTGTCAGCGCACTGAAGGTGTTGGCCAACGAAGACCGTCTGCTCCTGCTGTGCCAACTCTCGCAAGGCGAGCGCTGTGTCAGTGAGCTTGAAGCGCAACTCGACATCCGCCAGCCCACCTTGTCGCAGCAACTCCGTGTTCTGCGGACCCAAGGCGTGGTTGCCACACGCCGAGACGGCAAGCAAATCTTTTACAGCGTCGCAGACCCTGCCTTGCTCGACATCCTCGCGCTGTTGTACCGCCTCTATTGCCCACAGGAGTAAGCCATGTCTGTTGACTGGAACGCCTTCACGCCGTGGACCTCCTTGACCGGAGGCGTGCTCATCGGCCTGGCCGTGGCCATGTTTGCGCTGTTGAACGGACGCATCGCTGGCATCAGCGGTGTGCTCGGGGGCCTGCTCGCGCCGACACCAGGTGATGTGCTTTGGCGAATCGCCTTTGTGCTCGGGCTGGTCGGCTCTCCGCTGGTCTATGCCTGGTTCGCCGAACTGCCCAAGCCCAACATTGACACGGGATACGGCTGGTTGACCATCGCAGGCCTGCTCGTCGGGATCGGCACGCGCTATGGCTCGGGCTGCACCAGCGGGCATGGCGTCTGCGGGCTGTCAAGGCTGTCGCCTCGGTCCATCGTGGCGACGGGCTGCTTCATGGGTGCCGGCTTTGCGACCGTGTTTGTGCTTCGCCACCTGCTGAGGCTTTGAGAGGATTTCCATGACCACCTTGACTTCGCTGCTTGCCGGCCTTTTGTTCGGGCTGGGCCTCCTTGTTTCCGGGATGGCCAACCCCACCAAAGTCCTCGGCTTCCTCGATCTGGCCGGGGCCTGGGACCCTTCACTCGGATTGGTGATGGCAGGCGCCGTATCCGTTGCGGCCATGGCGTTCGTCCTGGCAAGCAAGCGCACGCTGTCGCTCCTGGGCGCCACGATGCGGCTGCCCACGGCGCGCCACATAGACCGTCGGCTCGTTGGCGGCAGCCTGCTTTTTGGCATCGGGTGGGGCTTGGCAGGTTTTTGCCCTGGTCCAGCGCTGGTGGCCGTTGGCATGGGGATGATCAAAGCGTTTGTGTTTGTCGCCGCCATGCTGGTTGGAATGGGCGCATTCGAACTGTTTGAGCGTCGCAAGAGTCGGCCTTCGCGGCGAGAAGAAACGAGTGGGGTATCGTCATGAACGGCCTGCAAACTTGGTGGCTGGCCGCCGCGACATTGGCCCTCCTGGCCATTTACGAACTGGTCGGTGTGATGGCCCAACGGCAGCAGCCCGAGCGTCTGGCCCGAAGCGCCCACGCCACCTTGCGTGAGGCCTGGTTTGACGCAGTCTCGCTGCAAAGCGGCAGCGAAATCCTGGCTGTTCAAACCTTGCGCAACTCGGTGATGTCGGCGACGATGACCGCATCGACCGCCGCGTTGGCCTTGATGGGCATGGTCTCGCTGACAGCACCCTCGCTTCAAGACAGGTTCATCGCGTCTGAGGCGGCCCGGCCTGTGTTTTCAGTTCAACTCGCGCTGGAGCTTGTTCTATTGGCCCTGCTCTTTGCGTCGTTGGTCGCTTGCGTGTCGGCCGTGCGTTACTACAACCATGTTGGCTTCATCGTGGGCATGCCAGTCGAATCAGACGCCCGAAAACGTTGGGCTGAAGCGGGCCGGCGCTATGTGCGGCGCGCAGGACTGCTTTACAGCTGGGGGCTGCGTTACCTCATCATGACCGGACCGATCCTCGCATCCATGCTCAGCCCCTTGGCCGGTCCAGTGGCCGCCGTCATCGTCGTCAGTCTGTTGTTGTGGTTTGACCGAGCGGGGCCGCAAGAGTACGAGCCGCTTTTGCATCGAAAAAATTCGGACAAGCCATGAACGGCAGCTTGCAACTAGGGCCTCTGGCCATGCCGATTGGCCCACTGCTGCTGGCCTTGGCCGCAGGCTTGGGCCTTTGGGCGGGCAAGTTGACAAGCCGCCGCAGCGGGCTCGATCCCGAGCCCGCGCTCCTGCGCATGCTGCTGCTGGGATTGCTGGTCGCACGGCTGGCGTTCGTGTGGACATGGCGTCATGCCTATTGGCAGGAACCGTTGACCATCCTCGACATTCGCGACGGTGGCTGGAACCCGGCGGTCGGACTGGCAGCGAGTTGCTTGTATGCCCTGGCACTCGCCAAGCGACAACCCGCCTTGCGAAGGTCACTGGCCGCCGGTCTGGCCACCACATTCGTGATCGGGACGGCCGGTGCCATCTGGCTTTGGAGCAGCGCCTCCAACCCGGCACGACTGCCTGCGCTCGACCTGCCTGCGCTGGGCGGCGGCAATACCGCATTGCGCAGCTTCACAGGCAAGCCCATCGTCATCAACCTGTGGGCCACCTGGTGTCCACCGTGTCGGCGCGAGATGCCGCTGTTGCACCAGGCCCAGACCGAGCACCCTGGGGTGAACTTTGTGTTCATCAACCAAGGCGAGGACGAGCAAGCCGTCACGCTCTTTTTGCAGGCGCAACATTTGCCGCTCAGAAACGTGCTGCTGGACAAGGCAACGCAAGTCGGCGCCGCATTTGACTCAATGGGCCTTCCCACGACGCTGTTCATCGATGCTCAAGGCAAGTTGGTGTCGACTCACCTGGGGGCGCTTTCGAAAGCCACGCTCGCCCGCGGTATCGACGGTGCGCGCTTTGCCCCTGCCGCACCTTCACCATCCTCGCCGCCCTCGGTATCTGCCACCACCCCATGAGGTTGGTGTTAAAGGAGATCACATGATATTTCGCCAGCTGTTTGAACCCCTGTCGAGCACCTACACGTACTTGCTCGGCTGCGAAACCACAGGCCAGGCCATCCTGGTTGATCCGGTCGTCAACGCCATCGACCGGGACCTGGCGGAGCTGCAGAAACTGGGTTTATCGCTGGCCTACACGGTTGACACCCACATCCATGCCGACCACATCACGGCGGCGCTGCACCTGAAACAGCGCGTGGGCAGCAAGATTGCGGCGCCAGCCATGGATCGGCTGCCATGTGTGGACCTCGGCATCACGGAGGGCACGCCCTTGCAGGTCGGCGCCCTCGTGCTCCAGCCATTGCACACGCCGGGTCATACCGACGGCCATTTTTCCTATGTGATCGCAGACAGGGTGCTGACCGGCGATGCCCTGTTGATCGAAGGATGCGGGCGCACTGATTTTCAAAATGGCGATGCCAAAGCCTTGTATCGCAGCGTCAGGGAAAAGCTCTTCGCCCTGCCGGATGACCACCTGGTCTACCCCGCCCATGACTACCAACATCGCTGCGTGTCCTCCATCGGCCAGGAGAAGCAACGCAACCCCCGGTTGGGCGAAACAAAGACGTTGGCTGAATTCGAGGCGCTCATGGGCAGTTTGAATTTGCCCTATCCCAAGTTCATCGACCATGCGGTCCCCGGCAACCGCTTGTGCGGTGTCTGCCCCCAAGATCTTCCTGAGCAGATGGCGGCGTACTGCCACAGCATGACCGAGAGCCGACAAGGATGAAAAACCCAAGGCGCTGCTGCGACGCGGGTCATCCGCGCCACCTCTTGGATCGCGTCGCCCAGTTCGTCGGCGTGGCCTCGGTGGCTTCGATCTGAACGCGGTGCGACGGAAAATCGATTTGCACGCCAGCCTGTGGGTCGATGACGATGAATGGTGCTCCTCATGGCGTAGAGCACCATTGCCAAAGAGTGGAAATAATCCATGCATTGGTAGCCTAAAAAGCTAAAATAATGGCGACATGGCCAAAAAAATCGCCCCCTTGCTGCCGTCCACTGAAGAGCTGCTGCGCCAGTTCGGTGATCGACTGCGCCTCGCGCGGCAACGGCGGCGCCTGTCGGCCAAACAGGTGGCCGAGCGGGCTGGCATGTCGCCGATGACCCTGCGCAGCCTGGAGCGCGGCAGCTCAGGCGTGACGATGGGGGCTTACCTGTCCGTCATGCAAGTGCTTGGCATCGAGGACGATCTTGGCCAGTTGGGCAAAGCAGATCCACAGGGACGCGAATTGCAAGATGCCCGGTTGCCCGCCCGCTCCTCGCAGGCGAAACGCACGCACCCCATCCGTGATGACGCGTTGCCATCGGCGCAACGCAATGCGGCAGCGGACAAGCCGCAAGCACCAAGCAAGGCCATCAAGAAGCCATTGAAGCCCACCGAAAACGTGCCAAGCTGGCGGGAACAAAACGGTTTCACTGACTCTGAAACGCTCGCCGGGTTGATCCATCCCCCGGCACCCCTGCCGACGAGGCGACGCTGACCGATGGCCACCATCGCCGTCTATGCCGATTGGGACGGGCTGCCCACGCCGCTTCGTCTGGGCGTGCTGCATGCCCAACGCGGCGCTGGCCGTGAACTCTTTGAGTTCGCATTCGACAAGGCGGCACTTGCGCATCCGGGTGTGCTGAGCTTGCAACTGGATCCCCGCCTTGGCCTCTTCGAGGGGCGGCAGCACCCCCCCCAAGGCCATGAAACCTTCGGTGTTTTTGCCGATGCCAGCCCCGACCGCTGGGGGCGTGTGCTCATGCGCCGCCGACTGGAACGAGAGCAGCGGGCGGGGCGAATCGGCAAGACGGTCAGGCTCCACGAATCAGACTACCTGCTGGGCGTGCACGACGCCTTTCGTGCCGGCGCGCTGCGCTTGAGGCTCGATGATGCGGGCGACTTCCTCGACAACCAACACGGTGTGGCTGCGCCACCGTTCCTCCAGTTGCGAGAGCTGGAAGCGGCCAGCCTTGCGCTGGAGCGCGATGAAACCAACACAGCCGCAGGCGGTGACGACTGGCTGCGCATGCTGCTTGCGCCGGGCGGCTCGCTCGGCGGAGCGCGTCCCAAAGCCAGCGTGGCCGATCCGAACGGCCACTTGTGGATCGCCAAGTTCCCCAGCGTGCGCGACGAACATGATGTGGGCGCATGGGAGTTGGTGGTGCACACGCTGGCGCGTGCGTGCCAATTGCGGGTGCCTGACAGTTTGGCTCGCCGTTTCGCAAACTCGCACCACACATTTTTGGTGAAGCGGTTCGACCGCACAGCAAGCGGACGACGGCTGCACTTCGCCTCTGCGATGACACTCACCGGCCATCAGGATGGCGATGACGGATCGACGGGCGCCAGCTACCTGGAAATCGCCCGCGTGCTGATCAACCAGGGTGCGCAGACCAATGCTGATTTGCAAGAACTGTGGTCGCGCATCGTCTTCAACCTCCTGGTCTCCAACACGGACGATCACCTGCGTAACCACGGCTTCATCCTGATGCCTGGCAAAGGTTGGCGCTTGTCCGAGGCCTACGACATGAATCCCGTGCCTGGCTCATGCGGATTGAAACTCAACATCAGCGAAGCAGACAACGCCATGGACCTCGACCTGGCCGACTCCGTGGCGCCCTACTTCCGCGTCAATGCGAGGACTGCCAAGGTGATCATCGAGCGCAGCCAAGCGGTCGTGAAACAGTGGCCGACGATTGCCGACCGTTTGGGCATCCCCGCCCGGGAGCAAGCGCGCATGGCCTCCGCATTCAGGCTTGCAGGTTAGCCTGCCCAGGCCCACGTTGATACCTCACTCAATGTTCTGCACCTGCTCTCGCATTTGCTCGATCAGCACCTTCATCTCAACCGAGATCTGGGTCAACTCCAGCGCCGCAGCCTTGGAACCCAAAGTGTTGGCCTCGCGGTGCAGCTCCTGGATCAGGAAATCCAGGCGCTTGCCCACCTCGCCGCCCTTTTTAAGCAGGCGCGCAATCTCGTCCAGGTGAGCCTTCAGGCGCGTCAGCTCCTCATCGACATCAATGCGCAGGGCATAAGCCGCCGCCTCACCCAAGGCGCGCTCCTGCGCCGCCTCTTCGGTGATGCTGCCACCCACGGCCTCCAGCGCCTCTTTGTAGCGCTGCACGAAACGTTCCTGCTGGCGCTGCACGGCTTGGGGCACCAGGGGCGTCGCCTGCTCGGCCAGGGCCTTCAGGCCATTGAGCCGCTCCACCAGGATGGCCACCAGGCGCTTGCCCTCGCGCTGGCGCGCCTCCAGCAGGCCCTCGATGCTCTGGCGGGCCGCCTCCAGGGCCACCTCTTCCAGCTTGGCGATCGGCCCAGCGGTGCGGCACCAGTTCATGATTTCGTTGACCGACAGCGGTGTGGCCTTGGGCAGCCAGTTCTGCACCATGCCCTCCAGGCGAGCCAGGCTGTGCAACTGGTCGGCCTGCGGTTGCGGCCAAGCCGTTTCGACCGGCCTTTGCGGTTGCATCTTCAGTTCGATCTTGCCGCGCCGAAATGAAGCTGTCAGCAAATCGCGCAAGGCCGGCTCAAGGGCGCGGAACTCGTCAGACAGCTTGAAGCTCAAGTCGAGGAACCGGCTGTTGACCGAGCGCAACTCGGCCCCGACCCCACCGGTTGGAGGCTTGGTCGCCGTGTTCGCCGCCGAGCGCGTTGTGCTGGACGAATCCGCATCATCAGAGGCTTCGCCGCTGTGTTCCGGAACCGACGCGACCGCGCTGGCAAAGCCGGTCATGGAGTAGACTGACATAGATACTTGACACCAGAGCCAAAACCCGATTATGTCAAAGCAAAAACCTGCCCCGTTGCCGTCAGGCACCGTCGTGGGGGGTTACCAGGTCGTCAAGAAACTGGCTGCCGGCGGTTTCGGTGTGGTTTACCTCGCCGAAGACCCCGAACACCGGCTCGTGGCGCTCAAGGAATACCTGCCCTCGTCCCTGGCCGACCGCGCTCTGGGAGAGCTGATCCCACGCGTCAAACCCGACAAGCAGCCGCTGTACCGTTTGGGCCTGAAAAGCTTTTTTGAAGAAGGTCGCTCGCTCGCGCAGATTTCGCACCCCAGTGTGGTGTCGGTGTTGAATTTCTTCCGCGAAAACGAAACCGTTTACATGGTGATGAATTACTTGCAAGGAGATACCTTGCAGGATTTCATCGTCACCGCGCGCGATTTGAAGCGCGACAAGGTCTTCCGCGAGTCGACCATCCGTTCGCTGTTTGACGAAATGCTGCGCGGGTTGCGCATCGTCCACCAGCACAAGATGCTGCACCTGGACATCAAGCCGGCCAACGTCTTCGTCACCAATGAAAACAAGGCGGTTTTGCTCGATTTCGGGGCCGCGCGCGAGGTGTTGTCCAAAGAGGGCAATTTCATCCGCCCCATGTACACGCCCGGCTTTGCCGCGCCCGAGATGTACCGCCGCGATGGTTCGCTGGGCCCCTGGACCGACATCTACGCCATCGGCGCGTGCATTTATGCCTGCATGCAGGGGTACCCCCCCAACGATGCGCCCCAACGCCTCGAAAAAGACCGTTTGAACCTATCGCTGTCGAGGCTGCGGAACGTGTATTCAGATAATCTGCTGGAAGTGACCGAGTGGTGCATGTCGCTCGACCCGCTGGCGCGCCCGCAAAGCGTGTTCGCGCTACAGAAGGAGCTGGCCCGTGAAACTGAACGACGCTACTCCAAGCTGACATTCTCCGAACGCGTCAAGCTCCAGCTTGAAAACCTCAAATCAGGTGCGAAAGCATGAGACCGGCATGAGATTCTCCGTCTACCAGATCAGCCGCAAGGGCGGCCGCGAGAAAAATGAAGACCGCATGGGCTATTGCTACACGCGGGATTCCGGCCTGTTTGCCTTGGCAGATGGCATGGGCGGCCACCCCGAAGGCGAAGTCGCCTCGCAACTGGCCCTGCAAACCATGGCCGCGCTTTACCAGCGCGATGCCCGCCCCACGCTGACTGATCCGCTGCGCTTTTTGCAAGATGCCGTCATGGCCGGCCACCACCAGTTGCTGCGCTACGCCAGTGAAAAGGGCCTGATCGACACGCCCCGCACCACCATCGTCGCCTGCATCATGCAGGGCAACGCGGCCTACTGGGCCCACTGCGGCGACTCGCGCCTGTACTTCGTGCGCGGCGACAAACTCATCGCCCGCACGCGCGACCATTCTTATTCCGAGTTGCAGCAAACCCTGAACTCGGTGGTGCCGCTGAACGACCGCTACAACCGCAACGTGCTGTTCACTTGCCTGGGCAGCCCCGGCAAACCGGTGGTCGACACCGCCGGCCCGCTGCTGCTGCAAGAGGGCGACCGCATCCTGTTGTGCTCCGACGGCCTGTGGGGCACGGTCGATGATGAAGTCATCACCCGCCACCTCACCACACGCTCCATTTCCGACGCCGTCCCCGAGCTGGTCGAAGAAGCGCTGCGCAATGGGGGGCCCAAGTGCGACAATGTCACCATCATCGCCATGGAGTGGGAATCGGCCAGCAACGACGAAGTCACGGGCGGCAACTCCACCTCGACCGACAACCTCGGTGACCAGGTTTTTGCGTCCACCATCCAGGCGAGTGTGGGCAGTGGCATGGGTCCCGGCGACAATGTCGATGCCGACGACCTGGACGAGGCTGAAATCGAACGTTCGATCCGCGAGATCAACGAGGCGATCAAGCGCTCGGCCCGGGGCGGCCACAAGCCTTAATCGGCGCGTTATCCACGCCAGTTTCCCGAGGAGCCTGCCATGGCTTATCTACGCACGCAAGACCGTGTGGCGGACGCTTTGCGTCCCGTCACCATCACCCGCCGCTACACCAAGCACGCCGAAGGCTCCGTCCTGATCGCCTTTGGTGACACGCACGTGCTGTGCACCGCCTCGGTCGAAGAACGCGTGCCGCCCCACAAGCGCGGCAGCGGCGAAGGCTGGGTCACGGCCGAATACGGCATGCTGCCCCGCGCCACCCACACTCGCAATGACCGCGAGGCCGCACGCGGCAAACAGAACGGCCGCACCCAAGAGATCCAGCGCCTGATCGGCCGCTCGCTGCGCGCCGTGTTCGACCTCAAGCTGCTGGGCGAGCGCACCATCCACCTCGATTGCGATGTGCTCCAGGCCGACGGCGGCACCCGCACGGCCGCCATCACTGGCGCCTACGTGGCCGCGCACGATGCCGTCACCTGGCTGCTGGCACAAGGCAAGATCAGCGCCAGCCCCATCCGCGAACCCGTGGCCGCCATCAGCGTCGGCATCGTGCAAGGCACGCCCCTGCTTGATCTGGAATACGTGGAAGACGTGGACTGCGACACCGACATGAACGTCGTCATGACGGGCGCCGGCCACTTCATCGAAGTGCAAGGCACGGCCGAAGGCGTGGCCTTCACGCGCGCCGAGATGGACAGCCTGCTGGCCCTGGCCGACCAAGGCATCCAACGCCTGGTCACCTTGCAATCCGAAGCACTGGCCCGCCCATGAAACTGATCCTGGCTTCCAACAACGGCAAGAAGCTGCGCGAGCTGCAGGCCCTGATTGGCCCGCTGGGGCTGGAGTTGGTCACGCAGGGCAGCCTGGGCATCGCTGAGGCCGAAGAGCCGCACGTGACCTTCGTGGAGAACGCGCTGGCCAAGGCTCGGCACGCGGCACAACTGGGCCAAGGCCCCGCCATCGCCGATGACTCGGGCCTGTGCGTGCAGGCGCTGCAAGGCGCACCCGGTGTGCGCTCGGCGCGCTACGCCTGCGACCATGGCCAGATCGAAGACACCGCAGGCCGCGAGCTGATCGACCCGGCCAACAACGCTTGCTTGCTCAAGCAGATGCAGGGCCAGGCAGACCGCCGCGCGCACTTCACCTGCTTGCTGGTCGCGGTGCGCCACGCCGAAGATCCTGAACCGCTGATCGCCGAAGGCCACTGGCAAGGCATCCTGCTGGAAGCGCCCCAAGGTGAACACGGCTTTGGCTACGACCCACTGCTGTGGCTGCCGCAGTACAACCAGTCGGCCGCGCAATTGGCCCCCGAGGTCAAGAACACCGTCAGCCACCGCGCCCTGGCCTGCGAGCGCCTGCGCGAGCTCATGACCGCCCGCTGGGGTCTGCTGAAGTGATCACCTTGCATCGCCCCGGCGCGCTGCAAGCCTTGCCGCCGCTGTCTTTGTACGTGCACCTGCCCTGGTGCTTGAAGAAGTGCCCCTATTGCGATTTCAATTCGCATGAGGTCGCGGCACCCAAGATCCCCTTGGTGCCTTTGTCCTTGCTTCAAAGCGGAACCGGCAACACGGGCAGCGCCAAAGCAGGCTTGTCCCCGGCCCTGGAGTCCCAATACCTGGATGCCCTGTGCGCCGACCTCGAATCCGCCTTGCCCCAAATCTGGGGCCGCCGCATCCACAGCATCTTCATCGGCGGTGGCACGCCCAGCCTGTTCTCGCCCGAAGGGATCGACCGCCTACTGGCCGACATCCGCGCCCGCCTGGCCTACGACCCCGACTGCGAAGTCACGTTGGAAGCCAACCCCGGCACGTTTGAAAAGGACCGCTTCAAGGCCTTCCGCCAGGCTGGCGTGAACCGCCTGTCCATTGGAGTGCAGAGCTTCGACGATGCCAAGCTCAAGGCCTTGGGCCGCGTGCACAACCGCGCCCAAGCCATCGCCGCCGTCGAAGAAGCGCAAGCCTGCTTCGACACCTTCAACCTCGACCTGATGTACGCCCTGCCCGGCCAGAGTCAGGCCGACCTGGACGCCGATCTGCAGCAGGCATTGGCCTTCACGCCCCCGCACCTGTCGCTGTACCACCTGACGATGGAGCCCAACACGCGCTTCGCCACGCAGCCCCCCAAGGACCTGCCGGACGAAGACACCGCCTTCGACATGCTGGACCGCCTCATCGAGGCCACTGGCCTGGCGGGTCTGGAGCGTTACGAGATCTCGGCCTATGCGCGCAAAGGTCACCGCGCCGTGCACAACCTGAACTATTGGCAGTTCGGCGACTACCTTGGCATCGGAGCCGGTGCGCATTCCAAGATCAGCTTCCCCGACCGCATGGTGCGCCAGGTTCGATGGCGCGAACCGCAGGCCTACATGACGCAGGCGCTGCAAGGCAAAGCTTGGTCCAACGAGACCGAGATCACCCTGAAGGCGCGCCCTTTCGAATACATGCTCAACGCGCTGCGCCTGAAAGAAGGCTTCGAGCTGGCGCGCTTCACCGAGCGCACCGGCCTGCCGATCACCTCGATCCAGCAGGCGATGCAGGAGGCCGAGGCCAAGGGCCTGCTGGCGCGCGATCTTCAACGCGCCTGGCCCACCGAAAAGGGCTTCGACTTCCTGAGCGATTTGCAGGCCCTCTTCCTCCAGGAAGAGTGACCCGCTTCATCGCCCCAAGGCTCAGGAGACCTTCTTCTCGTCGCGCAATTCTCGGCGCAGGATCTTGCCCACATTGGTCTTGGGCAAGTCATTGCGGAACTCGATGTACTTGGGCCGCTTGTAGCCGGTGAGCTGTTCCTTGCAGAACTCGGCCACCGATGCTTCGGTCAAGGTCGGGTCCTTGCGCACGATGAACACCTTCACCGCCTCGCCAGCCTTCTCATCGGGCACGCCCACGGCCGCGCATTCCAGCACGCCAGGGTGCAGGCTCACCACCTGCTCCACCTCGGTCGGGTACACGTTGAAGCCCGACACCAAAATCATGTCCTTCTTGCGGTCCACGATCTTGGTCTGTCCATTGGCATCCATCACGCCGATGTCGCCGGTGCGGAAGAAGCCATCGGCCGTCATGACCTTGACAGTTTCATCGGGGCGCTGCCAGTAACCGGCCATCACCTGCGGACCACGAATGCAGATCTCGCCCGGCTCGCCAAAGGCCAAGTGCTTGCCGTCGTCATCCAGGATCGCCACCTCGGTGGATGGCAGCGGATAGCCGATGGAGCCGTTGAAGTCCGTGTTGTCCAGGCGATTGGCCGTGGCCACTGGGGAGGTCTCGGACAAGCCGTAGCCTTCAACGATGGCACAACCCGTCACCTTGCGCCACTTCTCGGCCGTGGCTTGCTGCACGGCCATGCCGCCGCCCATCGACACCTTCAGGCCAGAGAAGTCAAGCTTGGCGAAGTCGGGGTGGTTGGCCAGCGCATTGAACAGCGTGTTGACGGCGGGGAACTGGTTGACACGGTAGTTGCCCAGCGTCTTGATGACACCGGGAAGATCGCGCGGATTGGGGATCAAGACGTTCATGCTGCCCATCCGTGCGCCCATGAAGTAGCACACCGTCAGCGAGAAGATGTGATACAGCGGCAAAGCGCAAACGGCCACCAGCGGCTGATTGCCCAGCTTGGCCAGCTCGGGTTTGAACCAGGCTTCGTTCTGAAGGATGTTGGCCACCACATTGCTGTGCAGGAGCGTCGCGCCCTTGGACACACCAGTGGTTCCGCCTGTGTACTGCAGGAAGGCCACGTCGTTGGGTGTCAAGGTGGGGCGGGTGTACTTGCCTGAGGCACCTTGCGACAGCGCCTTTTTGAAGGTCGTGACCTTGATGGGGCCGCCATTGGGCAGGCTGAAAGCCGGCACCATTTTCTTGACATGGCGCACCACGAAGTTGACCAGCGGGCCTTTCAGGCCAGGCAGCATGTCGCCCATCGAGGCCAGCACCACGTGCTTGACCGATGTGCGCGCAATCACGTCCTGCAAGGTCACCGCGAAGTTTTCCAAAATGATGATGGCCTCGGCGCCCGAGTCCTTCAACTGGTGCTCCAGCTCGCGCGGCGTGTACAACGGATTCACGTTGACCACCACATAACCGGCGCGCAACACGGCGGCAATCGCCACCACGTACTGCGGTACGTTGGGCATCATCAAGGCCACGCGTGCGCCCTTGGACAAACCCTGCGCCTGCAACCAGGCGGCCAAGGCACGCGACATCTCATCGACCTGCGCAAACGTCCAGCGCACCTCCATGAATGCGGCGATGTCGCGGCGAGCATGTTCTCGGAATGCCTGATCCAGCAAATCAACCAGTGAGTTGTATTCACCTGGATTGATCTCGGCAGGGACACCGGCTTCGTACTGCGCCAACCACGGTTTAGACATTTCCATTTGCGAGCCTCTCACTTGATAAACAGGACCATTTCATCCGCTGGACATCACCCAAGACGCCAGCTTGAAACGCTGCATTCATTTTGCAACATAGTCAGTTAAGGGTATTCCCTTGAGGCGCGGCAATTTTGCACACACTGGCTGTCAGATTCGGCGCAATGCGGGGAAACGCCGGTGAACCACGGGGCTGACCTGGCAAGCCCACAAGGCACAATCATCGGATGACCCAGAACGACACCACTCAACCCAGCTCGCCCAAACGGCGCTGGCTGCTCAAATCAGCCCTCGCCCTGGGCGCCGTTGGCGCTGCCCTGGGCGGCGCTGTTTTCTGGAAGCGCGGCATCACCGATGGCACCTTGACCGACTCCGGCAAAGAAGTGCTCAAAGCCGTGGCCAGCGCGGTCCTGGCCGACATGCTGCCCACCGATCCCGCCGCCCGCGAGGCCAAGCTTGAAGGCCAGTTGCTGCGGCTGAACCAGGTCATCCAGACCATGCCTTCCAGTGCCCAAGGCGAACTGGCTGCCCTGCTTGGCCTGCTGGCCAACGCCCCCACCCGGCTGATGGTGACCGGCTTGAGCAGCGCCTGGGCCAAAGCCAGCACCGAGGAAATCTCGGCGGCCCTGGAGAGCATGCGCATCCACAAGCTGCCCACCACGATGCTGAGCTACCACGCCGTGCGCGACCTCACCTGCATCGCCTTTTTCACGAACCCCGACAACTGGGCACTGACCGGCTACCCCGGTCCTCTCGACATATGAGCAAATTGCCTGACCCGTTCCGCGCCGGCATCGAGCGCGGCTGGAAGACCACCGATGGCGCTTTGGGCCTGCCCGAAAAGATCACCTGCGATGTCGTCATCGTCGGCACAGGCGCTGGCGCCGGCATCACCGCCGAGCTGCTGACCAAGGCCGGCCTGGACGTCGTGCTGATCGAAGAAGGTCCGCTCAAGACCAGCTCCGACTTCAATCAAAAAGAGTCCGAAGCCTACGCCCAGCTCTACCAGGAAGGCGGCACGCGCGCTACGTTGGACAAGGGCATCACCCTGCTGCAGGGGCGCTGCGTTGGTGGCACCACGGTGGTCAACTGGACCAGCTCTTTCCGCACCCCACCCACCACGCTCAAATACTGGCAAGAACACTTCGGCCTGAAGGACTTCAACGTTGAAGCCCTGGCGCCGTGGTTCACGCAGGCCGAGCAACGGCTGAACATGACCGACTGGGAAACCGCGCCCAACGCCAACAACGAAATCCTGCGCACCGGTGCCACCAAGCTGGGCATCGCGGCCCACGTCATTCCCCGCAATGTCAAGGGATGCTGGAACCTGGGCTCCTGCGGCATGGGCTGCCCCACCAACGCCAAGCAATCCATGCTGGTGACCACCATCCCGGCCGCACTTGAAGCGGGCGCCCGCCTGTTCCACCAAACCCGTGCCGAGAAGTTCGAAATCGACAACGGCGAGGTCAAGTCCCTGCAGTGCGTCGGCGTGACCATCAATGGCGATCGCGTGAACGACAAGGTCATGCACATCACCGCCAAGCACTATGTGGTGTCGGGCGGCGCGATCAACTCGCCCGCACTGCTCAAGCGCTCCAAGGCCCCCGATCCCCATGACCTGCTGGGCAAGCGCACCTTCGTGCACCCAGTGGCGTTTTCATCGGCCGTGTTCGAACAGAAAATCGAAGGCTGGGCAGGCGCGCCGCAGTCCATTTACTCTGATCATTTCCTGTACACGCAGGCCATTGACGGCCCCATCGGCTACAAACTGGAAGCCACACCCATCCACCCCGGGCTGACCTCCAAGCTCCTGGGCGGCATGGGTGCCGCCCTGGCCGAGCGCTTCAAGCACTACCCCAACACCCAGATGATGCTGGCCCTGGTGCGCGACGGCTTCCACGCCGACGCCGCAGGCGGCGAAGTGTTCCTGAAGCTGGATGGCTCGCCCGTGCTGCACTACCCCCTGACCGACTATGTGCTGGACGGCTTCCGCAGGGCTTTCCTGTCGATGGCCGAAATACAGTTCGCGGCCGGCGCCAAATCAGTCCTGCCTCTGCACGAACAGGCCGCGCACTACACCAGCTGGGCCGAGGCCAAGGCCGGCATCGAGAAGCTCGACATGAAGTCGCAACTGACCGGCGCTGGCAGCGCGCACATCATGGGCGGATGCCAAATGGGCGGGACGGCGGAACAAGGCGTGGTCAAGCCCGATGGCGTGCATTGGCAACTCAAGAACCTGTCGGTGCATGACGGTTCGATCTTCCCGACCAGCATCGGTGCCAACCCGCAGTTGTCGATCTACGGCATCGTCAACCGCATGGCCACGCAACTGGCCAAGCGCCTCAGCGGCAAGGACGTGGTACTGGCGTGATGATCAGCCAGCGCCGCGGTTGATCAGACGATCACGCGGCTTCCAGTGTGCTGGGTTCAACGACCGCCTTCGAGGCGGTCGTTTTGTTGGGGCGCACGGTTTCCTGACCCAGCCGATAGGCCACCCAGCCCACGCAGGCGGCCAGCGCCAGGTGGCGCACGGAATGGCCGCCAATCGCATGGTGGGTCAGGTCGAACACGGTGCCATCGGTCCAGTCCACCGTTTGCGCCACCACGAAGCTGATCTGCGAACGCATCCAGTCCTGCCGGGATAGGAGGTGCCCGCTCAGCGTCCAGGCGCCAGTGGCCACCAACAGCACGGGCAGCATCTCCAGCCAGATCAAGGGGCGCAGATCACCCACGCCGTCATGGTGCAGGCTGTACAGCCACCAGATACCGCCCAGCAAAGAGGCGATCAGCGCGGTAGCAATGGCCGGAGACTCGCCGCAGCGGCGGTCAATCCGCTCGGCCAGGAACGCAAAAGCGAACAGGGAACAAGCAGCCGACTTGGGCAACTGATCCCAAATGAAGGCCGAATCGCTGGGCGCCAGGTGGTAGAACATGCCCCCCAGGGTAGCCAGCATCTGGCACAAGAAAAACCACCCCCAAATCCAGCGCAGCGGCTCGTTTAAAGGCAAACGGCTGACCCGCCAGATGCCCCAAAGACCGACCGGGATCAGCGGCACATGGCTCAGGACATTGATGCCATTGGGCACCCCCATCCACGTGCCTTCATCCACAAAATGGTGCATGTGCGGCACCAAACCTACCGGTCCCCACGCCACCAAACCCACCATGGCAGCCAAGGCCATGGCCACCATCAAAGCAACGGTGGCGCGCCGAGACAAAGTGGAGGAAACGGGGTCAACGTGAACGTGATCCATCGGAACCATTCCATTCAATGACACTCCCTGTGCCGCGCAGTTTGCGGCGTTTTACCCCGCAAGGCAATCACACCAATGGGCTCCCCTGATGGGGTGTATCGAGCAGCGCCCAATGAAAAAAAACCCCGCACAAGCGGGGTTTTAAGCATGACATCGGGTGTCAGGGCAGCACCAATTACTTGGTGCGGGTGCCCACGACTTCGATTTCAACGCGGCGATTCTTGGCACGGCCGGCGTCGGTCTTGTTGTCGGCCACAGGCTGGGCTTCGCCCTTGCCTTCGGTGTAGACGCGGCTGGCTTCGAAACCCTTGGATGTCAGGTATTCCTTGACGGCATCAGCGCGGCGAACCGACAGCTTCTGGTTGTAGGCATCAGTGCCCTTGGAGTCAGTGTGACCCACGGCGATGATGACTTCCAGGTTCAGACCCTTGACCTTGTCGGTCAGGTCGTCCAGCTTGGCCTTGCCTTCGGGCTTGAGCACAGCCTTGTCGAAGTCGAAGAAGGCATCAGCAGCGAAGCTGACCTTTTCAGTCACGGGAACCGGCACAGGCACGACAGCCGGCGCGGAAACTGCTGCAGGTGCAGGAGCGGCAGCAGCCACCGGAGCGGCAGGAGGAGGAGGCACGCCGTCACAACCCTGGATGCCGGTCTCAGGCGTCCAGAAGTTGTCGCGCCAGCACAGTTCGCTGGTACCGTTCTTCACGGCCTTGCCGTCAGACGAAACCCAGTTGTTGACATTTTGAGCGGAAGCGCCCATCGAGGCCGACATGGCGACCAAGGCGAACAGAGCCGCAACGTTATTGAGTTTGTTCATGCAGATCCTCAAAAAATAGACGCAGCACAACGCCGCGGAATGCCCATTCGGGCAGAAATGGCTGAACTCTTACCAGGGCCTTGGTGGTCAATCGCTTGACAAGCATTCACAAGCATTGACAAGCAAAAAACAAGGGATATCCCTAGTTAATGGAGGACGGATTTGATTGTGCCATAGCCAATATTTCACTCAAGCCATCCGCTCAAAGACATCGAAACACGTTGCGACATGTTGCTCGGGAACGACAAGATCGGCCAATTACAATCCCGAAGTTACCTTCCGCCTGGATAAACGCCTCGCATGAC
>NZ_JACMNS010000119.1 GCF_014378415.1 Aquabacterium sp.
CGCTGACCTGATCGGCCTGAACACCGCCGACATCCGCGCCCTGGGCACCTCGCAAGTGGCCGCCCTGATCACCGAGCAGATCGTCGCGCTGAACTCCAACCAGCTCTCGGCCCTGACCACCAGCCAGATCGGTGCCTTGACGACCACCCAGATCGTCGCCATCGAGACGGCCGACGTGAAGAACCTGAGCACGGCCCAGATCGCCGCCCTGAGCACCGCCCAGGTCACGGCACTGATCACTGAACAGGTCGCCGCCCTGACGACGGCCGAAGTTCGCGCCCTGACAACGACCAACGTCGCCATCATGAGCACCGTCCAGATCGTCGCGATGGACTCGGCGCAGCTGACGGCCCTGTCCACCAGCCAGATCGCGGTCCTGACCACGGCCCAGGTCGCGGCCATCGAAACCGCCGACCTGGCCGGCCTGAACACCGCCAGCATCCGCGCCCTGACCACGGCCGGTATCGCCGCCCTGACCACCGACCAGGTCGTGGCGATGAACTCCAGCCAGTTGTCGGCCTTGTCCACCAGCCAGATCCAGGTCATGACCACGAGCCAGATCGCCGCCATGGAAACGGCGGACCTGAAGGCCCTGGGCACATCGCAGATCGCGGCCTTCACCACGGCCCAGGTCGTGGCACTGACCACGACCCAGATCGATGCCATGACCACCGCCGAAGTCAGAGCCCTGACCACAGACGGTATCCACGCCATGAGCACGGATCAGATCGCGGCCTTCACGACCAGCGTCATGATCGCCTTGTCGACCAGCCAGATCGCGGCCTTCACCACGGCGCACATCGCGGCCCTGGCGACCGACCAGTTCGTGGCCATGACCACCGCGCAGTTCGCTTCTCTGAGCACCACGCACATCGCGGCCCTGACCACGACCGAGATCAGCGTGATCGAGACCGCCGACCTGCAGGCCCTGAACACCGTGCAGATCGGTGCCCTGACCACGGACGACATCGCGGCCTTCACCACGGCGCACATGGTGGCCCTGACCACGACACAGATCCACGGCCTGACCACCGACCAGATCCACGCCTTCACCACGACCGACCTGGTGGTGATGACCACGGCGCAGTTCCATGAGTTCACCACCACGCAGATCCAGGCGCTGAGCACCGACCAGATATCATCCATCACGACCACCGACATGGCGGCCTTGACGATGACGCAGGCCCTGGCCATCACGTCCACGCAGTTCGCCGCGCTGACCACGGAACAGACCAACGCCCTGTCCTCCGTCTCGCCAATGGTGCTGGACCTGAATGGCGACGGCGTCCACACCCTGTCGGCTGCCCACGGCACCCACTTCGACCTGAACGCCACCGGCCAGCACACCGCCGCGGGCTGGGTGTCCGCCACGGACGGCCTGCTGGTGATGGACCGTAACCACGACGGCATCATCAACAACGGCACCGAGTTGTTCGGCTCCGCCACCATCCTGTCCAACGGACAACGTGCGGGCACCGGCTACAACGCGATGCTGGACCTGGACAGCAACCACGATGGCAAGCTCAGCGCCGCTGACGCCCACTTCAAGGACCTGCGTGTCTGGGTGGACGCCAACAGCGACGGCCTGACCAACGCTGGCGAGCTCAAGACCCTGGCCAGCCTGGGCATCATCGAGCTTGACCTCACGGCCAAGTCCGGTACGGAAATGGACAACGGCAACCTGTTGGGCCTGGTCTCCAGCTACAAGACATCCGATGGCGCCAACCATGCCATGGCCGACGTCTGGTTCGCCAAGGACACCTCCAGCACGACCACCGCTGCCACGACCACCGCCACGGCCGACGACGCCGCGCACCACACCACGGTGCAGCAGGCCGCAGCGGCCACGGCGGGCGACCAGCCGGCCGAGGATGGCAAGGACAAGACCGCGCAGCACACCGCTGCGGCGGGCACAGCGGCCGAGCACCCGCTCGGGGTGAGTGCCCACGATCTGCTGTCCGACCGAGGGCATGACCTGCTCGCGGGCCACGCCGACCCAGCCGCCAGCCAGACGACGCTGACGGCGGCCGATGTCCACCACGAGTACCCGCTGGTGAGTGTCGACCACACCCAGCTGGTCGACGACAAGCAGAACAACCTGCTGATTTAAGGACCTAAGGACCTAAGGACCGAAACCGGGCCGGGAAGGCCCGAAAACCGCCAAAGCGCGAAACTGCGCCAGCCAAACGGGCTTTATCCGGGGCCAAACCAGCCTCGGATAAATGCACCATACGGAAAGGCACGGGAAGCATTCTTTTCCTGGCCCATGTCCAGGAGGGACCCGTATGCGCACCGTGGCCGTCGTCGTGCCGATCTACCAGGCACAGCTCAGCGCGCTGGAGCATTTCTCGCTCACGCACTCGCTGGCGCAGCTGCAGCCTGGGCGCACGGTGGTTTTCATCGGGCCAGAAGGGCTGGATTTCAGCGCCTACGCCGCTGACTTCCCCGGCATTCCTCTCCTGACTTTCGACCCAAGCAGCTTCCAGTCAGTGCAGGGCTACAGCCGCCTGCTCATGTCCAAGGCGTTCTACCAGCGCTTTGACGAACACGAGTTCATGCTGATCCTGCAGACCGACGCCATCCTGCTCAGGGATGAGCTCGGCGCCTGGTGCGCCCGCCCTTATGACTACGTCGGCGCCCCCTGGCCGGACGGGCTGGAGATCCTGGTCAACCTGGGCAAGTTCCAGGGCACCCTGGGCAAAAAGATCCGCACCCACGTCGGCAACGGCGGCCTGAGCCTGCGCCGCATCCGCAAATGCATCGCCCTGCTGGACGAATTCCCCGAGGCTGTCGACTTCTTCGACCGCACTGGCTCCAGCGAGGACCTGTTCTTCGGATTCATGGGCCCGGTCTCCCTGGACTTCGTCATGCCCAACGAGTTCACCGCCGCGACCTTCTCGCTGGAACTCAAGCCCGAGTACTACCACGCGGTCAACCAGCAACGCCCCCCCATGGGCGGCCACGCCTGGTGGAAATACAACCCCGCCTTCTGGCTGGACCTGTTGGGCCCCGATGGCGATGCCGTCCGCCCGCTCTTGCCATGAGCCAGCGCACCGTTTTCATCGAAGAGTCGAAAACGCCGATCTACCGGCGCATCGCCAACGCCCTGGGCGCCGAGCTGGTCCGCCACGGCATGGAGGTGATGGTCGTCAAGCCGGACGGCTTCAACACCGGCACCTTCCATGAATTCGTCGCCAGGCAAGGCGCGGCGGCCTACGTCTCCAACAGCGTGGGCAACGCCATCCAGGCCCGGATCCCTGGCAAGGACGAGTACTTTTTCGAGCGCTTTCCAGGCAAGGTGATCTTCCTGCACCAGGACGCCATCCTGGGCGGCGCCCACCTGCTGCCCGCCATCTCCAAGCTGCAGGCCTGGCAGCGCGTGGCCGAGCGCTCCACCCACCTGTGCATCGAGCCCGACAACGTGGCCGACCTGATCGCCCTGGGCATCAAGGCCAAGCTCGTGCCCCATGCCACCGAGATCGAGCCGGCCGAGCCCAGCACGGATGATTTCGGCTACGGCAGCACCTTCGTCGGCCACGTGGTCCCCAGCATGTACAGCCCCGCCTGCGCCCCCCCCAATGTCCAGAACCTGATCGACGAGGCCATGCGCCTGCGCCAGGCCGACATGGCAGCGCCGCTGGAGCCCCTGGTCAAGGCCTATGCAGAACAGGCGCTGGGTGGCCTGGGCAACCCGGCAGACCAGGCCGTGCTGCGCGTGGCCAGCGCTCAATGGCTGCGCAGCCAGATTACCAACCAGTCCATGCCCATGCGCGGCTGGGTGTTCGAAAACTGCACTGTTCAGCCCGTGGACATCTTCGGCGGCGACCCGGCCTATCTGCACAACGTGGACCGCAAGCTCGAGATCGTGCGCGCCGGCGTCAGCTACCACCCCGCCGTCTACGAACCCGCTGACGTGCAGCGCATCTTCAACAAGAGCCTGGTCAACGTCAACATCTCGTCCCTGCAGTTTGACCACGCCGTGGTCAACCGCTTCCACGATGTCACCATGGCCGGCGGCCTGTGCCTGACCGACACCCGCCAGGGCCTGCCTGAATTGACCCCGCTGCACGCCGAGGTTTCCTACCGGAACCTGGACGAGCTTCGCGACCGGATCGATCATTTTTCCCGTCCAGAAAACTTCCAGCAGCGCGCCCTGTTAGTCAAGGCCCTGCAAAAAGACATTACCCGCAACTCAGGCTATCCCCTGCTGGCGCGGGCCATCATCAGCACACTCGATGAGTTGTGAAAACCGTCCACCTTCAAGAACAACGGAGCCCACCATGGAACCCAAATCGATCGACACCCTGCACCGCACCAAGACCGGCAAGATCAGCGACAAGTGGGCGTCCTATCTGCCTTACTACGACACGCTGTTCGCCCCCCTTCGCGACCAGCCCATCCAGCTGCTGGAAATCGGCGTGCAGAACGGCGGCTCCCAGGAAACCTGGGCCCAGTACTTCCAGTCGGCCGAGCTCTTCGTGGGCTGCGACATCGACCCCAAGTGCGAAGCCCTGCGCTATGACGACCCGCGCATCAAGATCGTGGTGGGCGACGCCAACGGCGCACCGGCCTTCCAGAAGATCACCGCTTTGAGCACCGCCTTTGACATCGTGATCGACGACGGCTCGCACACCTCGCACGACATCATGCGTTCCTTCGTCAACTACTTCCCCCTGCTCAAGCCGGGCGGCGTGTTCGTGGTCGAAGACACCTGCTGCCTGTACATGGACGCCTTTGGCGGCGGCATCCTGAACGAATTCAACGCCTATGCATTCTTCAAGCGCCTGGTCGATGTGGTCAATTTCCAGTTCTGGAAGAACGACCTGAGCATCAGCAACTACCTGCGCAGCTACTTCGACCTGCGCTCGACCCCCGCCTTCATCCTGGACGGCTGGATCGAATCCGTCGAGTTCCGCAACTCCATCATCACCATCAAGAAGTCGCTGACACCCACGCACGAGAAGCTGGGCGAGCGCATCACGGTGGGCAGCGAAGCCCAGGTCCAGAACTGGGGCGGCAAGCTGCCCTGAAGCCTGAAGCCCATCGAACCGAACACCAACCTCATCAAAGAAACCGGATAAGCCCATGCATCCCACCGCACTGCAAAACTGCCAGCAATTCTTCGAAAGCTACGGCGAGGCCATCGCCCAGAAGGCGCCCCACGCCAAAGTGGTCGAGATCGGCTCCCAGGACGTCAATGGCAGCCTGCGCACCTACTGCCCGCCGCAGTTCGAGTACGTCGGCGTGGACTTCGTGGCCGGCAAGGGTGTCGACCTGATTCTGGAGGACCCCTACTCCCTGCCCTTCGAGAACGAATCAGTCGACGTGATGCTCTCCAGCTCCTGCTTCGAGCACTCCGAGATGTTCTGGGTGCTCTACCTGGAGATCATGCGCACCCTCAAGCCGGGCGGCGTGTTCTACCTGAATGTGCCCTCCAATGGCGAATTCCACCGCTGGCCCGTCGACTGCTGGCGCTTCTACCCCGACAGCGGCCGCGCGCTGGTCACCTGGGCCAAGCGCAACGGCATGAAGCCTGAGCTGCTTGAGTCCTACACGAGCACGCAAATTGGCGACCAATGGAATGACTTTGTCGCCGTGTTCGTGAAGGATGAGGCCCATGCGGCCCACTACCCGAACCGCATCCTGCACAAGAAAACCGACTACGCCAACGGACTGGTCTCCGGCCAGGCCGAATTCTCCAAGCTCAGCGCCATGCCCGAGGACAAGAAGAAGATGGCGGTGATCAAGCAGATCATCGACAACACGATCAAGGCGGTCTGATCGGCTGATCGCCCAGCGATCGCCAGCGCCCCGCGGCTTCTGCCCCGGGGCATTTTTTTTGCCTGGCCCATGAAACAAGCGCCCATGAAAAAGCGCCGACCGGGTCGACGCTTATCGGTGTCCTGCCGGACCCTCTCGGGCCCGCCCTGCTTACAGCCCGATCTTCAACTGCGCCCTGACCATGTTGCGGAACAGGTTCTTGTTCTTGCGCAGCATCTGCACCAGGGCCGGCGAAGTCTTCTGCTCGGGACTCAATTTGCGGAACACATAGGGCTTGCCCGCCGGATCTCCATTGCAGTCCTCCAGTTGCAGCCCCACCTCGTTGCCCATCATGGGCAGCAGGCCGCTCATGTCCTCGATCGAGGCCAGGTGCGTGGGCCAGAAGTCCTGCACACCATCGAAGCACTCCGAGATGAACAACAAGCCATCTTCGGCCAGCAGGCTGGACAGGTGGCCCAGGAAGCCCATCGGGTCGCTGACGTGCTCGATCACCTCCAGGCACACGATCACATCGTAGGTCTGGCCGGGGCTGACCTCGTTGATGACCTTGACCTTGCCCACATTCGGGCCGGCCTTGGCGTAATAGCTCTCGAAATTCTTGCGGGCAATCGCCGCGGTCACCGACGAGTCGAAGTCCATGTAGTCGACATCGAAACCCATGCCCGCCAAGCGCAGGGTGTCCGCGCCCATGCCGTCACCGAAAGCCAACGTCCGCAGCGGCCTGCCCGAGGAAGCCGCCTCGTCCTTCATCTTCGACAGGATGAAGGCGGCCATCAGCTGGCGGCCGGTGCTGTAGCACGTCGCGGCCAGCTCGATGGCAAAACCCGTGCCCTTGCGGTACAGGTTGTCCATCTGGCTGGACGGCGCGAAGGGCACCACGTCGTATTTGATGCAGTCGGCCATGACGGCCGCGCCCATGCGCGTGTGGTCCACGGCGATCAGCCGCTTGACCTCGGCCAGGGGCATGTCGGACACAAAGGCGATGTTCTCGGCGATCGTCTCCAGGCTCAGGTCGTCCAGGTTGATGGCACGGAAGAAGCCGCGGCCGTGGAAGAACTCGGCCGGCTTATCGCGGTAGCGTTCCACTGCCGTGTCCAGGGCCGTGGCCATCACCTTGGCCTGGTGGGCCGCGCTGACGCGGGGCAGCAGCTTGCTGTAGTTGTCCAGCGCCAGCGACTTGGCGGCCTGGTAATCGGCCATCACGCCCTCGATGGTGCGCACGCAGCGGTCGATGTCATCCACATCGAACAGGCAGCTGTCGGGCAGCATGCACTGCGGGCCGCCGCTGCGGCTTGCCACGACCGGGATGCCGCGTTCCAGCGCCTCGGTGATGGTCAGCCCGAAAGGCTCGGACGTGGCGCACACCAGGTTGATCGTCTTGCCTTCGACCACGTCGAAAGGACGGGGCGTGTGCCCATGCAACTTCACATGGTTACCCAGACCTCGGTACTGGATAGCAGCCTGCAGGCGCGGCGTCTGCGGCCCTTGGGTGCCGATGCAGTGCAGTACCACATGGTGGCCGCGCAGACGCAGGGCCTGCGTCACGGCCAGCGCCATCACCGGGTTCTTGCGGTTGCTTTGTACGCCCACGAACAGCAGCTGGAAAGGGTCCGCATCGCCCTGGCTCACCGGCTGGGCCGCTGCAAGCACTGGACGGGATTCGCCCGCGGAATAGGGGTACAGCACGCCGCAAGGCGTGTCGACAACCAACTCCTTGAACTGGTCCTGAACCGCCTCGGAGCAGCACAGCAGGTAGTCCGACGAGCGCGCCACCAGGCGCAGGTACGAGTTCGAGGGCATGCCGCTGGGCTGCATCTCGGAAGAGTCGACCATCAACTCGTGCACGAACATCACGTGCGGCTTTTTCATCACCGACGCCAGGACCGATCCATGCAGCACAACCGCCGTGTTGGTGAACACCAGGTCGATTTTGTACTTTTGCAGCTGGGTGGCCAGGTGCTTGAAGTCCTGCTGCGAGATCTGATAGAAGCTGGCCGGCGTGACATTAGGGCAAGAGGTCTGCATGGGCATGACCAGGCATTCGATCCTGTTGTCGCTGCACCATGTCACGAACTCGCCATTGCGGTCGGGCAACAGGACGGTGACGCCGTGACCCAGTTGCTGGATCAAGCGGATCGAATTCTTCAGTGCGGCTTCGGCGCCGCCAAGCGCCGTGCTGTGTGCCAGAACCAGGACGTTGAGCATGTCTATCCCCTTGTATTGAATCAGTTGGCGGCCATGCCGCCGAGTTCATCCTGCGCGCCGCCCAGCTCGCTCTGGCGCCACATGGACACATAGATGGCTTCCAGGTTGCGGCAGAAGCGCTCGGTATCGAAGAGCGCGTGGGTGGCCTGGTTGGCTCTGATCTTGGCGCGCGTGGCGGCCAGCAGCGCCGGGTCGGTGGCCAGCTTGAAAGCCAGGTCTTCGTAGCCCTGGGTCGAATCGGCCACCAGCTCCGGCATGCCGATGGCATGCAGCAGGCTGGCCGCCACGCGGGCTGGGAAGGCGCCCCCCATGAAGGTCACCACCGGCAGGCCGGCCATCAGGGCGTCGGCCGCGGTCGTGTGGGCGTTATAAGGGTGGGTATCCAGGAAGATGTCGGCCTGGCGATAGCGCGCCAGGTGGTCTTCCACCAGGGGCACACGGCCAGCGAACACCAGGCGCTCAGGGTCCACGCCACGCGCCTGGGCTTCCTTGCGCAGTTTGGCCTGCGAGGCCTGGCTCCGCGACATCAGCCACAGCACGCTGCCGGGCACCTTGCTCAACAAGCGCATCCACATGTCGAACAGCGGCGGGTTGATCTTGTAGTCGTGGCTGAAGGAGCAGAACACTACGCCGGTTTCGGGCAGGCCGCATTCCTGGCGCGTGGGCGTGCGCTCCGATATCTTCAGGCCCGCGTCGGTGGGCAGGTAGGCATCGGGCAAGTAGACCACCTTCTCGTTGTAGAAAGCCTGGTGCGCGGCCGGGATCACATGCTGGTCGGCAATGATGTAGTCGATGTAATTGGTGCCCAGCGTGCCCGGGTAGCCCAGGTAGTTCACCTGCGCCGGCACGGGCCGGTTGGCGAACACATCGGTGCGCGAATCGGAGGTGTAGCCAGCCAGGTCGACGGCCACGTCAATCTCCATCTCGCGCATCAGCTCGGCGATCTGGCGCGAGGTCATGAAGCGGGCGTCCACGAACTTGTCGAAGCAGGCCAGCATGCGCGAACGCAGGCGGCTCTTGTCGTCGATGCCCAGCGAGATCGCCACGGTTTCGAAGCGCGACTTGTCGTGGTGCTCGAAGATGCCGCACATCAGGTGGCCCACGGGGTGCTCGCGCAGGTCGGGCGACACATAGGCCAGGCGGATTTTTTTATGGCGATAACGCTCGCCGGTCCACAAGGGCTTTTTGGATTCAGGAAAGCGCGTGGCGAAGATCTGCGCACTGATCTGGTGGTCGCGGCTGTCGTCCGAGATCGCCATGAAAGGCAGGGATTTGCAACTGCGCTTGTGGGCCTTGATGCCCTCGATGATCTTGGCCGCGTTGGTGTCGAAATCGGTCCAGTCGCAGGCGTGCAGGCGCTCGTAGGCCAGCAGGCCCAGGCCGTAGTCATAGTCTGGGTTGACCTTGAGCAGGCGCTGGAACATGGCGATGGCCTCGTCGCTGCGCTTGAATTCGGTCAGGATGATGCCGCAGTTGCCCAAGGCCGCTTCGTAGTCCGGCTTGATGGTCAGCAGGCGCTGAAAGCGTTCCAGCGCCTCCAGGTGGCGCTGCTGGTCACGCAGCAACACACCGCTGTTGAGCAGCACTTCGGTGTATTCAGGGTTGAGCGCCAGGGCCTTGTCGTAGCTGCCCAGGGCCTCGGCCACGCGGCCGGTCGACTGCAGGGCATTGGCATAGGCCATCCACAAAGGGGCAAAGCCAGGGCAGCCCACCACGCCGGGTGCCAGCAACTCGATCGCCTGCGCATGGTCGCCGCGTTGCAGCAGGATCACCGCCAGCGAGTACAAAGCCGCGCCGTCGAAGGGGTGGCTGAGCAGGTAACCGCGGAACAGGGTTTCCGCCTCGGCGATCTGGCCCTTGTTCTGCAGCTCGATCCCACGGATCAAGGCCGAGGGGTCGCTGGTGAGGACCGGCACGGCTGCTACGGTCGGTGGCGCGCGGTGCGATGGCACTGCGGCATGAGTCTGATTTCCCATCATGTGGCCCTTTGACACGGCGCTATCGCCGCGACATCCAGCTTAGATGAGGCAGAAGTTCACGACTCCAGACAACAAAGCGGTGAAAACCGATCAAATCCAGACTGGATCGTCATTTGGTGATCAGGATGAAATCCGATGTACTGGTACCGGAAAGAAGCGGATCTGCGGGGAACGGCGACCCTGACATCGCAGTCAAAGCCCCCGTGCCACCGATGGTATAGCCCGCCACCCCGCCACCGTTCAGCAGGCTGGCATAGACAAACTTGCCGGCAGGGTCGGCGGCCACATAGGTGGGACCGGCCGCCAGGGGCGCCGGGATGGACGCGTTGGAGATGAGTGTGAGGCGCCCGAGGCCCGCACCGCCCGACCCTATCGAGTAGGCGCCCAAGTTGTTGGTGGACCGCTGAGACACATAGGCATAGCGACCATTGGGCTCGACCGCTACCCCTGTCGGAGTGGACCCAGAGGCACTAGACGACTGGACGAAGGCCAGCATCCCAGTGGAGCTGATCGAAAAGACCCGGACGCTGTCTCCGGTTTCGTTCGACACGTAAGCATATGAGCCGGACGGCGCCACAGCAATGCTGTTCGGATGGGCATCCGACAGCACCGACCCCAACAAGGTCAAGGCGCCAGGCGTCAGGCTCGGACTGGACGCGCTGTCGATGGAAAACATGGTGACCGTGCTGGACGTGGCATTGGCCACATAGACGAATTTGCCCGACGGATCGACCGTGACCGACTGCGGCTTGATATCGCCGGGCGAAAGGGCGAACGGCGAGCCGGTCACTGCAACCAGGGCGCCCGTGGTCGTGTTGCGCACATACGCGGACACTGTGTTGCTGCCTGCATTGGCCACGTACACATAGCGTCCGCCGGGCTCGATGGCCACCGAGATCGGCTGGACACCAGCAGGTATCGGCGTGAACGCAGCTGTCAAGGCCCCTGTGGTGTTGTCGATGGTGAAAATAGAAATGCTGTTGTTTGCCAAGCCCACGCCGGTATTACCCGAATTGGTCACATAGGCAAACTTCACCAGGGGATCGACCGCGATCGAAGAAGGCGTGGACCCGGTGGCCCAGGTCCAGATCGTGTCCATGGGCGTCAAAGCGCCTGTCGTGGCATCGACTTTGTAGCCTGACACCCTGTCGGCATTGGCGTGCACCACATACGCAAACCTGGGCGGCGCAATACCCGCCACCGGGATGAAGCCTGGGTCTTGGGCGGCGGCTGGGCCGCCATAGGGTGTGTCACCGCCACTGCAGGCAGCCAACACCAGGGAAGCCAATCCGACCAACAGCAAGCTGCCCAGCGAATGTCTTTTCATATTGCCAATGCCATGGTTTGCAGACCTTTGACGCTTTGATTATGCGACGTCCTGCTCTTTATCGGGTGTTGGCACCCCAGCTTGATACTCATGGCCGTTGTAGTTGTTGTTCTGGCAACAGCCAGGCCGACAGGCCAGTGCCCATGGACCGCATCTGGGCGCTGGCGGCAAAGCCATCGTGCAGTGCGTTGACATAGGCGATGCGCAGACCGAAGTGGTCGGCCTCGGCGGACATCACGTCGAACAGCGAGCGCTTGCCCAGCTGCGACCATTGCTGAAACGTGAAATTGCGCACACGTTCGCTGTCTCGCAGCACGTCCACATAGCGCTTGGCCCGCTCCATCGAGGTGGTCGCGATGTCGTAGATCTCGGCGGTGCGGGCAAACTTCGAGGCCAGCAGCTCGGCCAGTTGCTGGCGCGCCGATTCCGCGCGCTTGGACGCGGCAGACGAGGCCGCCTTGTCCGAGAAGCCATTGAACAGGCTGTAGGACACGCTGACCCCGGCCTGCCACGACGACACCTTGTTGGACAGGCCCTGCACGCCCTCGGTCTTGCTCAGGGCCCAGTTGACCTGGGGCTTCTGCCCGGCCACGACAGCTTTGGCATAACTGTCCAAGGCATCGGCCTGGGTGCGCAGCTGCTGCGCATCATTGCCGAACTCGATCTGGCGGTTGATCTCCCCGATCTCGGGTATGGCGGCCAGGGGCACGGTGATGCCATCGCCCAGCGACAGCTTGTCGCCGATGAGCTTGCGCAGTCGGAACTCGATCTGGCGGCTTTGGGCCAGGGCCGCATCGCGCGACAACTCGGTCTGAGACTGCGTCTTGCGCGCCTGGACCAGTTCGCTGGCGCGGCCCTTGTCCTCCGACACGATGCCTTCCAGCGCCTCGACCAAGCAGCTCATCTTGCGCACATACTGTTGATAGACCTGTGCCTGCAGGCGGAAGCGGTTGCGCTCCAGTGCCGTGCTGACGGCCTCCAGCACCACCTGCTCCTGCGTCACGGCCGCGCCGTACTTGGCCGAGCCGGCCAGCTGGCTGCGCCATTCGGTCAACTTGTTCTGGCGACCAAAGTCATACAGATTCGACGACACGTTCAGCGACAGGCTGTGCTGCGTGCCCTTCGCGGCCGTCACGCCATCCACCGTGGTGTGGGTCGGGCCGGCCGAGCCGCTGACGCTGACCTGCGGATAGCGTGCGCCCTTGGTTTCGTCCAGGTCGAAAGCGGCGGCCTCGGCCAGCAGGCGCGCCGCGCCCACTTCGGCACTGCGCTTGGCCGCCTCCTTGGCAATCAGCTGCAACTGGGTCATGGGGTCCAGGGGCGCTTCCACCTCGAACTTGGGCGCAGGGGCCGCCCTGGCGCTTGCCTTGGAGTGGTCGACGCCCACATCGTCCGTGCAACGGGCCAGCGCGGCATCGCTCCACATCAGACCGGTGAGCGCGGATGCCAGCAGGGACACCTTCAAGGTTTGAAAGGCAACAACTGTCTTCTTCATGGCTAACGTTCCCGGAAGGCTTCCTGTGACTTGATCATCGGCATGAGCATGTACTCCAGCACCGAGCGCTCGCCGGTGCGCACCTCGATCGATGCCGTCATGCCGGGCATCACCATCAGGGGCTTTTTACCCTGATGCAAGGTGGATTGGTCCGACCGGATCAAGGCCCGGTAGTAGGTGGTGTCCTGGGAGACCGCCTTGGCCTCTTCGCCCAGGGCGTCCGGACTGATGTAGTCGATCGTGCCCTTTAGCCCGCCATAGACGTAGTAGTCATAGGCCGACAGCTTGACAGTGACTGGCAGGCCCACGCGCACGAAGCCGATGTCGGACGGCTTGATGCGGGCCTCGATCAGCACGCGCGGCCCGATCGGCAGGATCTCCATGATCGGACCACCGGCCGGCACCACGCCGCCCACCGTGCCGATGCGGATGTTCTTGACCAGGCCATGCACCGGCGATTTCAGCGTGGTGCGGGTCAGCACGTCCTGCTTGACCACCATCTGCTCTTCCAGCTGCGCCAGTTCGGTGCGGGACTTGACCAGCTCGGTGCTGGCTTCTTGCCGGAAGCGGTTGATGCGCTCCTGGATCTGCAGGGTCAGGTCATTGCCCTGCCGCTGCAGGCGCATGACCTCGACCTCGGACATCAGGCCCTTGGCCGACATGCGCTGGGCCATGGCCAGCTCCCTGTTCAGCAGGGCTAGGCTGCGGCGGTTCACGGTCACGCCCTCCTCCAGCGCCTGGCGGCGCGCGGCATACGATTCGGTCTCGCCCTGCACGATATTGGGCTGGGCCAGCACCTCGGGCGGAAACAGCAGGCGCCGACCTGTGGACTCGGCCACCAGGCGGGCCAAAGTGGCCTTGACCGACAGCAGCTTGGCTTCGCCTTCGTTCTGTTGCGCCTCGAAGCGCGTGGGGTCCATCTGGAGCAGGTCCTGCCCCTTCTCGACCATCATGCCTTCGCGCACCAGCATCTTGCGCAGGATGCCGCCTTCCAGGCTGGCGATCACCTGCTCGCGGCCATCGGCCACCACGCGGCCCTCGGCCTTGGTGACCTGGTCGACCCGGGCCACGGTGGCCCAGACGATGGCCGTGATGACCGCCGTCAGCATCAGGTACAAAGACCATGAAGCACGCGGTGTGGCCTCATTGAGCTGCGCTTCCTTGACGCCCGACAGGAATCGTTCGTCACCGGGAAAGTAGTTGCCCTGGACCTGTTTGTCGGCGTGTGACGACATCTGCCCTCCCCTACATCCCGCCAGCAGCGGACAGCTCACGCCGCGCTTGGGGAGCCTCCGCCGTGACAGACTGGGGTGAAGCGGCGGGCACAGGTCGACCGGCCAACAGGGCGAGCACGTGGGCCTTCGGGCCATCGGCCAGGATCTTGCCGGAATCGACCACGATCACGCGGTCGACCACGTCCAGCAAGGCTGGGCGGTGGGTCACCACCACGAGGGTCTGGCCATCCACGGCCGTGCGCAGGTGGTTGATGAAGCTGGACTCGGCTTGTGCGTCCATCGAGCTGGTGGGTTCGTCCATCAGCAAAATCTGCGAGCGGGTCACCAGGCAACGCGCCAGGGCCACGAGCTGACGCTGGCCGCCCGAGAGCAGCGCACCCATCTCGCCCACCGGCAGGTCATAGCCCATCGGGTGGCCGGCGGCCAGCTTGTCCAGGCCGGTCAGGCGCGCCACGTGGATGAAGTGGTTCATGTCCGCGTTGGCGCGGCCCAGCATCACATTGTCTTTCAAGGTGCCGTGGAACAGCCTGGGCTCTTGCGAGACAAAGCCCACGTGCGTGCGGAAGTCGGTGGGAACAATCTGGCGCAGGTCGATGCCGTCCACGTCCACGAAGCCTTCGGTGGGCTGGTACAGGCCACCCAGCAGGCGCAAGATGGTGGACTTGCCGCTGCCGATCTTGCCCAGGATGGCCACACGCTCGCCCGGCATGATCTGCAGGCTCACACCCTTGAGCACCTTGGGCGCATGCTCGTTCTTGCCCTTGGGGTAGGAAAAGCTCACATCGTGCAGGCCCACCTGGCCGGTCAGCGAAGGCCGCGACAGATAGCGCTTGCCAGGCTCGCGCTCGGTCGGCAGGGCCATCAGCTGGTTCAGCGACATCAAGGCGGCCTTGGCCCCCTGATAGCGCCCTGCCAAGGCCACCACCGAGGTCAGCGGCGCGATGGCGCGACCCGCGAACATCACCGCCCCGATCAACGCGCCACCGGAAATCTTGTTCTCCTCGATCAACAGCACACCCCAGATCAGCATGATCACCGTCACCAGTGGCTGAATGACCATGGTGAAATTGCTGACCCAGCTGGCCACGGCGCGCGACTGCAAAGAGGTTTGCGCCGCAGCGGCGTTGGCTTCCTCGTAGCGGGTCGAAAAATAGCCTTGCGCGCCAGCGGCACGCACGTCCTCCATGCCCTCGACGGCCTCCACCAGCACACCCTGCAAATTGGCATGCTGGCTCATATTGGCCGTCATCATGCGGCGCAGGTATTTCTGGATGCCCCATGACAGGCCGAACACCAGCGGCACGGCCACCAGCAGCACGGTCACCAGCGGGCCGGCGATCACATAGGTCATCGCCACGAACAGAATGATGAACGGCATGTCGGTCAGCACCGAGATGCTGGCCGAGGCCGTGAACTCCCGCACCACCTCGATCTGCCCCAGGCGGTGGGCAAACGATCCCGCCGACTCAGGCCGGTGCTCCAGCCGGATGGCCAGCGCCTGGTTGAACAGCATGTTGCCCAGCTTCAGGTCGGCTTTCTTGCCGGCCATGTCGATCAGGTAGCTGCGCAACTGGCGCGCCACCAGGTCAAAGGCGATGCCCAGCAAGGTGCCCGCGCCCAGCGACCACAGGGTGACGAGCGCTTTGTTGGGGATGACTTTGTCGTACACCACCGAGGTGAAGAACCCCGTCACCAGCATCAGCACATTGCTGAGCAAGGCGGCCAGCATGGCCGAGCGGTAGTACGGCACATAGTTCTTGAGCGTGGACCACAGCCAGTGGGAATCAGAATCCGACTCGACTTCGGGCGTGCCATGGCGCATGCCGGCACGCAGGGCAGCTACCAGCGTGTAACCGGAGTACTCGGGCAGCAGCTCCTCTTCGGTGGCGGTGCAGATTTCGTTGTCCGCGCCGGGCATGATCACTTCAAAGCGAACACCACCAGCGCGTTTGGAGCGTTCGCCCACACGACGCGTCACAATGCAGGCATCGCCGTTTTTCAGCAGCAGCACCACCGGCATCAGCAAGGTCAGGATTTTGCTGGGCGGGCGCCGCACCAAGGTGGCACTGAAGCCCGCCTGGCGCATCAACTGCACCGCCTGAACGGCCGTCATGGGCCCGTTCAGTTGCATGCCATTGAGCAGGGACGCGGTGGTGCGGTCCACGCCATGGTGGCGGCACAGCCAAAGCAGCGCCTCCAGCACGGGATCAGTGGGCGTGGGCCCGTAGGAAGAAGGCGCACCCTCGCCTTCCGTCTGAGACTGCTCTAGCAGCTCATTCGGATCGGCCAAACCAGGGTCAACTGCGTCTTCCACCTAGGAAACTCCTTCATGTCGTACCTCTGAATGCTAGAGATCGACCGTCAGGACTTAAAGCGCAATAAAACCCCGTTGACCCGTCATTTCTGAGACTGACTCAGGACAAGAGACTCATCTCGGCCTGGTTTTCGGCCACCGCTGCCGATTCGGGCCGGCGCGCCTCGCATCTTTTACGCCCCGGCGCTGGCCGACGACGGCCCTCACCGGCAGGGCAATTGCATGAAGGCACCGCGCATATTGCCCATAGACTTCGGACACGCCGGCAGTTAACACCTGTCGCAGTCACTTACAGGGAGAGCACCAATGCGAGGGTCATCTTGCTGACCAAAACTTGCGCATTTGAGCCTTGAAGCTCAAACGTAAGTCACTCAACTGGGCCACTCCTGCTCACTCAGCCAAGCGATGTTCGCCCCACGCGGAAAGGAAATTTAATGCGCATTTTCACCACCACACTGATTGCGCTCGCAGTCGCCTCGGTCTCGACATTTGGCCGCGCAGCGGATTGGCAGCCCACGAAAGAAATCGACGGTGTGCAGCTTTACGCCAAGAACGATCCGAACGAAGGGCTTAAATCCTTCAAAGGCGTGATCAGGATCAAGGCCACCATGAAGCAGGCCTTTGCGGCTGTACTCGTGCGTGAGTCCTTCCACGAATGGGTCTTCAACATGCTCGAAGACAGGACACTGCCTACAGACAACGCCGACCAGTCCTACTGCTATATCTGGATCAAAGGCGTATGGCCGACGAGCGATCGGGATACCGTTGCCCGAGTAACCGTGGAGCAAGATCCCAAGACCCTTGCGGTGGCTGTCGTGGCCAAAAGCACCGAACAAAACCGCGTTTCGCTACAGAAGGACCGCGTGCGCATGACGAACATGTATTCGGGGTTCACGGTCATTCCCATTTCCGCCACGGAAACAGAGGTTCAACTTGAAGGTGTCGCCGATCCCGCTGGCAACATCCCGAACTTCGTCACGAACATGGTCGCTGGCGATCTTCCGGCCAAAACACTGACCGCACTCAAGGCCAGGCTTGAAGCGGGGAAAGTCAATGTCAGCGTGTTAGAGACAGTGCCTTTTGCGCAGCTGTCCATGCAGAAGATCAAGCTCCCTCAGTGAGGCTGGAATGCCCCCCAGGGCGTGTTAACGCCGACCGAAAACTGAGCCTAGTATTTTACCTACCCTGCTGTTTTTTTCAGCAAGGGAATGAAGAACGTGATCACCATGGACATGATTGGCAAGGTACGGCGCATGCACCGCCGTGACAAGAAGACGAAGCGTGAAATATCGAGGGCCACAGGCCTGTCGAGGAACACGGTGGCCAAGTGGCTGAGCGAGGCTCAGCCGATCGAGCCCTAGTACCGCCGCGAGTCGGCCAATGCCACGAAGCTGTCGGCGCATGAAACCAAACTCAAGCTGGTGGTCTATCCCAGCCAAGGGCACGAGATGCTGTTTGATGCCCACGCGCGCAGCTTCGCGGCGCTGGGCGGGGTGGCACGCCGAGGCATCGACGACAACATGAAGGCGGCGGTCGACAAAGTCAAGAATGGCAAGGGGCGCGTGGAGAAGGAGTTGCCTTGGAGACCACGCTGCAACGACACGGCACGCTACGACAGCCTGCGCGCGGCCAGCCATGTGCAGGAGGCCGACCATGCGTGAACTGGACCAGCGTATCAAACCAAAACCGCGTTCTCACAGCCAGATTTGTGCGGATCCTTGCAGCCGCCAACAGTTGGGGGAATTTGAAGTGACCATCGGGGTGGAGCACCCCCTCACCCCCATGCCACCGTGAGGTCCTGAAATGGGACAGCCCACCGCGCTTTCAGCGCTGATGGGCTCGTTCAACCACTGTTTGGAGGCGCGACCCGGAGTCGAACCGGGCTAACCGGATTTGCAATCCGGGGCATAACCGCTTTGCTATCGCGCCATGAATTTGCAGGATTTTTTACAAAAAAAGGAAGCCTGTGGTGTCACGAGGCTTCCTTTTTGAGGATCCGCCTGAAGGCGAATCGAATACTGGAGCGGGAAACGAGACTCGAACTCGCGACCTCAACCTTGGCAAGGTTGCGCTCTACCAACTGAGCTATTCCCGCATCGCTGTCAACTGCACTGCAGTCATCAACCAAGACCGCTAATATACACTTTTTTTGGCCCTCTTAACAAACAGGTCGCATCAAAGTCACACAAAGGCAGCCTGCACTCACGACCGCGAGGATTACACTCACCCCGTGCCCCGGTGGTGAAATTGGTAGACACTGCAGACTTAAAATCTGCCGCTCGCGCAAGCAGCGTACCGGTTCAAGTCCGGTCCGGGGCACCACCAAGGCTGGATCGATACGAAGACACCCAGGCGCCAAACAGTTTGATCCTGCGGCTGTACACCGTCAAGCGATCACTCCCCCCACAAACACCTTGCCATTGGCCACCACAGGCCTGTTGAACTTGACGAAGCTTCCCATCGCGCCCTCGACAACCTGATCACTTGAATCGCAAAAGGGAGAGAACGATGTGCGGCGGCATGCTTTACGCGTGCGCTCTACCGGAAATCTACCGGGATGATTGATGGATTTCATGGAGGCGCGACCCGGAGTCGAACCGGGCTAACCGGATTTGCAATCCGGGGCATAACCGCTTTGCTATCGCGCCTCAGGACAAACAATCGCCAATCACCATGGCTGATGCAAAAAAGGGAAGCCTTCGTTAAAACGTGGCTTCCCTCTGCATTCTGGAGCGGGAAACGAGACTCGAACTCGCGACCTCAACCTTGGCAAGGTTGCGCTCTACCAACTGAGCTATTCCCGCATCGACCAACTGCATTGTAAGCAATCAGCGAAGACCTGAACTATACACCTTTTTTAAGGGCTTCATCAAGCTTCGCTGATTTTTGGCACCACAGTTCAGTGCTTCACGGCCTCTGTTGAAATCGGGGGAACGGCCGCCGTTGCGGGTGCAGCATCCGGCTTGACTTCAACCTTGGCCTCTTCTTCAGGCAAAGGCATGGGCATGCGCTCCAAAGCGATTTCCAGCACCTTGTCGATCCACTTGACAGGCACGATCTCGATGGCGCTCTTGACGTTCTCTGGGATCTCCTGAAGGTCCTTCACATTCTCTTCAGGGATGAGCACCGTCTTGATGCCACCGCGGTGCGCGGCCAACAGCTTCTCTTTCAAGCCGCCGATGGCCGTGATCTCACCTCGCAGCGTGATCTCGCCCGTCATGGCCACAGAGGCCCTGACCGGGATGCCCGTGAGCACCGACACCAGGGCTGTCGCCATGGCTGCACCGGCGCTGGGGCCGTCCTTGGGCGTGGCGCCGTCGGGCACGTGGATGTGGATGTCGCGTTTCTCGAACATCTCATCCTTGATGCCCAGGCGGGCAGCCCGGCTGCGCACCACCGTGCGGGCAGCCTCAACCGACTCCTTCATCACATCGCCCAGCGAACCGGTGCGGGTGATGACACCCTTGCCCGGCATGCTGGCCGCTTCGATGGTGAGCAGATCGCCGCCCACTTCCGTCCATGCCAAGCCAACCACCTGACCGACCTGGTTGTCCTTCGTCGCCTGACCGTAGTCGTAGCGGCGCACGCCCAGGAAGTCGTTCAGGTTCTCTTCCGAGACCACGACCTTGCCGGTGTATTGCTTCAGCGTCAGGCCCTTGACCACCTTGCGGCAGATCTTGGAGACCTCGCGCTCAAGCGAACGCACACCAGCTTCGCGGGTGTAGTACCGGATCACGCCACGGATGGCGGACTCGGCCACTTCCAACTCTTCATCTTTCACGCCGTTGTTCTTGCGCTGCTTGGGCAGCAAGTACGTCTGCGCGATCGACACCTTCTCGTCCTCGGTATAACCCGCCAGGCGGATCACTTCCATGCGGTCAAGCAAAGCAGGCGGGATGTTCAGCGAGTTGGACGTGGCCACAAACATCACGTCAGACAAGTCGAAATCGACCTCGATGTAATGGTCGCCGAAGGTGTGGTTTTGCTCAGGGTCGAGCACTTCCAGCAGGGCCGACGAGGGGTCGCCCCGGAAGTCCATGCCCAGCTTGTCGATCTCGTCCAGCAGGAACAGCGGATTGCGCGTGCCGACCTTGGACAGCGATTGCAGGACCTTGCCCGGCATCGAGCCAATGTAAGTGCGGCGGTGCCCACGGATCTCGGCCTCGTCACGCACGCCACCCAGGGCCATGCGAACGAACTTGCGACCAGTGGCGCGAGCAATCGACTGCCCCAGCGAGGTCTTGCCGACACCCGGAGGACCAACCAGGCACAGGATGGGCGCCTTGAGCTTGTCCACGCGTTGTTGCACAGCAAGATACTCAAGGATGCGTTCCTTAACTTTATCGAGGCCGTAGTGATCTTGGTTCAGCACGTCCTCGGCATTGGCCAGGTTGTGCTTGATCTTGGTCTTTTTGGACCAGGGCAGCGCCACGATCGTGTCGATGAAGTTGCGCACCACGGTGGCCTCAGCCGACATGGGCGACATCAGACGCAGTTTCTTGAGCTCGGCATCAGCCTTCTTGCGTGCCTCTTTGGGCATGCGCGCGGCTTCGATCTTCTTGGCAAGCTCTTCGAGGTCAGCGCCCTCTTCGCCCTCACCCAGCTCTTTCTGGATGGCCTTGACCTGTTCGTTCAGGTAGTACTCGCGCTGCGATTTTTCCATTTGGCGCTTGACGCGGCCACGGATGCGCTTTTCAACCTGCAGGATGTCGACTTCGTGCTCAAGCTGCTCCAGGAGCTTCTCGAGGCGTTGCGAGACCGAAAACAAGTCCAGCACCGATTGCTTGGCTTCCAGCTTCAAAGGCAGGTGAGCGGCAATGGTGTCGGCCAGGCGGCCAGCGTCGTCGATGCCGGAGATCGAGGTGAGGATCTCGGGCGGGATCTTTTTGTTGAGCTTGACGTATTGGTCGAACTGTTGCGTCACGGCGCGGCGCAGGGCTTCGACTTCAGGCGTGACGTTGGCTTCAGGCTGCACGGGCACGACCACGGAGGTGAAGAACTCACCTGAATCGTCGATCGACGACGTGTTGGCGCGCTGCACACCTTCAACCAGCACCTTGACGGTGCCATCGGGCAATTTCAGCATCTGCAAGATGCTGGAAACGCAGCCGATTTCAAACATGTCCTCGGCCTTGGGTTCGTCCTTGCCTGCCGCTTTTTGAGCAACTAGCATGATCTGACGACCGGCTTCCATGGCAGCTTCTAGGGCCTTGATGGACTTGGGGCGACCCACAAAAAGCGGAATCACCATGTGGGGAAAGACGACCACATCGCGCAACGGCAGAAGCGGCAGGCTGATGGGATCAGAGGGAAGGATGGGATGTCCTGACATGATGGCCTTTCTTTGTCAGAGTCCGAGATTGGGCTCCAAAACCAAAACACAAGGGCGTCGGGTGAGCGACACCCATCAGAGCAGGATGTTCAGAATCAAGCGCTGGCCTTGACCTGTTCCCGGTACACCAACAGGGGCTTGGCGTTTTCATCAATGGTGGGTTGATCCAGCACCACCTTTTGCACTCCTTCCTGGGTTGGCAATTCAAACATCGTGTCCAACAAGGATTGCTCCAGGATGGACCTCAAACCACGGGCGCCGGTCTTGCGGTTCAAAGCCTTGCGGGCAATGGCGACCAAAGCGGCTGGGCGGATTTCCAGCTCGACACCGTCCATGCCCAGCAGCTGTTGATACTGCTTGATCAGCGCGTTCTTGGGTTCGGTCAAGATGCGCACCAAGGCGTCTTCCGTCAACTCGCCCAACGTGGCAACCACGGGCATGCGGCCGATCAGTTCGGGGATGATGCCGAACTTGATCAGGTCTTCGGGCTCCACTTCTCGGAACACCTCGGACAGCTTGCGGTCTTCCTTGCTCTTGACCGAGGCGCCAAATCCGATGCCGGACTTGACCGAGCGGTTCTGGATGATTTTTTCCAGGCCGTCGAAGGCGCCACCACAGATGAACAGGATGTTGGTCGTGTCGATCTGCAGGAAATCTTGGTTGGGGTGCTTGCGGCCGCCTTGCGGGGGCACCGAAGCCATGGTGCCTTCGATCAGCTTGAGCAAAGCCTGCTGCACGCCCTCACCAGACACATCACGGGTGATGGAGGGGTTGTCGGACTTGCGCGAAATCTTGTCGATTTCGTCGATGTAGACGATGCCGCGCTGGGCCTTGTCCACTTCGTAATTGCAGTTTTGCAGCAGCTTCTGAATGATGTTTTCGACGTCTTCGCCCACGTAGCCGGCTTCGGTCAGCGTGGTGGCGTCAGCGATCACAAAAGGCACGTTGAGCAAGCGGGCCAGCGTCTGGGCCAGCAAGGTCTTGCCGGAGCCCGTGGGGCCGATCAGCAGGATGTTGCTCTTGGACAGCTCGATGTCGGGCTTCTTGCCATCGCCCGTGCCCATGTGGCGCAAGCGCTTGTAATGGTTGTACACCGCCACCGACAGCGTGCGCTTGGCAGTGTCCTGCCCGATCACATACTGGTCAAGCTGGGCCTTGATCTCGCCCGGGGTGGGCAAGTCGCTCTTGGCGGGACGAGTGGTGTGCTCGGACTCGGCGGCGACCTCATCACGGATGATGTCGTTGCACAGGTCGATGCACTCGTCGCAAATGAAGACCGACGGGCCGGCGATGAGCTTCTTGACCTCGTGCTGGCTCTTACCGCAGAAGGAGCAGTACAGGATCTTTTCGCTGGAAGAGCCTTTTTTTTCGGACATGGGGCAGGCCTGTCAGTGAGTCAGCAAATGTTGGTGATGATGATAAGTCAAACGCCTAAAGAGGCGGCCGGTCGAAGAAGAAGCCTTTGCTGGGGCTTTACCTCGGATCCAGCCTGCCCAAGCGTCAGGAAGCTGAGGCTTGGCGCTTTTCCAGCACTTTGTCGATCAAACCGTAGGCGGCAGACTCCGAAGCGGACATGTAGTAGTCGCGCTCGGTGTCCAGCTGGATTTTTTCCAAGGTCTGACCGGTGCGCTCGGCCAGGAGGCGGTTGAGTTGCTCGCGGGTTTTAAGGATTTCGCGGGCGTGGATTTCGATGTCCGTGGCCTGACCTTGCGTGCCACCCAAGGGCTGGTGGATCATGATCTTGGAGTTGGGCAGGGCAAAACGCTTTTCCTTGGCGCCTGCGGCCAGCAGGAAAGCGCCCATGCTGGCGGCCATGCCCATGCACAGCGTGGACACGTCAGGCTTGATGAACTGCATGGTGTCGAAAATCGACATGCCCGCACTCACGCTGCCGCCCGGCGAGTTGATGTACAGCGAGATGTCCTTGTCGGGGTTTTCGCTTTCAAGGAACAGCAACTGCGCCACGACCAGGTTGGCCGATTGATCGTTGACCGGCCCCACCAGGAAAACCACCCGCTCGCGCAGCAAACGGCTGTAGATGTCGTAGGCGCGTTCGCCGCGGCCTGATGTCTCGATGACCATGGGCACCAAGCCCAGATTTTGTGTGTCCAGAGCGCTCATGTGCTTCCTTGTGGAAAATTCAATGCGTGATTTGATTATGGCGCCTCGGAAGGCCCGCTAGAACGCCGGAAAAAGCAGGAGAGTGTCCTTGACGTCTTTCCGTTGCTAGGACGCACATGGGGACGTTCCCACAAAATAAAAGGCACCTGCCTCCACTGGGGATTGGCAGGTGCCCATGTCGGGGTCGAAACCCCAACGGGTTGGCGCAAAAATCAGCCTTGCTGACCCATCAATTCCTCAAAGCCCAGGCCCTTGTCGGTGACTTTGGCCTTCGTGAGGATGAAGTCAACCACATTGGCCTCGATCACCACGGCTTCGACTTCGGCCATGCGCTGACGATCGCTCATGTACCAGGCCACCACTTGCTGGGGCTGCTCGTAGCTTTGCGACAGCTCGGCAATGTGCTCTTGCAATTGCTCGGGCTTGGCGTGCAAGTTGTTGTTGCGCACCAACTCGCCCACGATCAGGCCCAGGCGCACGCGGCGCTCGGCCTGAGGCTGGAACATTTCGACGGGGATCGGGGCCTTCTCGGCATCCTTGACACCACGCGACTTGAGGTCGGCGCGGGCGCCCTCCACCAAGCGATCGGTTTCGGCAGCAACCAAGGAGTTGGGCACGTCGAACTCGGCAATCTTGAGCAGCGCATCCATGGTGGCAGCCTTGTTGCGGCCAGCCACGCGGAACTTCACTTCACGCTCAAGGTTCTTCTTGATGTCGGCGCGCAGCGCTTCGATGGTGGACTCGGGAAGACCCAGGCTGGCGACGAACTCTTCGTTCACTTCAGGCAGGTTTTGCGCTTCCAGTTTCTTCAGGGTCACCATGAAGTCGGCTTCCTTGCCAGCCACGTCTTTGCCGTGGTAGTCGTCAGGGAACTTCAGGGGGAAAGTCTTGGACTCGCCCGTCTTCATGCCGCGAACGGCCTTCTCGAAAGCTTCGAGCATCTGGCCTTCGCCCAGCAGGAACTGGTAGCCCTCGGCCTTGCCGCCGTCAAAGGGCACGCCGTCGATCTTGCCTTCGAAATCGATGGAGACGCGGTCACCGTCGACCGCCGCCTCGGTTTGAGGGCGTTGCTCGAATGTGCGGCGTTGCTTGCGCAGGATCTCGACGGTGCGGTCGATGGCGGCGTCGTTGACTTCAGCGGTAACGCGCTCGACTTCGGCAGTCGCCAGATCGCCGATGACGACTTGGGGATAGACCTCGAAGGTGGCGTCGAACAGCAACTTGCCTTCTTCAGCGGCAGAGCCTTCTTTTTCAGCAATGCGGGGCTGGCCAGCGACGCGCAGTTGCGCTTCGGCAGCGGCCTTGGAGAAGGCTTGGCCGACTTGGTCGTTGACGACTTCGTACTGCACGGAATAGCCGTAGCGCTGAGCGACCACGGTCATGGGCACTTTGCCAGGACGGAAGCCGTCAACCTTGACGGTGCGGGCCAGCTTCTTCAAGCGGGCGTCGACTTCGGTCCTGAGCACGTCGGCTGGCAGCGACAGCGTGATGCGTCGTTCCAGCTTGTCGAGGGTCTCCACGGTGACAGCCATTTTATGTACTCTCAAAATTAGGTGATTGATAAAAGGCCTGGTGCGCGGGGGGGGACTCGAACCCCCACACCATTGCTGGCGTCAGGACCTAAACCTGGTGCGTCTACCAATTTCGCCACCCGCGCATCGACTTTGACAACCAGACTGCAGTGATGCAGCCAAGTAGGCTATTTAGTCGTAACCACCGATTCTACCGTGCCCTGAGCACAGTTTTCATCGGCGGCGACCCTCATGCCGGTCTGCGCACCCGGAACCAAGCCGCGTACATGGCTGGCAGGGCCAACAAGGTCAAGGCGGTGGCCACGATCAGGCCGCCCATGATGGCGACAGCCATCGGGCCCCAGAACACGCTGCGTGTCAGGGGGATCATGGCCAGCACGGCGGCGGCGGCGGTCAGCACGATGGGGCGGAAACGGCGCACGGCCGCCCCGACGATGGCGTCCCAGTCGGCCACGCCTTGGGCGCGGTCTTGCTCGATCTGGTCAATCAGGATGACCGAATTGCGCATGATCATGCCCATCAGGGCCACCACACCCAGCAAGGCGACGAAGCCGAATGGCCGATTCAGAAGCAGCAATGCGGCGGCAACACCCGCGATGCCCATGGGTCCGGTCAGGAACACCAACAAGGCACGCGAGAAGCTTTGCAGTTGCAACATCAGCAGGGTGAAGATGATGAACAGCATGGCGGGCATGTTGGCGAAGATCGAACCTTGCCCCTTGCTGCTTTCTTCGGCCGTGCCGGCCAGCTCGAAGTGAAAGCCCGCGGGCATCTTTTGCTGCAGGGCCATCATCTGCGGCCACAAGGCCGTGCTGACGGTGGGCCCCTGCGTGCCTTCGGTGACATCGCCCTGCACCGTGATGGCGAAATGGCGGCCTTCACGCCACATCACGCCGGGCTCCCACACCAGTTGTGGCTTGCCGACCTGCAGCACGGGGACCATGCGACCAGACGCGGTGGGAATGTAGGAGTTGTCCAGCGCGCTCAAGGTGGCGCGCTCTGACAACGGCGTGCGCATGACGATGTCGATGAGGCGGTCCTGATCGCGGTATTGGCCGACGGTCGAGCCCGAGGTGGAGACGCGGATGGCCTGCGCGATCGACTGGGTGGTCACGCCCAGGGCCCTCGCCTTGGACTGGTCCACGACCAGGCGGATGGCCTTGATCGACTCGTTCCAGTTGTCGTTGACGCCCGTCATGTTGGGGTGGGCGCGCATCAAGGTCTTGGCTTCTTCAGCCCAGTGGCGCAGTTGGGCGGGGTCTTCTCCCACGATGCGGAACTGCACCGGGTATGGCACGGGGGGGCCATTGGGCAACAGGCGCAGGCGGGCGCGAACCTCGGGGAACTCGGTGGCCAACAACTCGGGCAAGCGGGCGCGCAAGGTTTCGCGCATCTGTGGATCGATCGGCATCACGATCGCCTGACTGACGTTGCTCTGCGGGAAGATCTGGTCCATGGGCAGGTAGAAGCGCGGCACGCCGGCGCCAATCCAGGTGCTGACGGACTTGACGCCGTCTTCCTTCATGACGCGCGCCTCGAAGCGCTTGGCCACGGCCTCGGTGGCGTCAAAGCTGGTGCCTTCGGGCATCCACAGGTCCACCAACAGCTCGGGGCGGCTGGAGTCGGGGAAGAACTGTTGCTGCACCTTGCCCATGCCGAGCACACCCAGTACCAGGGCCAGGATGGTCAAGCCAATGGTGATCCAGCGGTGTTCCACGCACCAGTTCACCAGGGCCTTCAAACGGCGGTAGAACGGGGTGTCGTGCAGATCGACCTTGGGGCCGCCATTGGCAGACTGGAACTTGGGCCGGGTCTTGAGCAGGTGCTGTCCCAAGTAAGGCACGAAGTAAACCGAGACCACCCAGGACACGATCAAGGCGGCGGCCGTGACGGCAAAGATGGCGAAGGTGTACTCCCCCACCGCCGATTGCGCCAGGCCGATGGGCAGGAAGCCTGCGGCGGTGATCAGCGTACCGGTCAACATGGGCATGGCGGTGATGTCGTAGGCGGCGGTGGCCGCGGCCACCTTGTCGTAGCCTTCCTCCAGCTTGTGCACCATCATTTCGACCGCGATGATGGCGTCATCCACCAGCAGGCCCAGGGCAATGATCAGCGCCCCCAGCGAGATCTTGTGCAAGCCCACGTTCCAGAAATACATGATCAGAAAGGTGACGGCCAGCACCAGTGGGATGGTGATGGCCACCACCAGGCCAGGCCAGATGTCCAGGCGCAAGGGCTTGGTGTGCAGGCCCAGGCTGATGAAGCTGACGGCCAGCACCACGGCCACTGCCTCGACCAGCACGTGGACGAACTCGCCCACTGAGTTGGACACCGACTTGGGCTGGTCCTGGATCTGGTCGAGCTCGATGCCCACGGGCAGGTCGGCGTGCACCTTGTCAGCGGCAGCTGTCAGGCTCTTGCCCAACTGGATGATGTCGCCGCCCTTGGCCATCGAGATGCCGACCGCGATGATGTCCTTGCCGTTGTGGCGCACCTTGGTGGTCGCGGGCGAATCGTAGGCCCGGCGGATGGTGGCGACATCGCCGAGTCGCGCGGTTCGGGCTTGCCCTGTGGCCGGATTGACGGCCCGGATGGGCATTTGGCGCAGTTGATTGACGGAGGTGAATGCGCCGGTGACGCGCATCTGGATGCTGTCGTTCGCGCCGGAGTACACGCCCGCGCCCTCGATGCCGTTCTGGGCATTGAGCTGCTGGATGAACTGGCCCATGTCCAGGCCCATCTGCGCCAGCTTTTGCTGGGGTACTTCCATGAAAATCTTCTCGGGCTGCACGCCGAACAGCTCGACCTTGGCCACGCCGGGCACCTGCAGGAACTGCGATCTGACCTTTTCAGCGAACTGACGCAATTCTTCCGGGGTGAAGCCATCGGCCGACAAGGCGTAGATGGAGCCGTACACGTCGCCGAACTCGTCATTGAAGAACGGGCCGACCACACCCGGCGGCAAGGTGTGCCTGATGTCGCCGACCTTCTTGCGCACTTGGTACCAGAGGTTGGGGATCTCTTTGGGCGGCGACGAGTCCTTGACCTGCATGAGGGTGAACGACTCACCTGGCTTGGTGTAGGAGCGGATCTTGTCGGCGTAGGGCACCTCCTGAAGCGTGCGCTCGATTTTGTCGGTGACCTGTTCGGCCACTTCTTGCGCCGTGGCCCCAGGCCAATATGCCCGCACGACCATGACCCGGAAGGCAAAAGGCGGGTCTTCATCCTGACCCAGCTGGAAGTAGGCGGCCAGGCCCAGCAGCATCAACACGATCATCAGGTAGCGCGTGAGCGCCTGATGCTCCAGCGCCCAACGGGACAGGTTGAAATGACGGGCCGAAGGATCGGCCACTTTCTTGACGATGTCGGTCACAGTGGGCTCCTGGGGATCACTGCGAAACGGCAGACTGGCTGGCCGCCGGTGGCGCGCCAGCGGCCGCCAAATCCAAGGCGGTTTGATAGCGCTTGACCTTCTGACCCGGCTTGAGCACGTGCACCCCGGCCGTCACGATCTCCTGCCCAGCCTTGAGCCCATTGGCCACGATCACGATGTTGCCGGTGACATCTGCCGTGATCACCGGCTGGGCCTTGACGGTCATGCTGGTGCCATCGAGCACCCACACCGCCGACCGGCCATTCAACTCGACCAGGGCTTGCAATGGCACCCGCAAACCGGCGGCATAGCGCACAGGGGTGCTCAGGGCCACGGTCGCGGTTTGACCTAACTCGTAGGCGCCCTGCCCCACGTCGGCTTTGACCAGGAAAGTGCGGGTCACGCTGTCGGTGGCGGCCGAGACTTCGCGGATCTTGGCGGGCAACCATTCTTGCGTGCCCCAACGGCGCACCTTGATGGCACCGGGCTTGTTCAGCAAGGCGCGCATGGTGGGCGCCATGTCTTCCGGCACCGAGAACAGCGCATCGCGCGGGCCATCCTGGGCCAAGGTCAGCACGGGCGTGCCGGCGTTCACCACTTGTCCGGGCTCGGCGTCCACGGCGGTGATGACGCCGGAGGCGTTCGCCGTCAAGGTGGCGTAAGTGGCCTGGTTGCCCTGCACGCCGGCTTGGGCGCGCGCTTGGCGCAAGCTGGCCTCGGCTGACTTCAAGGTGGTGCTGTGGCGGTCCAGCTCGGCCACGCTGATGAAGCCCTGGCCCTTGAGCTCACTGAAGCGCTTGAAGTCAGCCGCCGCCTGCGCGGCATTGGCCTCGGCCGCGGCCAGGCCGGCACGGGCCGACTCCTGGGTCAGGCTCAGATCCTGGGGATCGAGCTGCGCCAGCATCTGGCCCGGCTTGATGGCCTGACCCAACTCGACCTGGCGGCGCAACACCTTGCCGGGCACCCTGAAGCTCAAGCGAGATTCAATGCGCGCGCGGATTTCGGCCGAGAATTCCCGGTCGACCACGCCACCGGTTTCACTCAATACCAACGTGCGCACAGCCCGGATCGGCTCAGGGGCCGGGGGCGTTTTGCCGCAACCCACGGTGGCCAGCAACAAGGGGGTCGCCAGGACAAACGCGAAAAGCCGGGTGCGAGGGGGCATGCTCATGAGTTCGCTCAATTGATGGAGGGCCATGGCAGCGGCACATGGTTCATCCCTGTCATGGTGTTAATCCGCTGACTTTCATCTAAGGGCATGATCGTAACTGACCAGCGGGTCAGTAATGTGATTTTTTCTGAATGCGCCGCGACAATTGAGACAATGTGGCGTCTTTGTCCACACCCCACCCATGCCCCAAACGCCAAATGCCCCCCCGCCCCTGATCAGGCCGGGCAGCAGTCTCTACTATGCAATGCAATCCGCCCCCATGGCACTGCGCCCGGCACTGCAAGTCTGGGTTCATTGGTGGCATGAGGTCAGCGCCATCCCCTTGACCGTGAATGACCCGGGTGTGGCCCAGACAAAACTGGCGTGGTGGCACCAAGAGGTGCTCAACAGCTTTGACGGCAAACCTGCTCATCCGCTGACCAAGCCATTAGCAAAGTCCGCGCCTGCCCCGGGACAATGGCCGCCCAAGGACCTGTGGTTGGCGCAGGTCGATGGCATGCAAGCCCTGCTGCAACAGACGCGCTGGCTGGACGAAGTCAGCCAGAAGAAGCACGCCCTGGCCAGCACCGGTGCCGCCTGCGAAGCGGCAGCCCACCTGCTTGGGGCCCGGTCTCCCGCAGCACTGTCGGCCGCCCGAGAACTGGGCTTGGGACTTCGGCAAGCCCATCACCTGAGCCGGTTAGGGCAGGATGCTCGGCTGGGCTGGCTGCACACCCCGGTCAGCATCCTGCAGCAGCATGACGTTAAAGCCCATGAACTTCTGCGTCCTTCACCAGGTCAAGCGCCAGCACATTGGCCCGCCCTGTTGACCTATTTGCATGCACAGGCCCGGCAAAACTTGACGGCGTCGTGGAAGGCCATCGCCCAACTGCCACGCGCCGAACGACAAGCGCTGCGGCCGCTGGCCGTGTTGGCGGCATTGCAGATCGCCTTGATTGACGAGATTGCCGCACAAGGCGAGCGCGTGCTGCACGAACGCATCATGCTGACACCGCTGCGCAAGTGGTGGATCGCCACCCAGGTGCGCTGGGGGTGGTTTTCAGCGGCCGAACGGTGACGCCAGGGGCTCGCCCACGAACAGGCCTTGCTGGGGCCAGGCCACGCTTTTCCAGTAGGCCTCCAGGGCAGTGGCCCCTTGCAAGTAAAATCCGATTAAAGCCTGCGGATGTGGAAACTTCTGCAGGTGGGCGCAAGGCTCGCTGGTGGTGCCGTAGCTGGCCGTGACGCCAGCGTCAATCCAGGACAGCACGGTCATCTGCCCGTGCGGTTTGTCCAGGATGCCGCCGAACGACGTCAAGTGATCCCCCAAGGCCCCCGGCACGAACTCATTGGTGTCCAGAAAATCAACCTGCGCACGCCCCGTTTGGTACAGCATGACCCGGTCGGCATTTTTCAAGGCGTCGGTTTGGTCCAGGTGGACATCCACGCCGAATGGTGGGTTGCTGCCCGCCGGCGGAAACAGCTGTTGGCGCACGCTGCGAACGTTGTCCGAGGTGGTGACAAAATGGGCATTCACCGCGGGTGCACCACGCAACCCCAAGGTGCCATCAGAGCGCACGCCCCGATCGATCAAGGCCTTGGCTGAATCGGCATCCTTGGCCGCCAACAACATGCTCAAACGCATGCGGTGATCGGTGTAGGGCTTGGTCGAACTGGAGCCGAAATAGGTGGACGATTTCGTCGGCGCAGCACAAGTGTTGGTGCACAGCTTGGCGTCGTAGCCCATGGCCAGCGCCCCCGTGATGGAGTTGCAATTCACCCCGTAAGGAAGCCGCCAGGTCAAGGCCAGGGCCTGCACCTTGGGGCCAAAAAAATCATCAACCTGCTTTTTGAAGGCTTCGAACTCGTCGGGCGCCAAGGTGGACTTCATGGGCAGGCTGACCCGGAGCACCCGGCTGGCAGGAATGGCGCGGGCCTTGGCGTAGTACTCGCCGATCTGAACGGAATAAGGATCGTCAGTGTTGATGACGACACCCAGGTCTTTGGCCGTGAGGTGCCCAAAAACACGAGGCATGGTCATCCATCGGCGGCTTGATGCAGCCGATGCCGCGCCAGACGCTGCAGCTGCATCGCTGTACTCGGCCGCGAGGGATGGCACCGCAGCATTCAAGGTAGGGGCGGCGGCCAGTAGCAGGAGCCCAGATGCCAATCCGCCGGCCCAACCCGCCCGAACCAAGACTTCACGGAAGATATTTTTCATAAGACGTTATCAAATCCCGGAAAGTGGGCTGATGTGACCCTATATGGGCCTCAAGCCACTGATTATTTCGCCGAATGACGAGGGATCCCACCTTTCAAAATGGTTTGCCACAAAGGAAAACCCGATGAGTGAACCCACTTCGCCCTCCACTTCGATCCAGGTCATGGCCAGAATGTTCAGTCTTTTAGACACCCTGGCCCACGAAGGAGACTCCGTTTCGCTGAAAATCGTGAGCGAACGCACGGGCTTGCACCCATCTACTGCCCACCGCATCCTCAACGATCTGGCCGTTGGCGGTTTTGTCGAACGATCCGGTCCCGGCACCTACCGGCTGGGCCTGCGCTTGTTGCAGCTGGGCAACCTGGTCAAATCGCGACTGGATGTGCGCGCCCTGGCAATGCGCCCCATGCAGGAACTGCACCGCCTGACCGGTCAGACCGTTGCTTTGCACATCCGGCAGGACGACGACTCGGTTTGCGTGGAACGCACCAGCAGTGAACGCAATGGCATCCAGGTCAACCGGGTGCTGGGCGCCCGCACGCCGCTGGTCGCCAGTGCATCAGGCAAGGTGTTGATCAGCCAGTGGACGGCCGCGCAGTTGCACACCCTGGCCCAAGCCAACGGCATCCGCGCTGACACACTGCACACCGAACTGCAAAATGTTCGGGCAAATGGTCTGGCGGTGGACGGTGATTCGGTGGAGGCCCCACAGCAACAGGCTGCAGCGCCCGTCATTGATGACAATGGCCAGATCGTGGCCAGCCTGGCCTTGAACACCTCCAGCCTGCGTTTGAGCGCCGAATGGCGCGAGGCACTGAAGGGTGCTGCTGGTCGGATTTCCACATCGATGGGCTGGTCGGGGCGCTGAGCAACTGAACCTCCGCAAGACATGACAAAGGCCCCGAGGGGCCTTTGTCATGTCTTGCGGATCAAGCCAGCAGGTGATCCATCAGGAAGTGACCTTGGGAATGGCCACCAGATCGGCCGAGCCACGCGGCGTCTGAGGTGCGGTTTCAATCCAGCGGCGAACACGTTCGGCGTCTGCCTGGCGCGAGTACTTGCCCGTGGAATCCAGAAAAACCATGATCAGCTTGCGACCTGCCATGCGGGCCTGCAAGACCAGGCAGCGGCCTGCTTCAACGATGTAACCGGTCTTTTGCAGACCGATGTCCCAGTTGGGGTTGCGCACCAGGCTGTTGGTGGTGTGAAACTGAAGCTGGCGCGCCCCCAGGTGGACAGCGTACTCGCGCGAGGTGGACAGCTCGCGGATCAAAGGCTGCTGGTAAGCGGCCTTGACCAGCGTGGCCAGGTCGCGCGCGCTGGATTGGTTCTGGCTGCTCAGCCCGGTCGGCTCAACGTACTTGGTGTCGGCCATGCTCAAGAGCTGCGCCTTGCGGTTCATCGCCACCACAAAGGCCTGCATGCCCCCCGGGTAGATGCGGCCCAAGGCATGCGCTGCGCGGTTTTCAGAAGACATCAAGGCCAGGTGCAACAATTCGCCCCGGGTCAGTGTGGCACCCACGGCCAAGCGTGAGCTGCTGTTCTTTTCGGTGTCCACATCGTCTGAAGTGATGGTGATGGACTCGTCGAGCGACAACTTGGCCTCAACCACCACCATGGCGGTCATCAGCTTGGTCAGTGAGGCAATGGGCAGCACCGCTTCGGAATTCTTGGACAGCAAAACCTCATTGGTGTCTTGGTCCATCACGAACGCCACGCTGGATTTGAGGTACAGCGGATCAGGCGTGTGGTGCAGACCATAAAGCTGGCCAAAGGATGCGCCCGAAGCGGCAGACATGCCCGCTGCAGCGGCGGCCGTGGTCTTGATGACAGCGCCACCCGCTGATCTGGACAGGGAGGCCGCCAAAGGCATGGGCGGTTCTTCAAGCGAAATTCTGGCGGGGCCACGGGCACGAACTGCGCGTGACTTGCGCACCACGGAGGCCTTGACCTTGGTGCTTTGCACCGTGCTCGTGGACTTCTGGGCAGCGGCCGTGCGTGTTTTCGCCTTGGTTTTGGCTTTGGCCTCTGCCAAGCCTGGCGTGCTCAAGGCCAGGCAGGCCACCGACAGCATCACCAACAACGTCAAACAACTTTTTTTGAACTTCTCGAGCACGACCATCACAGCCCTTTCGTCACAGTGCGAAGTGTAATTAAAAAGGCGCGCCGGATCAATGACTTACGCGCCTTTTGTAAAGTGACCTCGCCATTCAGGCCATCAGAATAAAGGGTTTACCCCTGGGCGGCCACCCTTTCGGCCTTGCTGTGCAGCTTGTTCAAGGCTGACAGGTAGGCTTTGGCGGATGCCACCACGATGTCCGGATCGGCTCCGACCCCATTGACCACGCGCCCACCGTGTTGCAAACGAACGGTCACCTCTCCTTGTGATTCTGTGCTTCCGGAGGTAATCGCATTGACCGAGTAGAGGACCATTTCTGCGCCACTTTTCACGACAGCCTCAATTGCCTTGAGACTGGCGTCCACCGGGCCATTGCCATCGCTTTCGGATTGGTGCTCAACATCACCGCCTGCGAACACAACGCTGGCGTGCGGGCGCTCGCCCATTTCCGAGTGCTGGGACAGCGCCACCAGTCGGTAGTGGTCCTGTTCGGCGGTCAGGCTTTCGTCGCCGACCAGGGCGATGATGTCCTCGTCGAAGATTTCGCTTTTGCGGTCGGCCAGTTCCTTGAACTTGGCGAAGGCGGCGTTGATGTCGGCCTCGGACTCGATGGTGATGCCGAGTTCGGTCAGGCGTTGCTTGAAGGCATTGCGGCCCGACAGCTTGCCCAGCACGATTTTGTTGGCGGCCCAGCCCACATCTTCCGCGCGCATGATTTCATAGGTGTCACGCGCTTTCAGCACGCCATCCTGGTGGATGCCCGAGGCGTGCGCGAACGCATTGGCGCCGACCACGGCCTTGTTGGGCTGCACCACAAAACCGGTGGTTTGGGACACCAGCCGCGAGGCCGGCATGATTTGCGTGGTGTCGATGCCCACGTCAAGATTGAAGTAATCGCGGCGGGTGCGCACGGCCATGACTATTTCTTCGAGCGCGGCATTGCCGGCCCGTTCGCCCAGGCCGTTGATGGTGCATTCCACCTGGCGAGCGCCACCAATCTGGACGCCGGCGAGCGAGTTGGCCACGGCCATTCCCAGGTCGTTGTGGCAATGCACCGACCAGATCGCCTTGTCGGAGTTGGGCACGCGCTCGCGCAAGGTTTTGAGGAAATTGCCGTACAGATCGGGGATGCCGTAACCCACCGTGTCGGGGATGTTGATGGTGGTGGCCCCCTCGTTGATGACGGCCTCGATCACGCGACTGAGGTAGTCCATGTCCGAGCGGTAGCCGTCTTCGGCCGAGAACTCAACATCGTTGGTGAGGTTGCGGGCAAAACGCACCGACAGCTTGGCCTGCTCGAGCACCTGCTCGGGCGACATGCGCAGCTTCTTCTCCATGTGCAGTGCGCTGGTGGCGATGAAGGTGTGGATGCGCCAGGAATTGGCGCCCTTCAAGGCTTCGGCGGCACGGGCGATGTCGCGATCGTTGGCACGGGCCAGCGAGCACACGGTGCAATCCTTGATCGCGGCGGCAATCGCCTTCACTGCTTCAAAGTCACCATTGGATGAGGCGGCAAAACCAGCCTCGATCACGTCCACCTTGAGGCGTTCCAGCTGGCGGGCGATGCGCAGCTTTTCTTCGCGGGTCATGGAGGCACCGGGCGATTGCTCGCCATCGCGCAAGGTGGTGTCGAAAATGATGAGTTTGTCGGTCATGGTGGTCTCCGTGGGACGAGTCAAAGGGTCTGGCCAAACCTCGGCCACTTGGGATGTTGGGTTTGGCGACACTTGAAATGACTGCTACCAAACAAAACGGCCCGCGGGCAATGCTGGCGGGCCGTTTTGCGAAAGTTCGGATGTGTACGTTGGTACAAACGAAAGCGATCAACGCGCCCGGGGCACTCCTAGAAGTAGTAGCAGGTTGGCGTTGAAGGTCGTCATGAAGATAAATATAGCACGAGGCTCAGGGCGCCGTACCGGGCAAAAGCCCCAAAAAAGCTATCAGCGGTGTAGGCCTTCTTCATCGGGCTCATCGGTCGAGGTGGAGATCACGCTCACCGGTTTGCCCTTCATGCGCTTCCAGACATAAACACCGTAACCCGACACGCCGTAGATCACGAAGATCGAGAACAACACGCCCGCCGGGTGGATGTTGATCACCGCGATGCCCAGGGCGATGGCCACGATCACGATGAAAGGCACCGTGCGCTTGAAGCTGATGTCCTTGAAGCTGTAAAACGGGACGTTGGTGACCATGGTCAGGCCGGAATACAAGGTCAAGCCAAAGGCCAACCACACCAACCAGGGTTGTGTGCGGGCCGATTCACCCAGGTCGGTCACGACCCAGATCAGGCCCATGACCAGCGCGGCGGCGGCGGGACTGGGCAGGCCCTGGAAGAAACGCTTGTCGACCACGCCGATGTTGGCGTTGAACCGCGCCAATCGAAGAGCAGCGCAGGAGCAATATACAAAGGCGGCAATCCAGCCCCATTTGCCCAGGCCTTTCAGCGCCCATTCGTAGACGATGAGCGCCGGAGCGGCACCAAACGAGACCATGTCCGACAGGCTGTCCATCTGCTCGCCAAACGCGCTCTGCGTGTTGGTCATGCGCGCCACCCGGCCATCCAGGCTGTCCAACACCATGGCGCAGAACACGCCAATGGCCGACTGCTCGAACTGCCCATTCATGGCCATCACGATGGCGTAAAAGCCGCCAAACAACGCCGCCAGCGTGAACAGGTTGGGCAAGATGAAAATGCCCTTGCGGCGCCGGCGCGTGCTGGGAGAGTCTTCCGTGTCGTCCAGGGGCAAATCGACCGCACGGGTCGAGGCTGGGTCAGGTTGCGTCGTGGGTAATGTCATGTTCGGCGGAGGATACCTCAAGCGGTGGACGGTGATGAACCACCCTTTGAGGATAGGGAATATCGACTTTCAGTTGATTCAGCGTGGCCAAAATGGCCAGATTGACCTCGGAGCGCGCTGCCAGTTGGCCATTTTCAGGGTCGGCGATCCAGAAGGCCACGGTCAGGCCCAAGCCATCGGAGGCAAAGGCCGTCAAGTGAACCGCCGGCGCAGGACTGGGCAGGATGCGGGGGACTTTGGCCACGGCCTCGGCCAGCAAGGGGCGCAGCCAATCCAGGTCGGTGCCATAGGCGACTTGCACCTCGGTCATGAGCAGCAACTTGTTGTCGGCCAGTGAGGCGTTTTCAACCCGCTGGGTGATCAGCATTTCATTGGGGACGATGGCTTCGCGCCCGGCCGACGAGCGCAGCACGGTGTAGCGGGTGTTGATGTCGGTGATGCGGCCTTCGAAGTTGTCCACCTTGACCAGATCGCCAATGCGCAGGCTGCGTTCGGCCAGAATGACGAAACCGCTGACGTAGTTGGCGGCCAGTTTTTGCAGGCCAAAGCCCACGCCCACGCCAATGGCGCCGCCCAGCACCGACAGCGCGGTCAGGTCGATGCCCACGGCCGACAAGGCCATCATCAAGCCCACGGTCAGCAGCAAGGCCCTGGACAGGTTGGCCATGATCTTGCGCAGCGACATGTTGTCGGTGGCGCCTTTGAGCAGGCGGTTTTCAATCGCCGAAGACAGCGACAACGACAGGATCAGCACCAGCACCGCGCTGAACGCCCCTTCGATCAGGTTGCGCAGGCTGACCTGGCTGGAGCCGATCTTCCAGCTGATGTCGTCCAGCTCGTCCAGGATCAAAGGCATCACGCCCATGATCCACAGCACGCTACCTGCCCAGGCCATCCAGGACACCGTGCGTTCGATGACGCGCATGGCGGGGGCATTTGGAAACACCACGCCGAGCACCTTGACGGTCAACCGGATGACGGCCAGGGACACCAGCACCGGGATGGCCACGCGGAACACGGCCAAGGGGATTTCGACACCCGCCAGAAAGCGTCGCGCGCCCAGCGCGAGGATGAGCGCGAGGATGGGAAACAGCACCCCGTCCACCACATGCTGGCCAAACCAGATGGACTTGGGATCGGCCTGCCGGCCACGCGTCAGGCGCACCATCAGCCAGGCACCGCCCAGGCAAGCGAGCAAGAGGCCCAGTTCGGCCAGAGCCGTGGGCTGCTGCAGTTGGGTCCAGAGTTTGGTGAGTTCTTCGGCCGTCAAGGGCTGGGCGGTGTGCAGAGAGGGCGTTGTCGGCATGGGGGTGAAGCTTACTCGTCGATCAACACGCGCAAATGAGCCGCGACACTGCGGCCCAAGGCGTCCAGGTTGTAGCCGCCTTCCAGGCAGGACACGATCCTGCCCTTGGCAAAGCGTTTGGCCACGTCCATGATTTTTCGGGTGATCCAGGCGTAGTCGGCTTCGACCAAACCCAGACCGCCCAGGTCATCCTCGCGGTGAGCGTCAAAGCCGGCGGAAATGAAGATCATCTCGGGCTTGAAAAACTCCAGGCGGTGCATCCAGTAGGTTTCCACGATTTCGCGGATCACCTTGCCGTTACTTCGGGCCGGCACGGGCACGTTGACCATGTTGGCGGCGTGACAGTCCTCGCCACTGTAAGGGTAGAAGGGGTGTTGGTAAAAGCTGACCATCAAAACTCGGTCATCGTTGGCCAGGATGTCTTGGGTGCCGTTGCCGTGGTGCACGTCGAAATCCACGATCGCCACGCGCTTGAGGCCCCGCACATCCAGCGCGTGCCGGGCTGCGACAGCCACGTTGTTGAACAGGCAAAAACCCATGGTTTGTCGGCGCGTGGCGTGGTGGCCGGGCGGGCGCACCGCGCAAAAGGCATTGTCCAGCTGACCATCGATGACAGCGTCGGTGGCGGCCACGGCGGCACCGGCCGCTCGCCATGCGGCCGAGCGGGTGCCCGGGCTCGCCATGGTGTCGGGATCGAGCGCCCGGGTGTCACCGGTGGACTCCAGCTGGTGCAGGAAATCATCCAGCGTCGCCACGTAGTTGCTCTCGTGGGCCAAGCTCAGATCGGACACCTTGGCCAGCGGCGCTTCGTGCTGCGACATCAAGGCATCCAGGCCTTGGGCACGCAGGTGGTCGGCGATGGCGAGCAGGCGCTGGGGGCACTCGGGGTGGCCGGGGCCCATGTCGTGGGCCAGGCAATCTGGATGGGTGAAATAACCGGTCGACATGGGTCAGTCCCGTGCGGTGTGGCCCGCCGGTTTGGGTTAAGGTAATGCCATGCTTCTTCGCACCGAACCGCTCCCTGCTGCAGCGTCAAGCGCCGCCGCCTTGAAGACCTCGCAGATCACACAGCTCGTTGATCAGATTAGCACGATCATCGTGGGCAAGCGAGACCAGGTCACCCTCAGCGTGATCTGCCTGCTGGCCGGCGGTCACCTGCTGATCGAAGACATACCAGGCGTGGGCAAGACCACCTTGTCGCAAGCCCTGGCACGTTGCTTGGGCCTGAGTTTTTCGCGCATCCAGTTCACGGCAGATTTGCTGCCCTCCGACCTGATCGGGGTGAGCGTGTATGAACGCCAGCGCGAAGAATTCGTCTTTCACCCTGGGCCTGTTTTTGCACAGGTGTTGCTGGCCGATGAAATCAACCGCGCCGGCCCCCGCACCCAGAGTGCCTTGCTGGAAGCGATGGAAGAACGCCAGGTGTCGGTGGAAGGCGAAACACGCCCCCTGCCCTCGCCGTTTTTCGTCATCGCCACGCAGAACCCTTCCGAACAACTGGGCACGCACCCGCTGCCTGAATCTCAGTTGGACCGGTTTGCCATGCGCCTTTCATTGGGCTACCCCGACCCGGCGGCAGAACGCGCGCTGCTGATGGGCGAAGACCGCCGTCAGGCCATTCAACACCTGCAGCCTTTGCTGTCGCCCAGCGAATGGGCCGCTTGGCAAGCCAAGGTCAACACCATCCACGTCGCCGATGCCTTGCTGGACTACCTGCAAGCCTTGCTGACCGCTACGCGCGATGGCCGCTGGTTTGCGCAGGGCCTCAGCCCTCGCGCGGGCCTGTCTTTGCTCAAACTGGCCAGGGCTCGCGCCTTGTTCCTGGGGCGCGGCCATGTGTCGCCCGAAGACATCCAGACGCTGTGGGTGCCCACCGTGGCGCACCGGCTGGTGTCTTTGCCGCAATCAGGCCGCAGCGCCACCGCCCAGGCCCGCGCGCTGCTGGAGGCCACCCAAGTGCCATGAGGACCGGTTGGCGTCCCGGTCGTCTGTTGGGTCCCTTCAAGTGGCTGGTGCGGCGGCCGCAGGTTTGGTGGCGCCAGTGGTGGGAGTCGCGCTTGCAACCGCGCGAGCAGGTCACCTTCACCCAGCGCAACCTGTACATTCTGCCCACGCCGGCTGGCTGGGGCTTTGCCGTGGTGATCATGGTGATGCTGCTGGCCTCCATCAACGAGCAGATCAACCTGGGCTATGCGCTGACCTTCATGGTCAGCGGCGCCGCCTTGATGACGATGCACATCACCCACGCCAATGTGCGTGGCCTGAGCATGCGCCTGCTGCCATTGCGCAGCCTGCACGCGGGCGATGTACTGCGGATGGGCGTGGTCCTGGCCCACACCGGCACGCGCCGTGGGCGTTTTGGCCTGGAGTTGAAAGTGACCCGCCCGATCGCTGCCGGCATCGCTTCGCACGACGAGGCCAAGGTGGAGTGCGAAGTGGCGCCCGCCAGTGAAACGACGGTGGAGATGGACGTGCCCGCCGCATTGCGTGGCTGGCTGGACCTGCCACGGTTGACGCTGCAAAGCCGATATCCAATGGGTTTGTTCCGGGCCTGGGGCTACTGGCGCCCACAAGGCCGCGTGCTGGTCTGGCCAGCGCTGGATCTCTTTGCGCCGCCTTTGCCCGACAGCGCCAGCGAGGTGCCTGATGCGCGCACAGTGCGCCCCGTCGGCCCCTCGACCGAGATGCCGGAAGGTTTGAGGGCCTACCGACGAGGTGACCCACTGCGCTGGATTGCCTGGAAAAAATCAAGCCACGCCCTGGCCTCGGGCACAGGCCTGGTCAGCCGTGAACCGGCGGCCGGCCGCACGCCTGATCTTTGGCTGGACTGGGACCACAGCCATGGCCTGCAAGGGCTGGATGCGGAAGCACGCGTGAGCCGCCTGACCAGTTGGGTCATCCTGGCCGACCAACACGCGGGCATGGCCTATGGGCTGAAATTGCCAGGTCAGGCCATTGACTGCGGCCAGGGCAGCGCCCACCTCAGGGCCTGCCTGGATGCATTGGCCTTGTGGGGCCTTGTCGAACCACCGGCCCGAAAGGTTCGGCGATGAAGCGCCCTCAACTGGCCATCAGCCGCGAAGGCCGCGACACACTGTGGCTGCTGGCCATGCTGGCCGTGATCATGGCCCCCCACGCCGCCCGCTTGCCGCTGTGGTGCGCCGTGGGCGCCACCCTGGCCATGCTGTGGCGAGCGCACATGGCCTGGCGCGACAGCCGCCTGCCACCGCGCTGGGTATTGCTGCTGGCTCTGGCGGGCTGCGTCGGCTTGACCTTGTTGACCCACCGAGCGCTGTTTGGCCGCGAAGCGGGCGTGACCCTGGTGGTGGTGCTGACCGGCCTGAAGACGCTGGAACTGCGCGCCCGCCGCGATGCCTTCGTCGTGACCTCGCTGGGATTTTTCCTGATCCTGACGCAGTTTCTGTACTCGCAAAGCATCTTGCTGGCTGCCTTGATGGCGGTGGCCGTTTGGGGGTTGATGACCTCGCTGGTGCTGGCACAGCGGCCCTTGGGCCGCCCGCCCTTGCTGACCGTGGCCCGCGAGGCTGGGCGCACGCTGGTCTGGGGTGCGCCCTTGATGCTGGTGCTCTTTTTGCTGTTCCCCCGCATTGGCCCGCTGTGGGCACTGCCTTCGGATGCACAAGCTCGCACGGGCTTGTCCGACAGTTTGACGCTGGGCAACGTGGCCGAACTGGCCCTGGACGACAGCATTGCCATGCACCTGCGTTTTGAAGGCCCCCCGCCCGCCCCCTCGGAGATGTATTTCCGAGGGCCGGTGCTGGACGACTTTGATGGCCAAACCTGGCGAACCCGCCGCGCGCCCCGCGACGACATCGAAGGTACAACGCAGGAGCCCGTCGAAACCCGCGGCCCCACCATCCGCTACCAACTCACGATGGAGGCCACCCACGCCAGGATCTTGCCCTTGCTGGAAGCCACGCTGAAAGTTCAGACACCGCCACAACAGGCTGCGTTGAGGTTGGAGCGCCAAGGTCTGGCCTGGACCATGGGCAACGCCCTCCATGAGCGCGTTCAACTTGAAGCGCAAGCCTGGACCCAATTCCGACACGGCGTGAGCCACACCCCACAAGAACTGGCCACCTGGGTGCAACTCCCACGTGGCTTCAACCCCCGCACCATCGCCTGGGCCCAGGCTTTCCGACGCGATCCTGCCTTGGCTCAAGCCAAGCCACGTCAAGTGGTGCAGGCCGTGCTGGCCCACATCCGCCGAGAGAACTACAGCTACACCCTGGCGCCCGGCGATGAAGCGACCTCGCCAGACCAGGCGCAGCACCAAGTCGATCGATTCTGGCTGGACCGGCGCGCCGGTTTTTGCGAGCACTTTGCCTCGTCGTTTGTGGTGGTGATGAGGGCCATGGGCGTGCCCAGCCGCGTGGTGAGCGGCTACCAGGGCGCCGAGCTCAACGCCGTCAATGGCCTGTACGTCGTCAGGAACAGCCACGCCCACGCCTGGGCCGAGTATTGGCAAGCCGGCGAAGGCTGGGTTCGCGCCGATCCCACCGCCGCAGTCGCGCCCGAGCGGATTGACCGCAGCCGCCCCTTGGCCGCACCTCGCAGCGGGCTGGCCGGCACCCTGCCCCAGTTTGACTCGCCCATCTGGCGCCAAGGCAAAGCATTCTGGGAAGCCACCAACTACCGCTGGAACGTCTGGGTCTTGCAATACTCCCGAGGCCGCCAACAACAACTGCTGGGCAAGCTGGGTTGGGACGCCAATGACTGGACGGACGTTGCCCGGGCCTTGACCATCGCCTTGTCGGGCATTGCCCTGGCCGGCGTGGGCTGGCTGTGGCTGACCCGCGAACGCCTCCACCAATCACCCTGGTTGGGCCCCATGGGTCGCGTCCACCGCGCCCTGGTCAAGGCGGGCATTCCCCCCTCCGACGGCCTGGCCCCGGCCTCGGCGCTGAACTGGGCCCGGGCCTTGCAAAACCTGGCGCCCGCTGCCGACGAACGCCAGGCGCACCTGGTCAGCCAGATGGTGTCCGCCCTGCAAGCGCTGGATGCCCTGCGCTATGGCCCGAACCTGGATGCCGCAGGCCAAGCCATCAAACCACGCCAGCAGTTGGCCCAAGCCAAGCCGCTGATCAGGTCCATCGAAGAAGGGGCCCGCCAGTGGCGCACCCTGCGGGCCAAAGGGCGGCATCGGGCACACTGAGGTCCGAGGTGCCCAAATCGGGGCGCCACCAAACATCACGCGCGCCCATGACGACCTTGCCAGACCTGTTTTTGCGACTCCGCCTCACCGTGCCGTGCGCCGTGGTCATGGGCTTGAGCGGGTGTGCCAGCACCCCCACGCCAGCGCCTCAAGCCGTCATCACGGCCTCTTCGTCTGACACGGGCCTGGCATCGGCAGAGGCGTCCGATGGGCAGGCCGTTGCAGCGCCCATGCTGGTTCAGACCGAGGTGCCCGCCCCCGAACCTGGCAACTATGCCCAAAGAGACGATGCGCGCCTGCTGGCCGATCGCCTGGCGCAAGACTTTCAGCTGGACCCAAGCTGGGTATTCTCAATGCTGTCCCAAGCCCGCTTCAAGGAAAGCATCACCAAGTTGATCATGCCCGCGCCCAGTGGCACCGCCAAGAACTGGGCGGTCTACCGCAGCCGCTTCGTTGAACCGATCCGCCTCAAGGCGGGGGTGAGCTTCTGGCGCACCTACGAACTGGACCTTCGACGTGCCGAAGCGCGCTGGGGCGTGCCCGCCAGCATCATTGCCGGGGTCATTGGTGTGGAATCGATCTACGGCCGCAACACTGGTAACCACCGCGTGCTGGATGCCTTGGCCACCCTGGGTTTGGATTTCCCAAAAGGCCGCAGCGACCGCAGTGCTTTTTTTCAAAAAGAATTAGGCCATTTCCTGAAGCTGTGCGAGGAACAAAACATGGACCCGACCACGGTGTTGGGCTCCTACGCGGGGGCCTTGGGTTTACCGCAATTCATGCCCAGCTCGGTTCGAAACTTTGCCATTGATTTTGATGGCGATGGCCGCATTGACCTGCTTCGCAGCCCGGTGGATGCCATTGGCAGCGTGGCCAAATACCTGGCTGAGCATGGCTGGCGAAAAGACATGCCCACATACTATGAAATATCACCGCCCACCGACGCCGATGCACTGGCCCAATTGCTGGCCCCGGACATCGTGCCCAGCTTCAGCGTGGCCCAGATGCAAAGCCTGGGCGCGGTCCTGCCCGATGTGGCTCAAACCCACACGGGTTTGCTCGCTTTGGTGAAACTCCAAAATGGCGAGGCGGCACCCACTTATGTGGCAGGAACTGACAATTTTTACGCGGTCACGCGTTACAACCAGTCCAGCTATTACGCCTTGGCGGTGATTCAACTGGGACAGGCCGTGTCCCGAGCCGCCAGCAATTCACCCTGAATTCCAGACAGCCATTTATAGAAATATTCTGGGCTGATTTGCAAACTGAATATATTTGTGTTTAGAATTCGGCCGTGGAGTTTAGCGCTCGGCTCTGATTCCCTCAATAACTATTCAACGCCCCTGACATCGGGCCACAAGGACTCTTCATGAGCAACTACCAAGATCTTCTGGCAAAAAAGGCCGCCCTCGAAAAGCAATCGGCCGAACTCGACAAACAATTGCATGATGCTCGCCGCGCTGAACGTGCTGGCGTGATCTCCCAAGTCAAATCCCTGATGGCTGAACACGGCCTGACCCTGGCAGACCTGGGTGCCGGCAAAGCTGGTGGCACAGGCAAGGCCCCATCGGCCAGCGCCGGCCGCAAAGTCGCCCCCAAGTACCGCAACACCGCCACCGGCGAAACCTGGACCGGCCGTGGCCTGCAACCCAAGTGGGTTCAAGCCGCTGTGGCATCGGGCAAGAAACTCGAAGATTTCGCGATCTGAATTTGAATTGACCTTCGGTTGATTCTGCAAAAAGCCGGCGTTCATGCGCCGGCTTTTTTATTGACTTTACGCTTGGATTCAAGCCTTCACTGAACCTTGTCCTTGAAATCACCCGCCAGCCCAAACACAAATTGATCCGGCTTGAGATAACGCCTCAAGGCCTGATTGACCTGATCCAGGGTCAAAGCCTCCAAAGCCGCATCTACTTTGGCCGACACCTCGAATGTTCGGTCCAGGTACAGGTTGCTGACCCAGGCACCGGCCAAGCGCGCATCTTGCGCTCGCGACAATTGTCTGAAATTCAAGAGCCCCCGTTTGCCTGACTCAAACTCGGCTTGCATAAACCCCTGGGCCAGCACCTTGGCCACTTCTTCGCGGAAGGCCGACTCCACCTTGCCCCGATTTTGCGGCGCAAAAATGGCCGAGGCCCCCCACTGTGAATTGGGCTCGATCGAATTCCATTGCACGGTGCTGTAAACGCTGTAAGACAAACCTTCCTTTTCACGGATGCGGTTCCAGAGTCTGGAATCACCCCCGGAGCCCAGCAAATGATTGGCCAGCATGAAGGCCGGGTAGTCAGGGTGCAAATCATTCAAAGGCAAATCTTGCAGCACCTGCATGGCCGCATTTTGTTTGTCGGGCGTGAGCAGCACCAGGCGCGCTGGCGCCACGGGTATCAAAGGCGATGGCACGCGC
>NZ_JACMNS010000120.1 GCF_014378415.1 Aquabacterium sp.
CGATGAAGACCGCAGCATGTTCCTGGCCGAAATGGGCCAGGACGAACCCGGCCTGAACCGCCTGATCCGTGCCGCCTTCACGTTGCTGGGCCTGCAAACGTACTTCACGGCGGGCGTCAAGGAAGTGCGCGCCTGGACCATCCATGTCGGCGACACGGCGCCTCAGGCGGCTGGCGTGATCCACACCGACTTCGAGCGCGGCTTCATCCGGGCCCAGACCATCGCCTTTGAAGACTTCATCGCCTTCAAGGGTGAGCAAGGCGCCAAAGACGCGGGCAAGATGCGCGCGGAAGGCAAGGAGTACATCGTCAAGGATGGCGATGTGTTGAATTTCTTGTTCAGCAGCTGATCGGCGGGCTGACCAACAGCCCCCTCCCCCAGAAAATCCCCGCCAGTCCTGATGACTGCGGGGATTTTTTTTCGCCGGGGCACGTCGCGCGCCCTACACGCTCAAGGATTCCTCCCACCTGCCGAAATCCAAGGTCAGACGTGGCGCTGGTAGTTCCGGCGCCTGGAGGCCTTTAAATGTCATCAAGCACCGAATCAGAGCCCATCAGCACCGTCCCGCAGCGGCAGAAGCTGCGCCTGGGCGACGTGCTGGTCCAGCAAAAGCTCATCTCGGAAGAACAACTCAAGCAAACGCTGGAGATGCAGCGCACCACCGGCAAGAAGCTGGGTCGGCTGCTGATCGACGCGAACGTGATCACCGAAGAAGCGCTGGCCAACATCTTGGCCCGCCAGTTGCGCGCGCCTTTCGTCAACCTCAAAAGTTTTCCGCTGAAGACGGAAATGGTGCACTTGCTGCCTGAATCGCACGCCCGACGCTTTCGCGCGTTGGTGCTGGGCGAACGGGGCGAGGACTTGCTGGTGGCCATGGCCGACCCGTTGGATTTGTCTGCCTACGACGAGTTGACCAAAATCCTGAAACGCACGGTGCAGATCGCCGTGGTGGCGGAAAGCCAGTTGTCGGCGGCGTTCGACCGGCATTACCGCCGCACCGATGAGATCTCTGGCTTGGCCAAGGCGCTGGAAAAAGACATCGGCGATGCGGTCGATTTCGGCACCCTGCAGGCCACCGCAGGCCAGGAAGGCGCCCCCGTGGTGCGCCTGCTGCAATCCATTTTTGAAGACGCCGTTCAATGCGGGGCCTCTGATGTTCACCTTGAACCGCAAGAGAATGAACTGGTCGTGCGCAGCCGCATCGACGGCATCTTGCAGACCCAGACGCACGCGGACAAGCGCATTGCCGCCGCCATGACCCAGCGCCTCAAGCTGATGGCCTCGCTGGACATCTCAGAGAAACGCCTGCCGCAAGATGGCCGCTTCTCGCTGCGGCTGCGCGACAGCACCGTGGATGTGCGCCTGTCGACCCTGCCCTGCCAATACGGCGAATCGGTCGTCATGCGGCTGCTGGGCCATGGATCGGGCGTGCGCCGCCTGGACCACATCAACATGCCCAAGGACATCCTGGAGCGCTTCAAGGAGATTTTGGGCCGCAGCTCGGGCATGGTGCTGGTCACGGGCCCCACGGGCTCGGGCAAAACCACCACGTTGTACGCGGCCCTGGCCGAGATCGACTCTGAACGGCACAAGGTCATCACGGTGGAAGACCCGGTGGAGTTCCGCCTGCCGGGCCTCACGCAGGTGCAGGTCAATGACAAGATCGATTTGAGCTTTGCCCGCGTGCTGCGTGCCACGCTGCGCCAGGACCCGGACGTGATCCTGGTGGGCGAAATGCGCGATCCCGAAACGGCCGAGATTGGTCTGCGCGCCGCGGTGACAGGCCACATGGTGCTGTCCACCTTGCACACGCGCGATGCCATGAGCACACCCTTTCGGCTGCTGGACATGGGCGTGGCGCCCTTCATGGTGGCCACCTCGCTGCAGGCCGTGATCGCGCAGCGCCTGGTGCGTGTCAATTGCGACACCTGCCTGGAGCCGCACACGCCCACCCCCCAGGAAGCGGCCTGGCTGACGTCCATGATCGGCAGCGACGAGCCGGTGGCTCGGCCCATGCGCGGCCGGGGCTGCTCGGCCTGCAATGGCTGCGGCTACATCGGGCGCCGCGGTGTGTACGAGATGCTGGAGATGGATTCCGTGCTGGCACAAGCCACCACGCGCAGTGATCCCACCGAGTTCATGAAACACGCCCGCGAAAAGATGAAAGGCAAGACCATGGGCTTCCGAGCGCTGGACCTGGTTTGGCGGGGCAAAACCACGATGTCCGAGGCGATGCGGCTGAGCAGCGAGATCGAATGACATGACCGCCTATGCCTGGAAGGGCCGCAATAACCGCGGCGAAATGATGACCGGGGTGGTGGACGCGGCGACCGATGGCGCCGTGGCCGACCAGTTGTTCGCCAATGGGATCACGCCCATTGAGGTCAAGCACGCAGGTGCAGTGCCGGTCGCGGCACCGGCCAATCAACCCGAGTGGCTCAAGGCGCTGACCGAGGTGCC
>NZ_JACMNS010000121.1 GCF_014378415.1 Aquabacterium sp.
ATGTTGGCGTGCAGGCGAGTGACATCGCTGGAGCCCCACTTGCCGTGGTTGGTCAGCAGGGTCCAGACCAGGTCATCGTGGACACGCATGCGGCACAGCAAGGTGTTGCTCGATTCAATCTTCAGCACCTGGGCGGGCGAGAGCATGGCGATCATGTTGGCGGCCGCTTCCGACATGCCCAAACGGAACAAAGCTTGTTCGCGGTCGGCGCGGATCAGGCTCTGGGCCAGCATCAGGTAGGACAGATTGGTTTCGCGGATTTCCATCAGGATTTGGTCGGCGTTCATGGGGGGCTCCAGGTGTCTTACTGCGGGTGGGGGTGGGATTGGCGTCTCACCATGGAATGGATAGTGATCCCAATGCCGGTTTTTCTTAATGGGCGCGCAGCTGTATCCCGCGTTGGGCGTTAGCTGCACGTCTTGTCAGAAGATCCCTTACAAAGGCTTGATAACCAGGGCAAACACCATCCAGAAAACAGCCGCGTCAATCGATCAGACCGTTAGTCGCTTGACACAAGAAGACGCCACACCATCCGCACCAGCTCGTCCTCCAGCTCCTGGGTGTCCAGCAGGGCCGAGTTCTCCAGCGAGGCGCTGCGGATGACGCCGATCACCGCGCGGGTGCCCACCACGATGGCCTCCTTGGTCGGGAAGTATTGGTACAGTGTGCCGATCGACACCCCCGCCCGCTGCGCGACCTTGTTGGTGCTCAAGGCAGTGGCCCCGTCGCTGTCCACAATCTGAGCAGTGGCTACAAACGGCCGCTTTCAACCTGTCAGAGGATTGTCCGCATGAGCACCAGCACCTCGACCAGGCCGCTTCGCGAGATGAACGATCTGCCTGGTCCGCCCAACTTGCCGCTGGTGGGCAACGCCTTCCAGATCGATCGCGACCTCATCCACCAGAACGTGGAGCAGTGGGCCCAGCGCTACGGCTCAATGTTTAGCGCGTACTTTGGCCCCACGCCCGTGCTGGTCGTGGCCGACCATGAATTGATCGGCGCCATCCTGCGGGCCCGGCCTGACGACTTCAACCACTCGGAGCGTCTGGCCATCATCTCGCGTGACATGAACCTGAAGCTGGGCCTGTTCGCGGCCGAGGGCGATGCCTGGCGCCACCAGCGGCGCATGGTCATGGCCAGCTTCGCGCCCGGCCATGTGCGCGCCTACTTTCCGGCCTTGCTCAAGGTGACGCAGCGCCTGGGCACACGCTGGCAGAAAGCCGCGCAGGCCGGCAGCGCCATCGACCTGCAGTCCGACCTGATGCGCTTCACGGTGGACGCCATCACCGGCCTGGCCTTTGGCGTCGACGTCAACACGCTGGAGTCGGACGAGGACATCATCCAGAAGCACCTGGACAAGATCTTCCCGGCCCTGTTCACGCGCATCCTGACCCTGGTGCCGTATTGGCGCGTGTTCAAGCTGCCGTCTGACCGCGACCTTGACCGCAGCGTGACCGCAGTCAAGGTGGCCATCGACAAGTTCATCGCCCAGGCGCGTGACCGCCTGCAGGCCGACCCCACTCGCCGCGACAACCCGCCCAATCTGCTGGAGGCCATGATCGCTGCCGCCGACCAAGCCGACAGCGGCGTCAACGACCAGGACGTGGCCGACAACGTGCTCACCATGTTGCTGGCCGGCGAGGACACCACCGCCAACACCCTGGCCTGGATGATTCATCTGCTGCAGCGCAACCCGCAGGCCTTGAAGCGCGCGCAGGAGGAAGTGCGCCGTGTGGCCAACGACCCCGCCGCTTTCACCCCCGAAAAGATGGCCGAGCTGGACTACCTGGAAGCCTGCGCCCACGAGACCATGCGCCTCAAACCCGTCGCGCGTGTCCATGCCCTTTGGCGCGTGCCCGAGGGTGGGCCCGGGCCATTACCTGGCCTTGCTGGAAATGAAGATGGCCATGGCCATGCTGCTGTCACGCTTTGACATCGTCAGCGTGGACACGCCCGACGGCCAGGAGGCGCAAGAGCTGGAGCCCGTGGGCTTGACCATGAAACTGCGTGAACGCGCTTGACGCTGCAGGGCCAAAAAAAACGGACTCCGAAGAGTCCGTTGGCAAGTCACTGGCGTGACGCTAGGAGGAGAAAACAATGAAACAAGCAAAACTACAAGAACAACTACTACTTCGGTTACTACAGAGAACTACTTAAGGCCAATCAATGCATGTGCAGGGCACCAGCGGCCTTGCCCTTGCCAGCGCGAGCTGGGGGGTTGCACAGGCCACAGGTGAAGTGGCGGGCGATTTCATGGGGATGGGTCACGTAAGAGCCACCGCACTTGTTGCATTTGGTCAGGCAGAGCATGCCGTTGTCGATGAACTTGACCAGGCGCCAGGCGCGGGTCACGGACAGCAGGGGCTCCAGGCCTTGGGATTGGGTTTGCTCCAGGTACAGCTGGTAAGCCTTGATCACGACATCGATCTCGTCGATCTCTGAGGACTTGTTCAGGTACTCATGGATGTTGAGGAACAAGCTGGCGTGGATGTTGGGCTGCCAGGTCATGAACCAGTCGGTCGAGAAGGGCAGTTGGCCCTTGGAAGGCGACTTGCCAGACACTTCCTTGTACAGGCGCAGCAAGCGC
>NZ_JACMNS010000122.1 GCF_014378415.1 Aquabacterium sp.
CTCAAATTCCCCCACCTGTGGCCACCCCAAATTCCCCCAGGCAGAACGCTCGGATTATGCTGGATCTGAGGTGATGACCAAGCGCGCCGCAGCCTCCTTGAGGCGGTAGCTCTTGCCCTCGAATTCCAACATCGCGCAGCGGTGCATGAGGCGGTCCAGAATGGTGGTGGCCATGGTGGCGTCACCCAGGTACCGGCCCCAGTCCTGCACGATGCGGTTGGAGGTGATGACGATGGATCGGCGCAGCTTGTAGCGTTGGTGAACAAGCGCTTGCAACAGCTCGGCTGCGTGCTCGCTGATGCGCCTGGCCAGGAACAGGTCGTCCAGCACCAGCAAGTCGGCGCCCACCCAGCCTTTGAGCAGGCGAGCACGCTCGTCGGCATCGGCCAGGCTGTAGCGGGCGAACTCGCTGTCGGCCTCGACGTAGCTCACGTCATAGCCCTGCAAGGTGGCCTGGTAAGTCACCGCCTTGGCGATGTGGCTCTTGCCGGTGCCCGGCTTGCCCACGATCAGCGCGTTGGCGCCCTCGCTGAGGAACTTCAAGGTGTGCAGCTCGAAGCAAGCCCCACGCGGCAGCTTTGGGTTGAAGCGCCAGTCGAAGTCGGCCAGCACAGGCCTCTCATCAAGACCAGACAGCTTGAAGCGGCGAGCCATCAGACGGCTGTGGCGCCGGTCCATCTCGTCTTGCAGCAAGGCGGCCAGGGTGTCCATGAAGGGCTCCTGGGTGGGAAAGTCATCAGTCTTCCAAAGAAGTGAATGCTGTCCTCTGCCACACTGACGCCCAAGTGCATTGAGTGCTAAATGCTGCGCTTCGTGGGCGCAGAGGTCTTGGGCTTGGCAGCTTTCGTGGGGCGCTCGGATAGCCTGCCCGTGACGTACTTGTGCAAAACACTCGCAATCAGCGTTTGATAGGGAATGCCTTCTTCAAGGGCCTTGACCTGGATATCGCTGAGGTCGCCAGACGACAGGCGGATGTTCACTCGCCGATCTTTGATGGCAGTTGCGCGCGCCGCGGCCTTGAATTTGGCCAACTCGCTTTTTGTCGCAACGGACTTGAGTTGACCTTTTTCATAAGCCTTGAGGATGCCGCTTTCGTCGTCTTCAATCGTTGGCATTTTCTGCACCTTGGTTCAAGTAGTCACGGGTAGCCTTGCGGCTGGGAATGACCGTCTTGAGGAAATAGTAATCGTCCTCTTCGACGTACGGAACCAAGTAGGCGTAGCTGTCATGGGCAATGACAAAAACGCGCTGCCTTGGGTACTTATCAGGGTTCGGATGAGCCAAGATGTCCAGTAGAGCGCCGGACTCGATGGCCACCACGATGGCCTCAAAAGACACACCGCGCTCAGCTTTTAGCGCGTCGTTCTTCTCGGTGCTCCAGCGGAATGGTTTCATTGTGCCATTTTGGCGCAATGTGTGCCGTTTGTCATCATTCAACCTCGCAGCGCCGACTACTACTTATTCCAACAAGGCCTCAACTAGCTCTGGCGCTTTCGCGGCCAAAGCCTTTCTCCCTTCAACAGCTCGCTTGCGCCACTCCGGCCCACGCGACAGCGCATCGGCCCAGGCTTCTTTGATGGCATCCGGATCAACCATGTTGAAGTAGTACAGCAGCGATGCGACCTGTGCCAAGTCCTTGCTGACCTTGGTCCTGAATTGCCCCGCACGCTCCCCAATGATCAGCAGTTTGTGTACTGCATACCGATGTGTTTGCGCTGAGCGGGCGTGCAGCCCAGGGCGAGGGCAGACTTGGCCAGTGGTTTCAGGCGTTCAAGCGGCGCTGCAGCCCGGGCCTTTTCCACCAATGCGCGGATGTCATCGTTGTCGGGGCCCACATAGATCTGGCGAACTCGCTGGTCGGCCTCGCGGAACGCGAAGTACCACTGCCGCGTGCCTTTGACCCGCTTGGTCGAGAAGCTGCCGTGCAGGTGAGAGACATCCCGCGCCAGCTCAACGGCCAGTGCGGCGGTCTGCAACTGCGCGTAAGCAGTGGCCGCCGAGACAGGGAGTTCGGTGAAGCGTGCTGGCATGACGCGGGTTATACAACATTTTATAATTTGTTGTATATCGCTTTGAGGATGCTGTTAGCGGCTGCGAGGATCCGCTAACAGGGGTCATCATTGTCTGCCACACGGGGGGCTCAGAAAGTCGATCTGGAACTCAGGGCATCTTCAAGGACATGAGTGCCTACGCTGCTCCCGCATGCAGCCTGACGCCGAGGGCCTTAGTCACTTTCATGATGGTGGCAAAGCTGGGGTTGCCGTTTTCGCTCAACGCTTTGTACAGGCTTTCTCTGCTCAAGCCAGCCTCCTTGGCTACCAGAGCCATGCCTTTTGCGCGAGCAATGTCGCCAAGTGCGCGGGCGATACCAGCAATGTCGTCGGGTGCCTCGGTAAGCCAAGCATCGAGATATGCGGCCATTTCTTCGGGGGTGCGCAATTGCTCTGAGACATCGTACGCAACCGTTTTGGTGCTTTTGCTTGATTTGGGCATGACGATTACTCCTGGAGGTTGCGAGCGAGTTCTTGCGCGAGTGAAATGTCTCGTTGTTGGGATGATTTGTCCCCACCAACAAGCAGGATGATGAGTTCTTCACCGCGCTGCGTGTAATACACACGGTAGCCAGGGCCAACGTCAACCTTCAGTTCGGAGATGCCTTCCGTGAGATTGCGGTGCTGCCCTGGGTTTCCGTGGGCCAAACGATCAACCCGCACTTGAACACGAGCTCTTGCCGCGCGATCCTTGAGGGCGTTGACCCAATCGCGGTAGATCTCTGTCGTTCTGATGCGCATAAAGAAATGTATCCCATGGGATACATTTTGTCAAGTGCCTTTGCCAAAAGGCTTAATGCCCGCGGTCAGCCGCATCGGAGTGCGTATCCCTCTGCCGTGACGCGTGCGTCAAGAGGTTCTGACCTCATTGATACGTGTTCACGGGGTACGAAGGATGGCAGCGCCCCCCCCAAGGCCAAGGGCGGTAAGCATCCGGGAGTTCAATCTCAATAGACCTGTGTGCAAACTGGGCGGCGTCGTTTTCGTGATGGAGGCCACCACAGCCTCATGCATGAACTGCCACAGATCCACACCCTGTCGCAAGCAGGTCTCGTACACGGTAAAGCCCCGCGACAAGAACTGATCGCCACGCAATGATCGGGTCGGCCCCGAGATCTTGCGTTTGAGCACCAGCCCAACGCCCGAGGTAATGCACGCGCAGCATGAGGTTGCCGAGCGCATGGCGAAGATCAGCAACAGTTTCGCCATGAAAGCTGATGCGAGCTTTCTGCAGGATGTTGCGATCAGGGTGCGTATTCCGGTGAGCGTGACCGCCGATTCCGGTCATCGTGACCGAGCAACCCGTTACAGAACGGGACTGCCGACCTTGCCAAATTTTGCCAAATAGCCTAAAATCGCCCCATGAGTACGATGAACATTTCGCTTCCCGACTCGCTCAAATCTTTCGTGGATGAGCAGGTCAGCCAGCGCGGTTACAGCACCAGCAGTGAGTATGTGCGCCAACTGATTCGCAAGGATGCGGATCGGTTGCATCTGCGCGGTCTGCTGTTGGAAGGGCTGGCCTCTGCTTCGGCTGCACCAGTCGATGGCACCTATTTTGACGCACTGCGCCACCGCGTTCAGCAACGTACTCGGGAGTGAGGTGCAAGCCTGTCGTCCCGCGTGCGCTGGCCAATCGGGATGTGGACGAGGCCATCACGCACTATCTGGCCGAGGATGCTGAGCAAGCGGCCCTGGGGTTGATCGATGCCCTGGAGCAGGCATACATTCACATCGGCCGGCATCCCGCCACGGGCTCGCCCCGTTATGCTCACGAGTTGAATCTCCCTGGTCTTCGAACTTGGCCGTTGACGCGCTACCCGCATCTCATCTTTTACATTGAGCGGCTTGATCACATAGACGTTTGGCGCGTGCTTCATGGCCAGCTCGATATCCCGGCATGGTTGAGTGCGAATGCAGAATCGGATGTCGCCGAATAATGGGGGCTGCGTTGGTCAGCCAGCCTGACGTCGTTAGGCCACCGGCCATCGCGTAGGCCCGCAGCTGGTTCCAGCCGTCTGGAGGATGGTCGCTTTCCAGCATCTTGCGAATACCCGGTAGGCGTCGTCGCTGTTCTCGTGGGCGCGCTTGGTGTCGTCTTCATTCACCCATGCGAATACGATCACCTTGCTTGGTGCGTGGTGGCGGAAGAACAGGCTGAGCCGCTGGAAAAATTTCGCCCGGAACGAGTGGTACAGGTTTGCCTGCACTCATTCAGGGTCAGAATTCAATCGGCGATGACAGGGTGGATTCAGCGTCGAGGTTGTTGCGCCGCCATAAGCTGCTCGCAGCGTCACAAAAATGGACTTTGCTTTCTCCGCTTGCCCAACGAAGGCCGAAACTGGGCCGGGTCGAAGTTCATGCGCTGCTTGCGCAGCTCTTCGCCGTCGAGGCGCTCGGCCAGGTTCGAGATATCGCGCGCCGTCACGCCCGCCTGCGCAAACTGGTCCTGCCAGTTGTTCACAACGTCAATCACGGTGGCAACTTCGGCGGCGGCCTCTGTGGCCGATAGTCCAAAGGCATCGCACTGCGACATCGCGTTGTCGAGCGTTGAATCCCGGCCCTGGGTGCCGCAGACGAACTCCTGGTAGCCCTGCCCTGAGTTCGTCGGCAAGACGTCATACGCTGGCGCCAGTTTCAGGCGGCCATTGGCGAACGGGTTCACGACCAAGAGGGCGTGGTTTTTCTCATGGTCATCGGTGTTGTCGATCAGGATGTTGAAGACCATTCGGCGGAAAAGCTCGCGCGCGTCCCGCTGGTTCATGTCGTCCTGAGTCATGCCAATGCGGCGGAGAATCCTCGCCAGTTCGGGATAGCCCATCTCGGGTTCATCGCCAGAGGGCGTGGCTGCACGGATGGCGGTGCCTGCGGAAATGCTGTGAATCCGCCGGCCCTGTACGCGGTCGAAGCGACGAACCGCGAGGGCGTTCGCGCTTGCAAGTCGGATGACCTGGGTCTCTGCCACGGTGATGGCCGCACGCTTGGCCAGCGTCATCGTTGCATGCTCGATGAGCGGCGTGTCGACGGGCTCATTGTTGAAGAACTTGATCACCCACTGTTCACCGTTGATGTCGATGAGCGCCTTGGGCTTGGCGCCACCGAGCGGGCTACCGCCGCCAGCGATGATTTTTTTCTCCAAAGCGCTGATGGGTTCTGAGGCTTCAATTTTGGCCACGACCTCGCTGAGTTGTTGCGCCTGTTCAAGCCGAGGCAGCGGGCCTCCTGCTCTTGGGCTGTAAGCGCTTGGCGATGTGGAAATGCCCAGCGCGCCGAATCGGTCGTCGCCAGCGTGGTACAGGTACTCCATCAGCGAGAGGCGTTTGGGCTTGTCCACGAATCGAATGACTTTCTCGCCCCAGCGGTCCGGGCGGGCGTCATCGACCGCGCCGACCGCGCGCTGTGCGTCGGCTGCCAGGCGGGCGGGCGGCAAGAATTCGGTGTTGACGAGCGGGAGGTCTTCGCTCAACGCGAAACCGTTGGCCAACCATTCTTGACCGTAGTGCAAAGAAACCCCCTTGCCTGCGGAGACCAACTTGAGTGCGCCAACGTAGCGCGCGTTGGCCGGATCCTCAAGGTACCAAAGGTACAAATCGTCCAGGCGCATTTCAGTCCTTCGTGGCGTCGGCGTTCTGCAGGGCGCGCATGCGCGCTTGCGCTGAGGCCTGCGAGCGCACCCGGCCCAGATTGACGGCCTCACGGACATCCATTTCAAGGGCGCCTCGGTCGTGCTCAGGCGCCGCCAGATTTCTCAACTCGCCATCACGCTGTATGAGCCACAGCGCGGTCGCGATGATGCCGATGCCGACGGACGGATCACCGGCTTCGATCCGCTGTAGCGTAGAAACCGTCACGCCCAAACGCTTAGCCCACGACCGCATTGATTCCTTGCGGCGCAAGCGAGCCACCGCCAGGTCGGCGCCCAGCTTTTCTAGGGCGCCAATGGTTGCTGGCGGAAGCCGAGAGAGGGCGCGAGCAGGTTTTGGCATACTGATATGGTATCGCAAAGCAGTATATTTAGTGCTGCTGTATCAGTATTTTACGTTTTTCACGTGCCCGACTGGAGTCATCTGCTTGAACGTGGGGAGACTGGTTTCTCAGGCCTCCGCATTGCCACCCAGATCGGCAAAGTTGCTGATCCTGACAGCACCATCCGGGAAACGCGCCACGACCTCGAGTTGCCCACCCATCGCTTCGATGTGGCTGCGCAGGGTTGAAAGGTACATGTCCGTGCGCTTCTCCATCTTGGCGATGGATGGCTGCTGAACATGAAGTACATCAGCCAGCATTTTTTGCGACAGGCCACGGGCTTTGCGCAACTCGTTGAGCGGCATTTCGGCGAGCATCACCTGAGCCTTGACGCCGGCCCGTGCCTGCGACTCTGGCGACATTTGCTGCCGCAGTACAGAAAATTTGTTAGCCATTGATCAGCCCTTCCTTTCGAAGTTGCCCCAAGTGTTCATCGTAAAGTCCGTCGGCGATGGGGACATGGACGTCGTACCATCGGTCGTCCCCGGTCTTGTCCCCACCGATCAGCAAGATGGCTGATCGTCGTGGATCAAACGCGTACAAGGTTCGAAACGGCCGCCCGCCGTGCTGCGTGCGCAATTCACGAATGTGGTTGTGTCTCGATCCGTTGATCCCGCTGCTGTGCGGAAAGCTTAAATTGGGGCCGCGATCTTCCAGCAGTCGCACCGACGCATCCAGCGACTCCTGTTCATCTTCGGACAAGCCTGCCCACCACTCGCCGAAATCATCTGTGTACTCAACGACCCATTTCATATCGGTAAATATAGCCCCCAGGGAATATTCCGTCAATGGAATTGTGTCATTGTTGTCCTGGTCCACTTAGATCTGGCGAACGGCTTTTGTCCAGCATGGTCACCCGCAAAATATCATTCCGGGGACCAGCTAAAATCCTGCTTCCAAGCCCCATCTCCACCAACACCACCCACCCATGCCCTCCACCTCCAAGTCCCCCACCGCCATGGCCAACGCCATCCGTGCCCTTGCGATGGACGCCGTCCAGCAAGCCAATTCCGGCCACCCGGGCGCGCCCATGGGCATGGCCGACATGGCGGTGGCCTTGTGGGACCGCCACCTGCGCCACCACCCCACGCAACCCCTGTGGGCCGATCGCGACCGTTTCGTGTTGTCCAACGGCCACGCGTCGATGCTGATTTACGCGCTGCTGCACCTCACCGGCTACGACCTGCCTTTGGCCGAGTTGAAAAACTTCCGCCAGATGCACAGCAAGACCCCGGGCCACCCGGAAGTCGGCGTTACCTCTGGCATTGAAACCACCACCGGCCCCTTGGGCCAAGGCCTCACCAATGCCGTGGGCATGGCCCTGGCCGAGAAGCTGCTGGCCGCCGAGTTCAACCAGGGCGGCCACACCATCGTGGGCCACCGCACCTACACCTTCATGGGCGACGGTTGCCTGATGGAAGGCATCAGCCACGAAGCCTGCGCGCTGGCCGGCGCCTGGAAGCTGAACAAGCTGATTGCCTTGTACGACGACAACGGCATCTCGATCGACGGCCAGGTCACGCCCTGGTTCATCGACAACACACCCAAGCGTTTCGAAGCCTATGGCTGGAATGTGATCGGCCCGGTCGATGGCCACGATGTGGACGCTGTGGACGAAGCCATCATCAAAGCCAAGCTGAGCCAAGACAAGCCCACGCTGATCGTCTGCAAGACGCACATCGGCAAAGGCTCACCCAACCGCGCCAACACGGCCAAGGCCCATGGCGAGCCCTTGGGCGCCGAAGAAATCAAGCTCACCCGCGACACCATCGGCTGGCCGCACGAACCCTTTGTGGTGCCCGCCACGGCCTATGCCGATTGGGATGCCAAGGCTGAAGGCGACGAGCTGGTCGCCGAGTGGGATGAGCGCTTCGCCGCCTACCAGGCCGCCTTCCCTGAGCTGGCCGCCGAGTTCACGCGCCGCATGGCCGGTGATTTGCCGGAGAACTTCGCCGAGATCGCGGTCGAGTCCGTGGCTGCCGCGCACGACAAGGCCGAGACCGTGGCCAGTCGCAAGGCCAGCCAGATCGCGCTGGAGTTCTTCACCGCCGCCTTGCCCGAAATGCTGGGCGGCAGCGCCGACCTGACCGGCTCGAACCTGACCAACACCAAGAGCACACCGGCCTTCCGCGTCGATGCCGATGGCAAGGTGGTCACCACCGAATCGGGCCAGATCGGCCGCCACATCAACTACGGTGTGCGCGAGTTCGGCATGGCCGCCATCATGAACGGCGTGGCCCTGCACGGCGGCTACATCCCCTATGGCGGCACCTTCCTGACCTTCAGCGATTACAGCCGCAACGCCATCCGCATGGCCGCGTTGATGAAGCTGCGCGTCATCCACGTGTTCACGCACGATTCGATCGGGCTGGGCGAAGACGGCCCCACCCATCAGAGCGTGGAGCACGCCGCCAGCCTGCGTTTGATTCCTGGCCTGGACGTCTGGCGCCCGGCTGACACCACTGAAACGGCCGTGGCATGGACCATGGCCTTGGCCAACAAGCACCGTCCTTCGGCCTTGTTGTTGTCGCGCCAAAACCTGCCATACGCCCCCAAGACCGATGCCGATGTCATCACCCAAGGCGCCTACGTGTTGGCAGAACCCTCAGAAGTGGGGTTGAAGAAAAAGGCGCAAGCCGTGATCATCGCGACCGGCTCCGAAGTGCAACTGGCCTTGCATGCGCAAACGCAACTGGCCATCGAAGGCATCGCGGTGCGCGTGGTCTCCATGCCCTCGACCACGGTGTTTGACCGCCAGAGCGTGGCCTACAAGAGCAGCGTGCTGCCCGCCAACTTACCACGCATCGCGGTGGAAGCGGGTGCGACCGATGGCTGGTGGAAATACGGCTGCGCGGCCGTGGTCGGCCTGGACACCTTTGGTGAGTCGGCCCCGGCGAATGTGCTGTTCAAGCATTTTGGTTTCACCACGCAAAACGTGGTGGACACCGTGAAGGTGGTCCTGGGCCGCCGTCGTTGAACTTATTGATCGATTTTCAGTCTTTGTTTAAATCTCTCTGAGGACCACTCATCATGACCATCAAGATTGGCATCAACGGCTTTGGCCGCATCGGACGCATGGTGTTCCGTGCCGCCGTGCAAAACTTCAACGACGTTGAAATCGTCGGCATCAACGACCTGCTCGAGCCCGACTACCTGGCCTACATGCTCAAGTACGACTCGGTGCATGGCCGCTTCAAGGGCGAAGTCTCGGTCGATGGCAACACCCTGATCGTCAACGGCAAGCGCATCCGCCTGACCGCCGTGAAGAACCCGGCCGAGCTGAAGTGGGATGAAGTCGGCGCCGATGTGGTGGTCGAATCGACCGGTCTGTTCCTGACCAAAGAAACCGCCGAGGCCCACCTGAAGGCTGGCGCCAAGAAGGTGATTTTGTCGGCCCCGTCGAAGGACGACACCCCGATGTTCGTGTTCGGCGTGAACGACAAGACCTACGCTGGCCAGACCATTATCTCCAACGCATCCTGCACGACCAACTGCCTGGCCCCGATCGCCAAGGTGCTGAACGACACCTTCGGCATCAAGCGCGGCCTGATGACCACGGTGCACGCTGCCACCGCCACGCAAAAGACCGTGGACGGCCCGTCGAACAAAGATTGGCGCGGCGGCCGTGGCATCCTGGAAAACATCATTCCCTCCAGCACAGGTGCTGCCAAGGCGGTGGGCGTGGTGATCCCCGAGCTGAACAAGAAGATCACGGGCATGGCTTTCCGCGTGCCCACGTCTGACGTGTCGGTGGTGGATTTGACGGTTGAGCTGATCAAGGAAGCCAGCTACGCCGACATCTGCAAGGCCATGAAGGCCGCCTCTGAAGGCGCCATGAAGGGCGTGCTGGGTTACACCGAAGACAAGGTGGTGGCCACCGATTTCCGCGGCGAATCGTGCACCTCGGTGTTCGATGCCGAAGCCGGCATCGCCCTGGATTCGACTTTCGTGAAGGTGGTGGCCTGGTACGACAACGAGTGGGGTTATTCGAACAAGGTCGTGGAGATGGCCCGCGTCATCGCCAAGTAAGCCTTGGCAGCTGTCTTCAAAAGCCCCTTCGGGGGCTTTTTTCATGGGCCTGGGGTTGCTTTGTTGTGCCTAAATGTGACGGGGTCGGCATTGCTTGCACATGGCGGATGGCCGCTATTTCATAATCAGCGCTCTTCGCTTTATTGGAGTAGTGCGTTGTGAATTGGCGAGGCCAGGCCTGCGGGCGTGTAATTTCGTGGGCCTGGATGACGGCCATGCTGGTTTTCAGCGCTGCTGCAGTGGCCGCTGAAAACCAGCCGGCCTCGCCGCGCATGGCCATGGGTTTGATCGTCAAGCTCAAGGACGCCCAGCCGCAGTCTGTGGTGCGACTCAAAGCTTCGTCTGTGCCGAGCGATGGCAAACCACGGCAGCGTCAGCGATTGGGGGACGCCGCGCGGCGCAAGCGGGTTTCCTACATCGTGAGCCGCGAAACGGCCTTTGGTGCCACGGTGATACACCCAGGCCATGCCATTTCGCTGCAGGAGGCGAAGGATCAGGCCGAACGCCTGCGTGCAGACCCCGATGTCGAGTGGGTGGTGGTCAATGAAATCGTGAGGAAGCAAGCGGTCTACATCCCGAGTGGGCCACTGCCCAGCACGGCGTCGCAGAGCTGGCTGCGGCCAATCAGCGCAACGACCCAGCCCGGCTTTGCCAACATTGAACCTGCCTGGGCAAAACTGACGGATGGGCGTGCGCTTACTCCGGTGGTCGTCGCGATCCTGGACACCGGCATCCTTTCGGATCCCGCCTTGTCCGGGCGTTACATGGCCGGGTATGACTTCATCTACAGCGCTGTGTTGGCGAGCGATGAAGATGGCATTGATCCGGACGCCACGGACATGGGCGATGGAATCACCACGCAAGACATCAGCAACTACCCCGGCGTTTTCAACGGCAGCTCTGAGGGCTGTTCGAATGTGGCATCCAGGAACTCCTGGCATGGCTTGGAAATCGCCGGAGTGCTGGGCGGGAACCTCGATGGCATGGCCGGAGTGTTGGCGCCCTTGCGGGGTGAAACCAGCTCGGCGGTCATTTTGCCTGTGCGCGTTGCGGGCAAATGTGGCGCGGAGGTCAGCAGCATCATTGAGGGCATGCTCTGGTCGGCAAACGTGCCCTATCAAGGCGCCCCGTCCACGACGGTCAATCCGCATCCCGCAGCCCGTGTCATCAATTTGAGTTTCGGCGGCGAAGGTGTTTGTTCGCTGTCCAATGTTCCGCGCGACGCGGGTTGGTTGTATGCCAACACCATTGCAACGCTCAAAAGCCAAGGTGTGCTGGTGGTGGCCTCCGCAGGTAACGGCGATGACGCCGTTGGCTATGCCGCAGCCTCCCTGCCAGCCAATTGCGCTGGTGTGCTTTCAGCCACAGGCTTGGACATGCGGGGTTACAAGGCCGGCTACGCCAACCTGACCTCTCAGGGTATTGCTGTGGCTTCGGGAGACTTGAAATCCGATCGTTCTTTTGCCGACGATGGCATCCTGACCACCAGCTATGACGACAGTGTCACCACGCCTTTTTTTGACATGAGGGCTGTGGCGGGGACAAGTTTTGCGGCGCCTCAGGCTGCCGGCGTGGTCGCCATGATGCTGGCGGTCAATCCGTCCTTGAGCGTGGATCAATTGCTACTGGGCATTGAAATGTCTGCACGCCCTCACGTCATATCGGCGAACCTGTCTGGCGTGTCAAGCCTTGATCAACCACAGGGTGTTTGCAGCAGCACCAACAAAAGCCATTGCTACTGCACCACCACCACGTGTGGCGCGGGTATTTTGGACGCTGCCCAGGCTGTGGACTGGGCCATTGCTCGGCAGGGGATGGGGACTTTCACTGGCCCTGCGACCTCTTACACATCGCCAAATGTTTATTTCACTCCGGACAGGACGGTGTCCACCACAGCCCCCTCCGGCGGCGGTGGCGGGGGTTCACTGGACTGGCGCGAGCTCTTCGGCCTGGCCAGCCTGACCTCCTTGGCGGCTTTCAAGCGCCGCCGCCCAAATCAAAGCCGACAAGCCGCGAAGCTTTTCCCCTGAGGCAATCTCAAAGCCGACAAGGCCACCTGGGTGTTGATGTCAGCCTGAGCCACCCGGACCACTTGCACTTCCATGGCGGGCCGCAATGAGATGATGCGGGCGGTGCGGATGCCGCGCAGCTTCAGGCTGTTGAGTGCGGCACTGGCGTCTTCAAGGCGGGTATAGCGGCCCAGTGACAAGCCGGGTGCCAGATGGGCCGGTGTTTTGATTTCTTCAAAGTTCAGGCCACGGATGCGGCTCAGTTCAATCAGCTTGCGGGCCAGCATGTCAGCGTCGGTGTAGGGGCCCATGTAAGTCAACCACACCCCGGGCACGGCCACGGTGTCGGTGGTCCAGGTGTTGGCGGCCAGCACGGGCTTGAGGGTGGCCTCAACTTGGGGTTGTTCTGCCGCGGTGAATGGCCCGGCTTCCACGCAGATCGTGCGGCCCGCCGAGGCTTCAGTGCTGGGGGCGGACGAGGCTGGCGTCAGCGGGCCGCCGGTTGCACTGGAGGCTGCATCAGCCTGGCGTGGTGGCGTGGATGCTTGCACGGTAGGCGCCACCACCACGGTCAACTGGTCGGCGTTCACTTGCCGCTTCAAACGCTGCGGTTCGCGTTGGGCATCGGGCTGGATGCCAATGACGTCGTTCAACCACCCGTGGCGCCAGGCGTAAAAGCCAGCGTTGGCCAACAACAGCACTAGGACCAGGGAACGCAGCATGGGTGTCAGGCAAGGGGAGGTGTCGGGGGTGGCGCAGAAGCTGCCAGGCGCACGCTCACGTCGCCGGTGGTCCAGCGTTGCAAGCCGGCGACAGTATGCACGAGCAGGGCGCCTTGCTGGTCGACGCCGTCAGCCCGGCCGGTGTCGGTGGGGGCGCCGCGCAACAGTGCGTTGCCACTGACGGCGCGCCACAGGGCGACGTCCTGGCCTGCCAAAGCGTCGCGCTGAGCATAGGCGGCTTGCAAGGGCGCAAAGCCGGTCAGGGCAAAGCGCTGCACGGCGCGCAACAGCGGCGGGGCGATCCAGCCCCAGACTTGTCCGGCGGTCAATGGGGCGGTGCCGAGCTCTTGCAGGCAGGCATGGTCCAGGCCCTTGGCGGGATCGCCCTGGGGGCGCAGGTTGACGCCCACACCGATGACCACCCAACGTTGTCCTGCGGTCAAACCGGGCGCTGGCGTGGCCTCGATCAGGATGCCGCCCAGTTTGCGCTGTTGACACCACAGGTCGTTGGGCCACTTCAGGGTGATGGGTTGTCGCGCTGGGCCCGGCAGGCTGGCCAGGCCGGTGTCCAGGGCCTGGGCGATGGCCAGGCCCACGGCCAGCGACAAGGCGCTGCCCCCGCCGGGCACCTGGTCCAGGTCGAGTGGCAACCCTAAGGAAAAGGTCAGGCTGTCACCCGCTTGGGCCACCCATTGACGGCCGTGGCGGCCCCGCCCGGCGGTTTGCCGGTGGGCGGCCAGCAGCATGGGGGCGGTGTCGCCAGCGCGGCCACGGGCCAACAACTGAGTGTTGGTGGAGTCGGTCTCGGGCAGGACTTCAATGCTGATGTTCGGGCAATCGGCCTGCGTGTCCAGCCAGATCTGCTCGGCGGCGGTGTTCAGGTCGATCATGGGCGAATCAACGCTTGCGGGTTTTCGCGGCCAGCATCGTGCCGCGGCATTGCTGGGCGCCGCACCAGCAGGCGTATTCGCGCTTCAGGGCGGCGGTCAGGCGGGCGTCAATCACCAATCCGTAGTCGAAGAACAACTCTTCGCCAGGGGCGATGTCGTGCAGTGCTTTGAGGAAGACGCGGTTGCCGCTTTGCTCGGCCTCCACGTTGGGATTGCAGGAATGGTTGATCCAGCGGGCCGAGTTGCCCTGATACTTGCCGTCGATGACGTGGCCATCGTCCAGGTGAAAGTAGAAGGTATGGTTGGGCTGTTCAGGATCGTGGGGGTGGCGCTCCAACGCCGTGTCCCAGGTGATGATTTCGCCCTTGTACTCGATGACGGTGCGGCCTGCTTCGATGGCCTGGGTGGCAAAAACCCCACGGCCATGGATGCCTGACTGGCGGACCTGAATGCGCCGGCCTGACGCCGATATTTTGGGAAGTGCTTGCGTCATCGACAACTTTGGGTACATTGAAATGAGTGGGCGCGCGTGGGCGTGCGCACGCGTAAGAGTTGATTTTAGTTGGATAAAAAATTCAAACCATGAGCAAAGCCCTGGTCATCGCTGAGAAACCTTCCGTTGCGCAAGACATCGTGCGGGCCCTGACGGCCATCGATGGCAAGTTCGACAAGCACGACGATTACTTCGAGAGCGCCAATTACGTGGTCAGCTCCGCCGTCGGCCACCTGGTCGAGATCAAGGCGCCGGAGGAGTTCGACGTCAAACGCGGCAAATGGAGCTTCGCCAACCTGCCGATCATTCCGCCTTACTTCGATCTGAATCCGATCGACAAGAGCAAGGGCCGGCTCAATGCCCTGGTCAAGCTGATCAAGCGCAAGGACGTGACCAACCTGATCAACGCCTGTGACGCCGGGCGCGAGGGCGAGTTGATCTTCCGCTTGATCATGCAGTATGCGCAGGACAGCACCGCCACCACCAAGGCCAAGGGCTTGGGCAAGGGCGTGCGCCGCTTGTGGCTGCAGAGCATGACGCCGCAGGCCATCCGCGATGGCTTCGACAAGCTGCGCACCGATGACCAGATGATGCCGCTGGCCGATGCCGCGCGTTGCCGCTCCGAGGCCGATTGGCTGGTGGGCATCAACGGCACGCGGGCCATGACGGCTTTCAACTCGCGCGATGGCGGCTTCTTTTTGACCACGGTGGGGCGCGTGCAAACGCCAACCTTGTCGATCGTGGTCGAGCGCGAAGAAAAAATCCGCAAGCACGTGTTCCGTGACTACTGGGAGGTGCGCGGCAGTTTTGGCGCTTCGGCCGGCAGTTACGACGGCAAGTGGTTTGATCCCACCTTCAAGAAGGACAAGGGCGCGGCGGAGGGTTCGGCCGAGGCTGAGTTGAAAGCCGACCGCGTTTGGTCAGCGGCTGATGCGCAAGCCATCGCCGATGCCGTGCGTGGCAAAACGGGCGCGGTCACTGAAGAGGCCAAGCCTTCAACCCAGGCCAGCCCGCTGTTGTACGACCTGACGACGCTGCAGCGCGAGGCCAACTCGCGCTTCGGTTTCAGCGCCAAGACCACGCTGTCGCTGGCGCAGGCCTTGTACGAAAAGCACAAGGTGCTGACCTACCCACGGACCGATTCGCGCGCGCTGCCCGAGGACTATGTGGACGTGGTCAAGGACACCATGAAGATGATCGCCAGCGAGGACATGCCCGGCCCGCTGCGTGAGTTGGCTCAGCATGCGGCCAAGGCCTTGAAGGAAGGCTATGTCAAGCCCGTCAAGCGCGTGTTTGACAACGCCAAGGTGTCGGATCACTTTGCCATCATCCCCACGCTGCAGGCGCCCAAAAGCCTGACCGAGATCGAGGCCAAGCTGTACGACATGGTCGTCAAGCGCTTCCTGGCGGTGTTCTACCCGTCGGCCGAGTTCATGGTCACCACGCGGATCACCAAGATCCCGGCGGCGGGCAAAGAGCAGCACTTTCAGACTAACGGCAAGGTGCTGGTCAAGCCGGGCTGGCTGGCCGTTTATGGCAAGGAAGCCCAGGACGACGACGCCACGCTGGTGGCCGTGCAGCCCGGCGAATCCGTGGTGAACGAAGGTGTGGTGGTCAATGCAACCAAAACCAAGCCGCCGGCCCGCTACTCGGAAGCCACGCTGCTGAGCGCCATGGAAGGCGCGGGCAAGCTGATCGACGACGAGGAGTTCAAGGCCGCGATGCAGGAAAAGGGCCTGGGCACACCAGCCACGCGCTCGTCCATCATCGAAGGCCTGATCATGGAAAAGTACATGATCCGAGAAGGCCGCGAGCTGATCCCCACGGCCAAGGCTTTCCAGCTGACCACGCTGTTGCGCGGCCTGGGCGTGGAAGACCTGACCAAGCCTGAGCTCACGGGCAACTGGGAGTTCAAGCTGTCCGAGATGGAAAAGGGCCTGCTCACCCGCGAAGCTTTCATGGGCGAGATCGCGGCGATGACGCAGCGCATCGTGCAAAAGGCCAAAGAATACGACCGCGACACCATCCCCGGTGATTACGCCACCATGGCCACGCCTTGCCCCAATTGCGGTGGCACGGTGAAAGAGAACTACCGCCGCTTCACCTGCCTTGGCAAGGGCGGCGTGTCGGCCGATGGCACCGAGGGCACGGGTTGCGGCTTCTCGATCAGCAAGAGCCCGGCGGGCCGCAGCTTTGAGCTGCCCGAGATCGACCGTTTGCTGCAGGACCACAAGGTGGGGCCGCTGGAAGGCTTCCGCTCCAAAGCCGGGTGGCCTTTCACGGCTGAGCTCAAGCTGGTGCGCGACGAAGAGTTGAACAACTGGAAGATGGAGTTCGACTTTGGCGATGCTGCCAGGAAGGAAGAAGAAGCTGGCGAGGCGGTGGATTTCAGCGGACACCAATCCCTGGGCGCCTGCCCCAAATGCAAGGGCCATGTCTACGACCATGGCAGCAACTACATCTGCGAGAACGCCGTGGGCGTGGCCACCTGCGACTTCAAGAGCGGCAAGATCATCCTGCAGCAGCCCGTGCCGCCCGAGCAGATGACCAAGCTGCTGGCGAGCGGCAAAACCGATCTGCTGGAGAACTTCGTGTCGAACAAGACGCGGCGCAAGTTCAAGGCGTTTTTGAGTTGGGATGCCAAGGCGGGCAAGGTGAGCTTCGAGTTCGAACCTCGGGCGCCGCGTGTGCCTGCTGCTAAAAAGGTTGCGGCCAAAAAGGCGGCCTGACCCCGGGGCAGCGCCAGGATCGGGGCGGGTGTAAGGTTCGGAGCTGGTTCGACGACTGAGGTGTTGTCGCACCATGCCCACCGGAGTCTTGCCATGTCCCTGATCCGAATTTCCCAGCCTTCACAAGCTGCGGCCAGCGAAATCACGCCGCAGCAGGTTTATCAGCAACGCCGCGATGTGCTGCGCCAGATGGCGGCGGGCGCTGCAGGCGTCACCCTCAGCGCCTGGGCGGGCCAAGAGGCCTTGGCCCAAAGTGCCAATGTGGTCAAACGCCCGGGCAAGCTGGCGGCTTTGGCGGGCGCGCGCAGTAACGTGCCCGGCGCGCAGGTGAACGACAAGCTCACACCGTATGAAGACGTGAGCAGCTACAACAATTTCTACGAGTTCGGCACCGACAAGTCGGACCCGGCCCAGGCCGCCCACACCTTGAAGCCCAGCCCTTGGGCCATCAGCATCGAGGGCGAGGTGGGCAAGCCGCAAAAGCTGGGGCTGGAAGATCTGCTCAAGCTGGCGCCCATGGAAGAGCGCATCTACCGGCTGCGCTGCGTCGAAGGCTGGTCCATGGTGATCCCCTGGGTGGGCTATTCGCTCTCAAGCATCATCAAGCGCGCCGAGCCCAACAGCCGCGCCAAGTACGTTGAGTTCGTCTCGCTGGCCGACCCCAAGCAGATGCCCGGCGTGCGCTCCAGCGTGCTGGATTGGCCCTATGTGGAAGGCCTGCGCATCGACGAAGCCATGCACCCGCTGACCCTGATGGCTTTTGGTTTGTATGGCGAGGTTTTGCCCAACCAGAACGGCGCGCCGCTGCGCCTGGTCGTGCCCTGGAAGTACGGCTTCAAGAGTGCCAAGTCCATCGTCAAGATCCGCCTGGTCGAGCAGCAGCCCAAATCGTCTTGGCAAAAAGCCAATGCGTCGGAGTACGGCTTCTACTCGAACGTGAACCCCAAGGTTGACCACCCGCGCTGGAGCCAGGCATCTGAACGCCGCATTGGCGATGGCGGCCTGTTCACGCCGCGCAAGCCCTCCTTGATGTTCAATGGCTATGAAGCGCAGGTGGGTCAGTTGTACGCGGGCATGGACCTGAAGAAGAACTATTGATGAACCGTTTGCTGGTCAACCAGTGGCTGCTGAAGCCCTGGGTCAAGCCGCTGGTGTGGCTGTTGTGCGCCTTGCCTTTGGCGCTGTTGGTGCTGGCTGGCGTGCAGGATCGCCTGGGCGCCAACCCCGCTGAAAAGCTGATCCACGAAACCGGCATCTGGACCTTGCGCTGGCTGTGCCTGACCTTGGCGGTATCACCCCTGCGCGAGCTGGTTTCGCTGCCGGCTTTGCTGCGTTACCGCCGGGCCTTGGGCGTCACGGCGTTCATTTACGCGTTGCTGCATTTCCTGAGCTACGCCTGGCTGGACAAGGGGCTGGTGTTCAACGACATCGTGCGCGATGTGATCAAGCGCAACTTCATCCTCGTCGGCATGTCGGCATTGCTCCTGATGACGCCGTTGGCACTGACCTCGTTCAACCGGGCCATCAAGGCCATGGGCGCCAGGCGCTGGCAGGCTTTGCACAAGCTCGTCTACGTGGTGGCCTTGCTGGGCTTGCTGCATTTTTACTGGAAGAAATCCATCAAGCACGACCTCAACGAGGTGTTCGTCTATGTCGCCATCCTGGCCGTGCTCCTGGGCTGGCGTGTGCTGCGCAAAGGCGTGATCGGCTTGTGGCGGGTGCGTTGAATCTTCGAAGGCATCCCGCCCTGAACAGCTTGTGCTGTTCTTCGGCTTGACGGCCATGTTGTTCCGACTGGGGGCCAGCGTCCTTCACGGGGCATTTGAAACAATTCATCACTACTGTCCGGTTAAAAGTTGAACAAATTCAATTGGTTAGCGGAAGTGGGCATGTCGGAGTCGGCTGAGTTGGCCTGCAAGGCGCATGAAAGCGGGGTTTTCTCGAAAACTGAGACCGACAAGATCTGTAGACACGTATAGAGCGAGGCATCGAGTTGAAGCTCCTTCTTGACGATGGCGATGAGCACGTAGGTGGCCACGGCCCACCCCACCTGCGCCTTCACAGCGTTCTCGCTGTTGCCCAGGAAATGCTTGATGCGCAAATGCTGCTTGATCCACTTGAAGAACAACTCGACCTGCCAGCGGCGCTTGTAGA
>NZ_JACMNS010000123.1 GCF_014378415.1 Aquabacterium sp.
ACCGCCTTGTAAGCGGTAGGTCGTCAGTTCGAATCCGACAAGCGGCACCAAAACTGAAAGCCTGTGTTGTTAGCCATGACAGCACAGGCTTTTCTCATGGTCGAGTGTGATGGCGCCATGCCTTTGACCAAGCAGCAGAGGCCAAGAAAAAGCCCGCGCGAGGCGGGCCTGGTGATCGTCAGAGATCGCGGTGCTGGTTCACTGTGGTGCCAACAACTTGTTGAAAGTGTCCAGGTCTTCCGGCTTGAGGGTGCCGCTGGCTTGGCGAAGCCGCATGCTTGCCACAAGCACGTCGTACCGGGCCTTGTAGAGGTCTTTCTGCGTGTTGGACACCAAATTTTGCGCGTCGAGGACATCCTTGTTGATGCGCACGCCGACGCGGTAGCCCAGTTGCGTGGCTTCCAGCGCCAGTTTGACCGAGCTTTCAGCAGCTTCATAGGCCTTGACCTGGGCCATGCCCGACTGAACCACCAGGAAGGCCTGGCGGGTGCCCAGCGTGATGGCGCGCTTGGCGCTGTCCAGATCGTGTTCGGCTTTTTCTTCGCCGACCAGGGTTTCCTTGATGCGGTTCTGCACGGCAAAGCCCGCGAAGATGGGCACGTTCAGTTCCAGACCGATGGCCGAGTTCGTGCCAGTTTTGCCATTCACCTGCGCCAGAGCGGCCCCAGGCGCATTGCTATTGATCTCGCTGCGAATGATGGACGCCGTGGCATCCAGGGTCGGCATGTGCCCGGCGCGGGCTTTGGCCGTGTCCAGCTTGGCCAGCGCCAGGGCGACTTCTGCTTTGCGAACGGTGGGCGATTGATTGGTCTGTGCCGTCCATTCATCCACCGAAGCGGGCATCAGGACCGGCAGGTTCACGGGTGTCATCAAGGGGCGGGGCTTGACCTCGGTCTGTCCCACCAACTGGTCCAGTGACAGGCCTTTGACGCGCAAATCGTTGGTGGCAGCGATCTCTTGGGCTCCAGCCAAGTCAAAGCGGGCCTGGGCTTCACGTGTGTCGGTGATGGTGGCATTGCCCACCTCGAAGTTGCGCTTGGCGGCGGCTAACTGCTCGGCCAAGGCCTTCTTGTTGGTTTGCGAGGTGGCCAGGATGTCTTGCGCCGAGAGCACGTCGAAATAAGCCTGTGTGAGGCGTACCACCAGGTCATCCTCTGCGGACTTCAGGCTGGCTTGTGCGGCAACCAGGGCTTGCTGGCCCTTGCCCACATCGGCGTCGTTGCTGCGGTTGAACAGCGGTTGCTTGGCCGACAGGCCCAAGGTCTTTGTGGTGCCATAGCCGCTGGCCAAAACGCCCTGGGCACCCGGTGCGTTGGAGTCCAGTTTTGTGCGGTCGATGGTGCCTCTCATGCCCACAGTGGGCAGGCGCAAGGCATCGGCCTGGGCGGCTTTGTATTGGGCGGAGTCTGATTCTGATTTGGCCGACAGGTAGGCGGCGTCATAACTCTTGGCTGCCTGAAACAGTTCCAGCAGTGACTGGGCTCGCGCCTGCTGGGTTTGAGCGGTGGCCCAACTGGACATGCTCATCAGCACAATGGCCGCCGCGCAAACCACGGGGCGCAGAGCGGGGCGTTTCAAGTTCGGGGACATCTTGTGATTCCTGTCAGAAGTGGAAGCGGCTGGGAATGAGAAAGCCTGCCAGCCGAGGGGCGGTGGTGTCGAACAGGTCTTCGCTGCTGAATTGGCCGTTGCCCAATCGTGTGAACAAACGCGCGCGCATGATGGGCTCATCGCCCACGATGGCCAGCAGGCGGCCACCTTCCTTGAGTTGATCCAGCAAGGCTTGCGGCACCTTGGCGACCGAGCCTGTCAGCAAGATGGCGTCAAAGGGGGCTTGGGCGAGCAGGCCTTCAGCCCCATCAGACTGCACGATTTCTGCGTTGTTGACGCCGGCATGGCGCAGGTTGGCGCGGGCAAGCTGAACCAGGTCGGCCTGGGTTTCCAGGCCGATGACGCGTTGGGCCTTGTGGGCCAGCAAGGCGGTGACGTAGCCGGTGCCAGCGCCAATGTGCAGCACGGTGTCGCGCTTGCTCAGGTTCAGGTCTTGCACCAGGCGGGCTTCAAGCTTGGGGGCCAGCATGGCCCGGCCGCCGGACAAAGGCACTTCCAGGTCCATGAAGGCCAGCGAGCGATGGGCTTCGGGCACGAAGTCTTCGCGGCGCACGACGGACAACAGGGACAGGATGGAGCTGTCCAACACATCCCAGGGGCGGATCTGCTGCTCGATCATGTTGAAGCGGGCTTGTTCGACGTTCATGAGGACATCCTAGGGGCAGTCGGGGAAGTTAAATATTGGGAAAAAGCAGGGATTTTAAGAACTGCAGTGCCCGGACAACGGAAAACGATGCGCATTTTTTGTCATTTCACCAAACCGCGAAGCAAGAGCTCGATTTGCGTGGCCATGAACTGCGGCGGGTCCAGGGGCACCGGGTTGACCGAGCAGGCCGCCGAGCAATGCTGATAAAGCACCAGGAAGTGCACGGGCGCGATCAGGGCATGGACCACCGCACTCACGTCCATGTCGCGGAACTCGCCCCGGTCCATGCCGCGCTGCACGGCCTTGGTCAACATGGCGTGCGCGGGGGCCACCACTTCGTCCATGTAGAACTGGATCAGATCGGGGAAGTTGTTGGCCTCGGTGATGATGACCAGCATGATCCCGGAAGCCTTGGACGCGCCAACGCGCGACCACCAGGTGTGGGCCAGCAGGTGCAGCAATTCGGACGTGGGGCCTTCGAACTGTTCGACGATGCCGCTGCCCTCGGCGATGACTTCGCTGAGGTGGGTGCGTACCACGGCCTTGAACAGCTCATCCTTGCTGGGGTAGTACAGGTACAAGGTGCCTTTGGATACCCCGGCCATCCGCGCCACTTCTTCGGTGCGCGTGGCGGCAAAGCCTTTCTCGACGAACAGCGTCAGGGCGGCCTCAAGTAACTCTTGGGGCCGGGCCGCCTTGCGGCGCTGACGACCTGATCCAACCGACTGGATCAGCGAGGTCACAGGGCAGGAGGATTTGATGGCAGGCAAGGGCTGACGTGGGTAACTGACCGACTGGTCAGTAATGTAGCGTTAATAATCGTTTGCATGGAACGTGCACAACCCCAACCCCGCAGCGCCTACGCGCACTTTGACACCATCTCGACCCGCTGGATGGACAACGACATCTACGGGCATGTCAACAATGTTACCTATTACAGCTATTTCGATTCGGCGGTGAACCGCTACCTGATTGAAGCTGGTGTACTGGACATCCACGATGGTGGTGTGATTGGTCTGGTGGTCGAGACGCATTGCAATTACTTCGCGCCTTTGGCCTTTCCGCGCAATGTCGATGTCGGCATCCGCGTGGCCAAGATTGGCAGCAGCAGCGTGCGCTACGAGATCGGCTTGTTTGATGAAGGCCAGTCTGTGTCGGCGGCCAGCGGGCATTTCGTCCATGTCTATGTGGACCGCGTCACGCGCCGGCCCAAGAGCTTGCCCGCCGACTTCGCGCTGGCGGTTCAGAAGCTGCAAGTGGCGGCTGGCTGAGCACCAATACAAGCGAAAACACCCTGTTGGTGATACGTCAAAATTTGACTATGATCATTGTCTGAATTTCTTGTCCTCACATTTCTGGAGCCGCCAATGAGCCTGATGGGCCAAATGATGCACATGCCCTTGTTGATCTCGTCGCTGCTGACGCACGCGGCCAGGCACAACGGTGACGTCGAGATTGTTTCCAAGCGCGTTGAGGGCGACATGCACCGCACGACGTGGTCGGAGGTCGAGTTGCGTTCGCGCAAGCTGGCCCAGGCCCTGGCGCGCCTGGGTTTGAAGGCCGGTGAGCGTGTAGGCACCTTGGCCTGGAACGGCTACCGCCACCTGGAGATCTACTACGGCGTGTCGGGTTCCGAGCTGATCTGCCACACGGTCAACCCGCGCTTGTTCCCGCAGCAGGTGGCCTGGATCATCAACGACGCCGAAGACAAGGTGCTGTTCGTTGACCTGAACATCCTGCCCCTGATCGAAAAGCTGATCCCCAGCCTGCCCACGGTCAAGGCCGTGGTGGTGATGGTGGCCCGCTCGCACATGCCGGCCGAAACCGCCATTCCCAACCTGCTGTGCTATGAAGAGCTGATCGAGGCCGAAGACGGCCACTACACCTGGCCGCAATTCGACGAGAACACCGCCGCCAGCATTTGCTACACCTCGGGCACGACAGGCAACCCCAAGGGTGCGGTCTATTCCAACCGCTCGACCGTGCTGCACGCCTACGCGGCGGCCTTGCCTGACGCCATGTCGGTGTCCACCGTTGACACGGTGCTGCCGGTGGTGCCCATGTTCCACGTCAACGCCTGGGGCCTGCCTTACTCGGGCGCGCTGATCGGCTGCAAGCTGGTGCTGCCAGGGCACCATCTGGATGGCGCATCGCTGTACGACCTGTTCGAAAAAGAGAAGGTCACTTTCAGTGCCGGTGTGCCCACCATCTGGCTGGGCCTGATCAACCACGTCAAGCAGAACAACTTGAAGTTCAGCACCTTCAAGCGCACGGTGGTGGGCGGCGCGGCCTGTCCGCCCGCCATGATCCGCACGCTGGAAGACGAGTTCGGCGTGCAGGTGATCCACGCCTGGGGCATGACCGAGATGTCGCCCCTGGGCACCTTGGGCCGTCTGAAGTCCAAGCATGCCGACTTGCCGGTTGAGGCCCAGCATCGTCTGCTGGAAAAACAAGGCAAGGTGATCTACGGCGTCGACATGCGGATCGTTGATGCCGAAGGCCAGGTGCTGCCTTGGGATGGCAAAACGTCGGGCGATCTGGAGGTGCGTGGCCACTGGGTCATCAGCAGCTATTTCAAGGTCGACAAGTCGCCTTTGCACGATGGCTGGTTCCCCACGGGCGATGTGGCCACGATCGATGCCGACGGTTACATGCAGGTCACCGACCGCTCCAAGGACGTGATCAAGTCGGGCGGCGAATGGATCAGCTCCATCGACCTGGAAAACGTGGCCATGGGCCACCCCGCCGTGCACGAGGCTGCAGCCATCGCTGCTTTCCACCCCAAGTGGGACGAGCGCCCGCTGCTGGTCGTGGTCAAGAAGCCCGGCGCCGAAGTGACGCGCGAAGAGATCCTGGCCTTCTATGACGGCAAGATCCCCAAGTGGCAGTTGCCCGACGATGTGGTCTTCACCGACGAGATCCCGCACACCGCCACTGGCAAGATCTACAAGTTGAAGCTGCGAGAGCAGTTCAAAGACCACAATCTGCCCACGGTTTAATGGTTTGAATCAAAAAGCGCCTTTCGAGGCGCTTTTTTGTGGTCGGTACAACAGCACTGGGCATTGATTGCAGAGGAAATGGCAGATAAATTCAAGTTTTGTCTGAGATTCCGGGTCATCCCTGAAGCACCCCCCGGGTTTAGGGGGGTAATCTCCGTGTCTGGTCGATACCCCAAAGAGGAAAGCATGAATCTGCAACGCCGAGCATTGAGTATTTTCGTGGCCGCCTCGCTGAGCGCTGGTGCCGCCATGGCCCAAAAAGGTGAGACCGTGAAGGTCGCATGGATTGATCCGTTGTCAGGGTTGATGGCCAGCGTGGGCCAGAACCAGCTCAAGACCTACCAGTACATCGCTGAAAAGCTCAATGCCAACAATCCTGCTGGCGTGAAGTTTGAGATCATCAGCATCGACAACAAGCTCAGCCCTGCCGAGACGCTCAACGCCCTGAAGTCGGCCGTTGACCAAGGCGTGCGTTATGTGGTTCAGGGCCTGGGTTCGGGCGCCGGCCTGGCGCTGCTGGATGCCGTGAACAAACACAACGAGCGCAATCCCGGCAAGGAGGTGGTCTACCTGAACTACGCGGCGGTGGATCCGGACATGACGAACAGCAAGTGCAGCTACTGGCACTTCCGCTTCGATGCCGACACCTCCATGAAGATGGAAGCGCTGACCACCTTCATGAAGGACCAGGCCGACATCAAGAAGGTTTACCTGATCAACCAGAACTACGCCCACGGCCAACAGGTGTCCAAGTTTGCCAAGGCCAACTTGGCCCGCAAGCGCCCCGACATCGAGATCGTGGGTGATGACCTGCACCCGCTGGCGCAGGTGCGTGACTTCTCGCCCTATGTGGCCAAGATCAAGGCCTCGGGCGCTGACACGGTGATCACCGGGAATTGGGGCTCCGACCTGGCGCTGCTGGTCAAGGCCGCCAACGACGCCGGCCTGAACGCCAAGTTCTACACCTACTACGCCAACTTCGGTGGCACG
>NZ_JACMNS010000124.1 GCF_014378415.1 Aquabacterium sp.
CTGGCCAGTGTCACGGTGCTGATGCAGGTATATGTGGGACCGCTACCAGTACATCCTGCTGGCAATGTACCGGGGAAGACATAGGCTACGGCGTGGGCCGATGACATCGTGCAGAGGAGGGTTGCCCAGGCCAGCATCAGGGCAGCCAGGCTTTGGATGCCCTGCTTCAGCAGGCGATGAGCGCTCAGCGGCTGATGACCCATGTCAGTTGCCTTTCAACATACGTTGCACGCATTGGCCACCAGTTGGCAGAACACCAGGGCCGTGCCCCCATCGCTGACAGTACCGGCATTGGGCTTCCGAGTGCAACTGACTGTGACGGTCATTCCGGCCAAAGTACCGGCCAAGGTCATGTTTGTGTTGCTGAAGCATGCTGGCGCGGCGGCCACCACCAGCCGGTTGGGGTTGCGCACGCGCTGCCACGGCCACTGCAGGCGCTTCATGGCTGCGGCCATTTTGGTTCAACATCGACGGTGATGGGGGGGGGCTGGATCACGGCTTGGGCTCAATGATTCGGATGGCGAAAATTCGCATCCTGGCCCTCAGGTTACGGGCGAGCAAGTCGTGGGAAAAGACTGAATAAGTGGTACCAATGGTGCCAATCCGTCGCCAGGTAACTCAGTTCAGTAGTTTTCCTGCTGCTGAACCAGGTTGTTGCCGCCACGGAACAAGCCAAAGGTGGCCCGGGCCGAAGGGTCCTTGTCGTAGGTGGCGCCGCACCACGCTCCCCGCAGGTAGGCCAGGTCGGCCCCCACCGTGGCACTGTCGCCCACGCCAGAGCCCAGGCTGGTCAGGCAGGAGCCATCCGTGGCGGTGCTGCCCAGGCTCAGGGTAACGTCGTAGGTGCCCGCGTGGCCAACTGATGGCTTGTACAGCCAAAGCGTGCCCGTGCCGGCCGCCAGTGTGACCGGGTTGGTTTTCACGCTGGTGTCGGCCGCCGTGATGGTTCGGCGGTACTGGCCGAAGTTCACGCCTGTGGACGCGATCCGGGTGCAACTGTCCGCCGTGTTGGTGATGAAGGATGAACCGTTCCAGTGCTGGGCGGCCAAAGTCAAAGGCAGGTCGCGGTCCTGGGGGCCGATGGCGGGCGACAGGCGCAGGCGGCCAAAACGGATGTCCAGTGTGCCGATCAGGGCGGCGTCGGTGGAGTCGGCGGGGTAGCTGCTGTCCAGGTTGAAGCTGCTCAGCACGGTGGCATCGCTGTCTTGCGGTGCCACGCCCAGGCTGGCGCTCAGCACCCCTTCAGCGGCGGCAGCTCGGGTCACCAATGCTGTCAAGGTGATGCCCGTGGCCACCCCATTACTCCAACTGCCCGTGGACGTGCCCAGGCTGAGGCGCGGTGTGCCGCCGCCGGTGCGCAGGGGCAACGTGCCCGCCAACCCGATCAAGGCAAAGTTAGTGGGCGTGGTCGGGTCGAGCTTGGCAAAGGTGCCGGTGTAGTTGGCCGTGGTGGCGCTGTTGGCGTTCTGGGCCGTCAGCGTGAAGCCCAGCTGGAAGAGCTCGCCCTGGTAAGTGAATGCCGAAGCAGGGCTGCAAGCCAGCGCGGACCGGTGGGTGGCGCTGGCTGCGGTCAACACGAAATTCGAGGGCTTGAACCGGCCGATGCGTGCGTTCTGGGCGCCCGCCGCGTTAAAAACCGTGGCATCCAGGCTCAGCCCGCTGCTGATGAAGTTGCTGACCACGCCGGTGGTATTGAGCATGAAGCTGCCCACTTCGCTGTACTGCAGCGTGGCCGGTGTGCTGCTGCCGCTGGCAAAGCTGCTCACCGTGCCATTGCTCAAGGTGCCCAGCACGCCGGTGGCGGGCGTCTGGCTGGCCGCCGCGGGTGACAGGGTCACGGTGCTGGAGAACGATGGCGCCACGCCCCCCGCCGTGATCTGTGCCAGCGTGGCGCTGCCATCGGGCACGCCATCGCCACCAGCCACACTGGTGTCCGCCGTGGAAGACCACAGGTAGCCGGCCACCGTGGCCTGAAAGCTCGATCCGGCTTTGGCAAAGACGGTGTCGGTGTACGCCGAGCCATTGGGATTGATCGTGGCGCCTTGCGAGATGCCGCTGACCACGACCGAGAAGGGCCGTACCGTTAGGGTGTTGGTCGAACCGTCGATGTTCCCGGACGCAAAGGCGCCGGTCGCGTCGCGCAAGGTCAGGCTGTAGCGGCCGATGTCGGTGGTGCCCATGTTGAAAGTGGCCACGCCATTGGTGAAGGTCAGTGACAAGTTGCTGGCGCCCGGCGTGCTGCTGGGGATGGTCAGCGAGGGCGATACCACCGTGGGTGCGGTCCAGGTGCTGCCCGAGTCCGTGCGCCACATCTTCAGCGTCTTGGCGCCGGTGTAAGTGGTGGCGGTGCCGCAAGCTCCGGTGCTGGTGTCTTTCTTGATCGCGGTGACTTGAAAGTCGTGATTGCGGCCGGCCACCACCACGTCACTGCCTGCGATCGTGCTGGACAGGTCTTCGGCGATGGTGAAGGCGTTGTCGCTGAAGGCCATCGAAGCAGAAGTGGTGGACGAGCCGACGATCACGCTGTCCACCACCGTCACTGTCAGGCTGTTGGCCTGGGTGTTGGTCAAGGTGAGCTTGATGACGCCGCTGTCGCCCGCCACGTAGGTGTAGGTGGCCGTGCCGCTGTTGGCCGTGCCCTTGTTCAGCGTGCCCGATGGCGTGGGCGTGGCGCCCAGGGCCCAGTCGCCCTTGCCGGTCGAGGTGCTGAGGTTGATGGTGCCCGTGTAGCCGGTGTAGGTGGCCGGCGCGGAGGTGCGCGCCGTGATGGTGATGGTCACTGCAGAGCAGGTGGACGGGCTGGTGGTGGCGGGCACCACGGTATAGCTGGCCACGCCTGACGCCGGGCATGCCGGCGGTTTTGGATTACTGCTGACGCAAGTATTGGTGCAAGCGGGGGCGGTACCGCAGCATGCGCCACCCACCGAAGCCGCAGAAGGAATGTTGATCAACCCTGAGCTGGTGGAGCGCAAGCATGAACTTGTGGCGGAGCTGCCTGTGCCCATGAAGATCGTTGAACCAGCCAGCATGTCGCCACCGACCGTGCTGCCGCTGATCATGCTGATGTAAGTTTTGGAAGTCATCGATCCGCCGACGGTGGTGTTGTCGTGGATGTCGATGTACGTGCCTGATGCCGTGGTCGTGAGTGAGCCCGTGATGGATGAATAGGATCCGGTATCGACGTAGGAGTTCGAGATGACGGAGCCCCCCACCGTCGTGTGGCCACTCAAGGCCACATAACTGGTGTTTGCCGTGATCGATCCTCCAATGGAGGAATAGGTGCCCGTGTCCACAGAGGTTTGCGATGTGATGGAGCCGGTGACCCCGGCGGTCCCCCCCAGGCTGACATAAGTGGTGGTGGACGTGATGTTGCCGCCATAGTTGGTGTGGCCGGCCGAAGAAATCAGATAACCCGTGGTGTTTCCCAAAACACTGTTGTACGAGTTGAGCGTGACCGTGCCGCCGCTGTTGATGCTGCCAACGGTGGTGTAGGTGCCAACCGTCCCGTGGTTCAAGGTGATCGCACCCGTGCTGGTGGTGAGGGTGCCGATCACGGTGGTGCCCGCGTCAAGGTTGACGAAGCCGGAACCAGTCGTTGTCAGGGAGCCTCCATAGCTGACTGCACCGTGGCTTGAAACACTGCCTGCGGTCACATTGGCTTTGATGACCGCACCGGCTGTGGCCGACAGCGCGCCAGTGACAGTGATGGTCAGGTCGGCGGCGCTGCCTGCACTGTTGATCTGTGCTGCATTGACGGTCAAGTTGCCGGTGATGTTGATCGTGGCGGGCTTAGGTGAGTTGACCGTGATGGTGTCGGCGCTGCTCAGCGTCACGGTGGCGTTGCAGGTGTACACGGCCACATTGGCACTGCAGCCTGATGGCAATGTGCCTGGGAAGACATAAGCGGCCGCGCGGGCTGATGACACTGCGCAAAGCATGGCCGCCAGAAAAAAAGCCAGCATCAAGGCATGGTGGCCCAGCAGGCGCCGGGTGCTCAGCGGCTGATGACCCATGTCAGTTGCCTTTCAACATACGTTGGCTGCAAGGCGCCTGAGGCGGGGCAAGCCCCGGCTGTGGGCGCGTTGCACGCGTTGGCCACCAGTTGGTAGAAAACAAGGGCCGTGCCCCCATCGCTAACAGTACCGGCACCGGGCGTCCGAGTGCAACTGACTGTGACGGTCATTCCGGACAAAGTACCGGCCAAGCTCATGTTTGTGTTGCTGAAGCATGCGGGCGCGGCGGCTGGGGGGGCGGGATTGCGCAGGGCTTGATAGGCGCCCCATTCCAAGCCGGCGCGTGCGGCGAGCACGGCCTGCGCAGTGTTCAGGTTGGTGGCCGAGCCGGTGTGCTGGCGCACGCTGATTTTGCTGATGGCGGCGCCCAAGGCGGCCAGCACCACGATCAGGAACAGCGCGCTGACCATGGTGAAGCCGCGGCTTGGCGGCTCAGGGCAGGTTGCTGACATGGACGGCATGGTAAAGATTCACGGTTTCGGTGCCACCGCCAAAGGGGTTGGCCGCCAGTGACAGGCGCAAGGTGACCAGCCCGGCACGCGTGGCGATGACCGACGAGTCGTAGCTGAAGGTGCAGGCGCTCACGCCCTTGGCCACGATGGCCGTGGTCGCACCGACGGGTGGGTCGGGCTGGCTGGCCAGGAAGCCATAGTTCCAATAGCGGGTCAACGTGCCGGCCGCCAAGTCACATCGGTAGGTTACTGGCTGGTTGACAGCATAGACGCGGTAAGGCGGGGCGCTGTCATTCACGGGCAAGCCGGCCGACGACGACATCGTGACCGATGTGGCGGTGCCTGCGGCCGTGGTGCTGGTGCGCCGATTGGAGCTGGCCTGGGCCAGGGCGGACGAGTTGTCGGCATAGGCGTTCGCATCGGCCACCGTGGGGCCCAGGTTGTAGAACACCAGATTTTGCGATGCCGTGAGCGTCAGCCCAGGGCCGATGAGGTCGAAGGCGGTGTCGATGGTGCCGAAGTCGAGCCGCCCCGAGCCTTCGGTGTAATAGCGCGCGGTGCCCGTCAATGGGATGAACTCGATGCTCAGGTTGCTGGCCGCCACGCGCACGCTGTTGGGCGTGGCGCTGCGCAGGTCTCGCCCCATGCGGCGCAAGGCCAAGTCGGCGTTGTCAACCATGCCCGCCCGGGCGGCAGTGCTGATGTAGCCCTTGATCGGACTGACGATGAACATGGCCACCACGCTGCCGATGATGCCGGTGATGACGATGACGATCACCATTTCGACCAGCGTGAAGCCACTCTGGGCGGCGTCGATGCTACGGCGAGTTGGGCGCATGCCGGCTCCTGTAGCCATCGAGCACGACAGTGGTGCTGCTTGGGCCAGTGACAGTGACCGTGATGAGCAAGGCGTCGCCCGACCCCGCTGTGATCGAGCCCAGCGCGGCGGCCGCCACGGCGATCGACACGTTGTAGTTGGACAGCCCGGTGACCGCCGTGTTGGTGATGTCCTTGATGCCCGACATCGAAAAACCGTTGTAGTCGTTGACGTTGTCGAACTGCGGCGTGCCGTAGCGGTTCTCTCCGGCTTCAACGCCCAGCGCCTCGGCCGTGGTCGCGCAACCGACGCTGCTGGTCGCGGTTTCGGCGTTGTCGTCATCGGGGTCGCAGAAGGTGACGGGCATCAGCATCACCTCGGCCATCAGCGACTCGGCCACGGCCAGGGCTTGACGGCGGATCATTGGGTCGGCGCTGGCGGCGGTGGCCTGGATGAACACAGGCAGCATGCCCGCGATGGCAGCGCCCACGATCACGATGAACATCACCAACTCCACCAGCGATATGCCACGCGAGCGGTCGCGAGCAGGCGCCCCGGGCCCCGCCGCGTTGACGCGGCAGGCAGACAATGCGGTGCAAGTGGCGGGCAAGGTGGGCACGAGAGAACTCCGTTGATCGATGGGCTCGGGCGCCTCATGCTAGGACGCGCCGAGCCTGGGCAAGGTGCTAAGGAGACGGGTAAATCAAGCCTGTTTCGGTCTCGATCTTGTAGGCCTGCGAGTAGCTGCCCGACGCAACCGTGACCGTGATGGCGCTGCCGGTGGAGGTGACCGCGCTGCCGCTGTTGCCGGTGTTGAAGGTCACCGTGCGGGTGGCTTCGCTGATGCATGAGGTGATGGCCGTGGGGCAGGGCAACGACGCCACGGTGGCCCCGCCCGTGACATAGGTGTAGGTGACACCCGTGGGGGCGATCGTTGCCAGGATGGGGCGGCGCTGGGCCAGCGCCAGGCGCTCCACTGACAGCGTTTGAGCCACGAACTCATCGCCAAAGGCCTTCAAGCGCCACATGGTGAGGTCCAGCATCTTGGGCATGACAAACACCGCCAGAATGCCTATCACCACGATCACCATCACCAGCTCGACCAGGGTGAAACCTCGGGGCTGGCGGTGGGGGATCATGGTCAGGTGATGGCATGGTGTGACCGATGCCATGCACCCGGACGGCTGCCGATCCTCATGTCGCCAACTCAAAGAATGCCGTGGCCGGTGAAAGTGGCGGTCTTGGGTCCCGGACCCGTCAAGACGCAGGCTGCCGAGGTGGCGTCAGCGGCGATCGCGGCGGCCCCGATTGAAAAACCGCCAGTGGGCAGGAGGCCTCCTTGCAGGGTGGCTTCGACGCCGGTGCAATTGGTCACCGCGACGGTGGCCGCCAGGGCACTCGTGCTACCGATCTTGCGGGAACCATAGTTGATGGCGGACGCCGAGCTCAGGGCACCGGCCACGCCGTCCACGGCCGCTTGCTGTGCGTCGCCTTTCAGGCTGATGAACTTGGGCAAGGCAACTGCCGACAGAACACCAATGATCACGATCACCATGACCAGTTCGATTAAGGTAAAACCAGATTGTTGTTTCATGTACGACTCGCTTGTATTGGCAAGGTTGGACTGCTGATCAAGAAAAATCAGTGTTGGTAAATGTTTATCGGATTTTGAAAGGAAGACTGAACTCAGAAAAGCGGCTATGAATGCCACTTAATTCACGAATCAATTGATGCCTTGTGCCCAGAACCTGGCGATCTGCCCACCAGCGTCCAGCGTCAGGGAGCATTCGACCGATGAACCGGGTGCCACTGGATCGGTTGCGATGGTGTAGCCGATGGGCCGACCACCGGCCAGCGCATTGGCCACGTCGGTGCAATCGGTAATCGGCACGCCATGGGCCACGTTGACCTGACGAGCCGCTTGGTTCGCAGCCGAGGCCACACCCAGTGAGCCCGCAATGGAATCCACGGCTTTTTGTTGCGCTTCGCTTTTCACGTCGATGTATTTGGGCAACCCGACAGCCGCGAGCACGCCGATGAGCACGATCACTATCACCAGCTCTATCAAGGTAAAACCAGATTGCTTCTTCATGCCTCAAATACGCGCTTGGTCAACCTTTTCCCATGGCAGCCTGCCCCAAGCTCCACAAAGGCAGGAACACCCCCAACGCCAACATCAGCACCAGCGCACCCACCACACACAGCAAGATGGGCTCGATCGCCGAAGACAGGCCCTGGATTGCGTAGTCGGTCTCACGCTCGTACATCTGCGCCACTTCAACCAGCAGCGCGTCCAGCTCGCCCGTTTCCTCGCCCACGGCAATCATTTGCAGCACGATGGGCGTGAACACCCCGGCGGCCGTGGCGCAGCGCGAGATGCTCTCGCCACGCTCCACCCCAACAAGCATCTGGTCAATGCGGCTGCCGATGAAGGCGTTGTCCACGGTCATGGCGACCACGGTGAGTGCCTGGCTGATGGGCACGCCCGCGCGCGACGACAGCGCGAAGCTGCGCGCGAAACGTGACAGGGTCGCCTTCATGATGATGTTGCCCACGATGGGCAGGCGCAGCTTGTGGCGGTCCCACCGATAGCGGCCGTCTGGCGTGGCGATGTACGAGCGCACACCAAAGAAGGTGCCCACGGCTGCGGCCAGCATGGCCGGCCAGTAAGCCACCATGAAGGCCGAGAACGCCAGCAAGCCCTTGGTCATGATCGGCAGTTCGGCCTTGAAGCCTGCAAACACGGTCGCGAAAGTCGGGATCACGAAAATGTTGATCAGCACGATGGCGATGGCGATGGCGCTGATCACCATGGTGGGGTAGCGCAAGGCTTGCTTGATGCGCGCCCGCGTGTCCAACTCAAACTCCATGTGTTCGCTCAGCCGAAGGAAAACATCGGCCAAGTGCCCCGTCATTTCACCCACCCGGATCATGGCCAGGTAGAAGCCACTGAAGTGCTTGGGGTGGCGCCCGAAAGCCGTCGACAGGTCCTTGCCCTGGTCCAGGCTGGCCCGCACATCGGCCAGCAAGGCCACCATGGCCGGTTTTTCGTGAGACGACTCCAGCCCCGCCAAGGCGCGCAAGATGGGCACGCCCGCCTTTTGCAGCGTGTACATCTGGCGTGATAGCACGAGGATGTCCACCTCCTTGATCGGCACCTCGGTCAGCGCCTTGAGCCACTCGGGTTGATTGGCCGGTGCCGCGACCGGCACTGCACCTGCGTGCTTGACCTCAATGGGCGTGATCCCATTGGCGAACAACTGGTCGGCCACGGCGCCATCGGTCGCCGCGTCC
>NZ_JACMNS010000125.1 GCF_014378415.1 Aquabacterium sp.
CACTGGTTGAGCAGAGCGCCGCCGCAGCCGAAAGCCTGAAGAGACAGGCGAAGCAACTGGTGGAGGCTGTGGCCGTGTTCAAACTGTCAGGGCAAGCGAGACATGTAGCCGCCTTCAACACAGCGGCACCAGCAGCGACGCATCCCGGTGAACGACGCGGCCCGACTCGGGCCAAGAACGTAGCCCGCCCGGTCTTCCAGCCAAAGCCAAACGCCGAATTTGCACGGAGCCCGGCGCCGAACGTACAGGTCAGTGCCCATGCCAAGACCGGCACCGATGATTGGGCGTCGTTCTGAGTGCGGCCCGCCGCATCAGAATCAATTCCACCGCTCAAGGAGTTCGAAGCGCCCTGGTCGAGCTTCATTCAATGATGATCTGGCCTCCACCAGGAAGCTGCGCCAACATCCCATGCCCCATCAATCGGGATGGTGTCGTGAAACCTCCGGGTGCATCGTTGCTGAGCAGGAAGGCCGTCACGGCAAGTGCGCCGGGAATCGTGAGGGTGTAGCCATTGGCTGTTTTCACACGAGCTGTGCGGCGTTCTCCTTGAGCGTTGATCGCTTCGCCCCACACGTAGGCTGGCATGCGGGCTCGGGCTGCCTCATCGGGGCCCTTGACTGTCAAGGAAACCAGCTTTGTAAGAGCGCGCTGAACCAGTGACATCGCCAGGAAAGGGCCAAACACATTGCCAAGCTTCATGCCAAAAACAGCCAAGCGGCTGGCAGGAACGTAGACCGTGATATTCGGAATACCCGTGGTGTGAAAGGCCGTTGAGACATCCCCCCAAGGCACGGCCACGGCCAAGCGCTCGCCACGCCCGAAGTCGATCCTTCTGACTTCATGGGCCAGTGGCACGCGAACGAGGTGGCCATGTCGACGCACTCTGCCGCCCTGAGGCGTGCTTTCCAAAGTTGTCTTCATCGTGCCTGGTGAGAGGCTGACCGTGGTGTCAAAGCCTAGACTCAACTGCACGGCATCAGGCAGCGCTTCCTTCAACGCCGCTGCCACACAGTCAGTCGGAATCACATCGAAGCCCACGCCGGGACAAAGCACCACGCCGGCCTTTTGTGCATCGCTGTGAGCGCGGTGCACCTCTTCGAACACGTCGATCTCGCCGGTGATGTCCAAGTAGTGCGCCCTTGCCTCAATGCAGGCCCGAACCATCGGTTGGCTCGTGGCAGAAAACGGCCCCGCCGTGAGCAGCACAACGGTGACACCGTGCAGTTGCTGCACGATGCTGGCTGGGCTGCCCAAATCAAAGATGCGGCATTCCAGATTCAATTCGCTTGCCAGGCGCTCGACCTTGGCTCTGGTGCGTCCAGCGAGGATGGGCTTCATGCCACGTGCGACTGCTTCGCGAGCAATGAGCTCCCCGGTGTAGCCATTGGCGCCGTAAATCATGAACGACATGGTGAGCCTTACTTGAATGGATTGAATGTGCGCCCTGCCAAGTAGCCCAGCCAAAGCGGCATGGGGCGCATTACTGCGGCCAAGATCTTGTTGGACAAGCCTGGCACGCACACCGGCTTGCCGGCCATCACGGCAGCGATGCCTGCGCGAACCACATCTTGTGGCTGCTGCCACATCAAGGCAGGCAGATGATTGGCGGTGTCTCTGGTGCCCATCACATCGTGGAACTCGCTGTGCGTGAAACCGGGGCAAAGCGCCGTCACGTGGACGCCATGGGGCTTGAACTCCATGTCCAGCGACTGCGACAGCACCATGACGTAGGTCTTGATCGCCGAGTACAAGAGGCTCTCTCCTGGCGGCGACAAGGCTGCCAGGGATGACACGTTGATGATTCGCCCCCAACGACGCTCAATCATGCCGGGCGCGATGCGATGCGTCAGTTCAGTCAGGGTGGTCATCATCAACTGGATCTCACCATTCAACTGCGACCAGGACGCCTCGGCGAACTTCGAGTGACCTGACAGGCCTGCATTATTGACGAGGAAATCGATTGTCCAGTTGAGCTTGTCGAGGTGATCCATCACAACCGTGGCGGCATCCGAACTGGCAAGATCGACCGACAAGACTTCGCACTGAACCGAGTACTGCTTGGACAGTTGGTCTGCCAAGTTTTGCAGCCGATCGCCACGGCGAGCGGCGAGCAGCAAGTCGTAGCCGCTGGCGGCCAGTTGATGCGCAAAAGTGGCACCAATGCCTGCAGAGGCGCCAGTGATCAGGGCTTTACGGCGAGGATGCAATGCCGGGATGGCTTGACGGACGTCAAAGCTTTTTTTGTGCGCGCCAATGTCACCCGCACAGGGCGCGATGGGGCCACGAAGGACAAAGGGCAGCGGAATGCGCCGCTGGGCGTCTGTGAAGCCCCAGGTGCCAATGCCCAGATAAAGGTCAGGCCCAACTTGTCGGACTTCATCCACCATGTTCACGGCGCCGCACATGGACCGAAATGACGCATACACCAGGGTGTAGGCAGGACGACCGTCAAAGCGAGATGGCGCAATCAGCGTTTCCATTGGAAAACGCTGCACCTTGCGCCCGAGGTGCGCAAAGGCGTTGTAGCCGCGGCCACGTTCGCCAGAGATGGGCTTGAAGGCCTTGCAAAGCCAGCGCCCCGGCATGATCGGGTTGTTGACCGTGACGTTGCCGATGACCTGCGCCAGCTTGCCAGGCTGAGCCAGCAGGCGCGCCGCGAACTCGCCATCCATTTGCTGCACCGTTGGTGCGGGCGACTTGGCAAACAGCGACATGAGTTCTTTGACACTCATGGCCAACAAATCAGACTCAACGAGTGAAGAGGAAACGCTTGCTGTTTTCATGATCTTGAATGACGTTCAACATGGCCAAGTATAACCATTTGTTGAACGCCATTCAAGATGTTGGTTTAGGATGGCGACCATGGCAAAGAACAAGCGTGAAGTTGACTCAGAAGTGAAGCGCGAGCAGATCGAGCAAGCAGCTTGCATGCTGTTTCTGGTTGACGGCTATGAGTCGACATCAATGGCCGCGATCGCGAAGGCAGCTGGTGTGGCACCGAATACCCTCTACTGGTATTTCGCCAGCAAAGACGACTTGCTGGTGGCCATCTTGGACCGCTTGGTCAATCGAGCGGTCGCTCAGCTTGCAACCATGCAGCGTCAGTCTTTTGGTGATCAGGTGCTTTGGCTGCTGACGGAACTCCAGCAAGCAAGCAAGCTCATTTCAACCGTGCATGCACGGTTGGATAAATCAGAAACGATCCGGGATTGGCATGATCGTTTTCACGCCATGCTGGACCAAATGCTCGTTCTTCAAATGGTGTCTAAAGGGATGTCAAAAGCGAAGGCCTCTGTCATGGCCACCGTGGGCACCTACGTTGTCGAGGGCCTGCTGTCTCATCCCCATGGATCCCAACAAGTCGAGAAGGTGGTCCAGTGGCTGACTGGGAGCGGAAAGCTCTAAGCAAAGCCACTTGGCCACCTAAATCAACTTGAAAAAGCTGACCTCGTTGCTGAGTCGTTGCGCCTGGTCCGCCAACGAGCCAGAGGCGGCTGCGGTTTCTTCCACCAAGGCAGCATTCTGCTGAGTGGAGTCGTCCAGGATGCGCACCGCTGCGGTCACCTCGCCAACGCCCTGATTCTGGTGGCGCGTGTCCTCGGCAATCTCTTTCATCAGCTTGGAGATTTTCGCGGCATTGTCAACGACGGCCCGCATGCTTTCGCCAGCTTTGGCCACCACGGCGGAGCCTGTCTCCACCTGCGTCATGCTCGATCCGATCAGTGATTTGATTTCTTTGGCCGCCAGGGCTGAGCGACCAGCCAGCGCCCTCACCTCTGACGCGACCACCGCAAAACCGCGCCCATGCTCGCCAGCTCGGGCCGATTCCACGGCAGCGTTGAGGGCCAGGATGTTGGTCTGAAAAGCGATGCCATCGATCACGCTGATGATTTCGCTGATCTTGCTCGACGATTCGCGAATGCCCTGCATCGTGTGCACCACCTTGGCAATGGCCACGCCTCCGTGATCGGCGGCCAATGCGTTGGCCTCGGCGCTGCCTGATGCAACATTAACCATGTCAGACGAGTGCTTCATGGAGCCCTTGATCTGCTCCATGCTGGCGGTTGTTTGCTGCAGGCTGGCTGCAGATTGCTCGGTTCGTTGAGACAAGTTTAACGAGGCAGATGCGATTTCATTGCTAGCGGCTTGCACGTTGGCCGCACCATCAAGCACCACGCCCACAATCCTGCGAAGGCTGTTCTGCATTTCACCCAAGGTGATCATCAGTCGTGCGGCTTCATCATTGCCCCAAGGTTTGGGGGCCGTGGACAGATTGCCTTTGGTGATGGCTTGCAGGTGGCCTGACACCTCATGCAAGCCGCCCATCATCACCTTGTAGAAAGACAGCATCAGGTAGCCCGCCAAGCCGACAAAAAAAGCGGTAAAGGCCAACTGGCTGATCAGTGTTGACTGCAAGCGGTCAATGCGGGCCTGCAGTTGAGAGTCAAGCCGATCCATGACCTGCAATGACAGTTTAATTTGCTGATCAACCGCCGCATTGCCCAGCGCCAGTAATGTTGCGGCATCACCGCTCAGAGCCTGCCCCATCACCTGCTGGCGCACTGCCTCACTGAAAGCAAGGGCTGCGGCATTGGTTCCTTTCATGTCAAACAACTGGGCGACCTCGGGCGTGAACTCAATGCTGCGTCGGTAGGAGCTTTCCACGTCTTTTTCGAGCATGTCCAGCTGAGCCAGCCACTTGCTCATCAAGTCACGACGTTGCGGCGTCAACTCGTTCGTTTTTAGAATCATGGCGCCCATGCCTCGCAACTTGGCAGTGTTCTCGTACTGTAGCGGCCCCCTCAGTACCGACATGTTCATCATGTGGAAGGTGTCGAGGTCGGGATCAAGGGTAAGTTGCGAGCCGTTGGCGACCTGGCCGATAAGGTCGATGATGGCTGTGATGTAGTTGGAGTGGTGCTTGAAGGTTTCGTCGGGCATGGCGGCTACTGCGCTTTGCATCAGGGCTTGGTGAGCTTGCGCCAAAGCCTCGTACTCTTTGGTGTCATTGAACGCTGTACCGAGCTCATCGTGCTTTGCTTTGACCTTGTCAAAGGCGGCTGCGACCTTGTCCTGAAGCTCGGCCAGTTCGGGTGCGTTGGTGACGACCGAGCGACGACGCTGCTGGGCCAGTTTGATCAAGTCGACCAGTGGCCTTGCGTAGGTCACGCCCTGTCGCTCCGAGCTGGCAAACTCGATCTGCGCGCGAGCGCTTGTCCAAATGAAGAACAACATGAACAGCAGTGGCACCACGAAGGCCATGGCGATGCAAGCAGCCTTGGATGGAAAACTGATGCTGCGAAAAAGTCGCACTCCTGGGGCAAGCCAGCCGTGATACCGGAAAAATTCGCCAAAGCCGCTGCCATCTTTAGCGCGGCCAGAGGCAGGACGGGGGTAACTAGACATTGAGTAATCCTTTGCAGGAACCACGGCTGGATTGGCGCGGCTGAAAGTCCATCAGTGGCGAAACTTGGTGCGAATTAGCTTTTGTCTTCGGGATATCGTACTTTTGTTGGCACCCTTTAATTCAGACAAAACCGCCATGACAACCAAACCGGTTTCTTGTGACATAAGTCTCAAATCAGCGGTGTTTGGCGCCATAGCTGGGCACCTTGCGTCAATGGGCGTCAGTTGCACCGCACGCGGATCCGAACGCCATGAGCAGCTTTCAACGAGGGATGACGAAGGTGGATTTTTCTACCACGCTGGCGTTGCCACTCTGGCCATCGCCATTGGCCAGTCGCTCGATTCGAAACTGAATCGGGTGCGCGCCAGGGCTCAGTTGGCGGGCAGATTCATGCGGCACCTGGACCACGATCGGGAACCAGCGCGCTTGGGTGGCCTCCACCTGGATCTCGGCCACGCCGGTGACCTTGGCCCCAGGCAGGCCGCTGACCTGCACCTGCAGCCGCTGAGTTTGCTCAGTCGCGTTCATCAGTTGCAGGCGGTAGACGTTTTCAACGTTGCCCTCCCCTGCGATCCGGGCCAGGGAGCCGCGGTCTCTCACCACATCGACCTTGAACGGACTTTTCATGGCCAAGCTGGCCGCCAGCGCCAGGGCAATGGCCGTCAGGATGCCGCTGTAAATGAGGATGCGGGGCCGCAGCATGCGGGCCCGCATCTGGCGCGAAGTGAGTTTTTTCTCGATGCCATTTTGCGTGGCGTACTGGATCAAGCCACGCGGGTAGTGCATCTTGTCCATGACACTGTCGCAGACGTCAATGCAAGCAGCACAACCGATGCACTCGTACTGCAAGCCCTCTCGGATGTCGATGCCGGTTGGGCACACTTGCACGCACAGGCCGCAGTCAATGCAATCGCCCAGGCCCAGTTGCTGAAGGTCGGCACTGCGGGCCCGAGTGCCGCGAGGGTCGCCACGCGCCTGGTCATAGCTGATGACCAGGGTGTCGCGGTCAAACATGGCGCTCTGAAAGCGCGCATAGGGGCACATGTACTTGCAGACCTGCTCGCGCAGATAGCCGGCGTTGCCATAAGTGGCCAGCCCATAGAACAGCACCCAGAAGGTTTCCCATGGCCCCAAATTGAACTGGGTGACTTCGGCGGCCAGCGTCCTGATCGGTGTGAAGTAGCCCACGAAGGTGAAGCCCGTCCACAAGGCGATGGCGCCCCAGGTGAAGTGTTTGCCGCACTTTCGCCAAAGCTTTTGCCAGCCCCAAGGGCCTGCGTCCAGCTTGAGGCGTTGGCTGCGGTCTCCTTCGAACAGGCGCTCGGTCCACAGGAATATTTCGGTGTAGACCGTTTGAGGGCACGCGTAACCGCACCACAGGCGCCCGGCCACAGCGGTGAACAGGAACAGCGCAAAGGCGCAGATGACCAGCAACCCCGTCAGGTAAATGAAGTCCTGCGGGTACAACACCAGGTCAAAGATGAAAAAGCGCTTGGCGGTCAGGTCAAACAGCAAAGCTTGACGACCGTTCCATGGCAACCAGGCCAATCCATAGAACAAGATTTGGGTCAACCAGACCAAGCTCCAGCGCCAGGCGGCAAACCAGCCATGAACGGCGCGTGGGTGGATCTTGGGCTGCTTCTCGTACAGCGACACGAGTTGCACCGGAACGATCGGTATGACCCGTGCCGACGAAGCCTTCTTTTCCGTTCCAGCCATGGTGCGTCTATCGTTGCGAGGCAACGCTCTCCACCTTGGGTTGAGACATTTGCCAGACATACGCCGCCAGGACGTGGATCTGCTCGGCGCTCAAACGGTTGCCGTGGGCCGGCATCTGGTTGGTCTTGCCGTTCTTGATCATGCTCATGACGGCGTCCTCGCCCCAGCCATGCAGCCAGACCTTGTCGGTCAGATTGGGGGCACCGATGGCCTGATTGCCTTTGCCATCCACACCATGACAGGCCGCGCAGGCCGAGAATGACGACCGGCCCAACTGCGCCGCGATGTTGTTGTGAGCACCGCCCGACAGGCTCAAAACGTAGTTGGCCAGGTTGCGCACATCCGCCTCCGTGCCCACGGCCGCGGCCATGGGGGGCATCATGCCAATCCGCCCCTTCGTGATGGTTTCTTCGATTTTGTCGATGGTTCCACCGTGAATCCAGTCGCTGTCGGTGAGGTCGGGAAAGCCTTTGCTGCCCCGCGCGTCCGAGCCATGGCAGGTGGCGCAGTTGTTCACGAACAGGCGCTCGCCAATGCCCATCGCCTGCGGATCTTGCGCCAGTTTGGCGGCCGGCAAGCCTGCGAACTTGGCGTAAAGCGGGGCACTCAAGGCTCGCGCGGCTTGCACTTCAGATGCGTGCTGGCCATTGGTGCTCCAGCCAAAGTAGCCACGCGCGCTGCCCAAGCCAGGATAGAGCGCCAAGTAGGCAAAGGCGAACACCACCGTGGCCACAAACAGACTCATCCACCAGCGTGGCAAGGGGTTGTTCAATTCGCGCAGGTCTTCGTCCCAGACATGGCCGGTGGTGTTGTCTCCTGGAATGACCTTGCGCCTTGCTGCAATGATCAACAAGGCCAAGCAGGCCAACAAACCAATGATGGTGGCTGCGGCCACATAGACGGACCAGCCGCTGCTGATGAAATCACTCACGACTGTGGCTCCTCGCCGCTGAAAGGCAGTTGTGCGGCGGCTTCGAAATCGGCGCGATGGCTGGGCCAGCAGGCCCAAACGGCGATGCCGCCAAAGCTGATGAAACTGGCCAGGGTGACCAGGACGCGCATGTCATTGATGTCCATGTGGGGTCTCCGTGTTACTTCAGTTGGGTGCCCAGCACCTGCAGGTAGGCGATGAGCGCATCCAGCTCGCTCTTGCCCTGCACGGCTTCTGACGAGGCATCGACTTCGGCCTGCGAGTAAGGCACGCCCAGTCGCTTCATGGCCGTCAAGCGAGGCGGCATGCTGGCAGGATCGACTTGATTGGTGGCCAACCACGGGTAAGCCGCCATGTTGGATTCAGGGACCAGGTCGCGTGGGCTGGTCAGGTGGATGCGGTGCCATTCATCGCTGTACTTGCCCCCAACGCGCGCCAAGTCAGGTCCGGTGCGCTTGCTGCCCCATTGGAATGGCCGGTCGTAGACGAACTCGCCCGCCATGGAGTAGTGGCCGTAGCGCAATGTTTCCGACTGCAAGGCGCGGATCATCTGCGAGTGGCAGTTGTAGCAACCTTCGCGCAGGTAGACATCCCTGCCCGCCAGTTGCAAGGCGGTGTAAGGCTTAAGGCCGGCCACGGCTTCGGTGGTGGAGCGCTGAAAGAACAAGGGCACGATTTCAACCATGCCGCCCACGGCCACCACCAACAGGATCAAGACGATCATCAGGCCATTGTTGGTCTCGATCTTTTCGTGTCCCCGGGCTGGGTTAACGTGCCCTTCAGGCTTGGTGGCAGGAACCTGCGCAATGACCGGCTTGCCAGCGCGCACAGTCATTACAACGTTCCACGCCATGAGCAGCATGCCACTGAGGTAAAGCAGGCCACCTGCCAGGCGCACCACGTAGAACGGGAAGGTGGCCTTCACGCTTTCGATGAAGCTGTACACCAAAGTGCCATCGGGGTTCACCGCACGCCACATCAAGCCTTGCATCACACCAGCGATCCACATGGCCGCGATGTACAGGACGACGCCCAGTGTCGCGATCCAGAAGTGAATCTCAATCGCCTTGACGCTGAACATGGTGGTCCGCCCGAACATGCGGGGGATGAGGTAGTACAGCGAGCCCATGGTGATGAAGCCAACCCAGCCCAAGGCCCCGGCGTGCACGTGGCCAATCGTCCAATCCGTGTAATGCGACAGCGCATTGACGGTCTTGATGGACATCATTGGGCCCTCGAACGTGGCCATGCCGTAGAAAGACAAGGCCACGATCAGGAACTTGAGGATGGCGTCGTCACGCAGCTTGTACCAGGCGCCCGACAAGGTCATCACGCCGTTGATCATGCCGCCCCAGCTGGGCGCCAGCAGCACCAGCGAGAACACCATGCCCACCGATTGAGTCCAGTCGGGCAAGGCGGTGTAGTGCAAGTGGTGCGGGCCCGCCCACATGTAGGTGAAGATCAGCGCCCAGAAGTGCACGATCGAAAGGCGGTACGAGTACACCGGCCGTTCAGCCTGCTTGGGGATGTAGTAATACATCATGCCCAGGAAGCCGGCGGTGAGGAAGAAGCCGACGGCATTGTGGCCATACCACCATTGCACCATCGCGTCTTGCACGCCTGCGTAAGCCGAGTAGCTCTTCCACAGACTCACGGGCATGACCGCACTGTTGACCACGTGCAGCAAGGCCACTGCCAGGATGAACGCGCCAAAGAACCAGTTGGCCACGTAGATGTGGCGAACCTGCCGCTTGGCGATGGTGCCAAAGAAAACGATCGCGTAAGAGACCCACACGATCGTGATCAGAATGTCGATGGGCCATTCCAGCTCGGCGTATTCCTTGCCTTGCGTGTAGCCCATCGGCAGCGTGATCGCGGCCGCCACGATGACGGCTTGCCATCCCCAGAATGTGAACTTGGCCAAGGCTGGCGCGAACAAGCGAGTCTGACCCGTGCGTTGGGCCACGTGGTAAGACGTGGCAAACAAAGCGCATCCGCCAAAGGCGAAGATCACCGCGTTGGTGTGCAAGGGCCTGAGGCGCCCATAGCTGAGCCAGGGGATGTTGGCGGTCAGGTCGGGCCAGGCCAGTTGTGCAGCGATCAGGATACCGACAGACATGCCGACCACGCCCCACAGCACCGCGGCCAGTGCGAACTGTCGAACAGGCCAGTCGTCATAGCTGACCACGGCAGATTTTAGAGCGGCCATTCGGCGCATCCTTTCGTTTTTCGAGCTTGAGATTGAGAATTGAAGGGTCTACCGAGATTGTTGGGCAGGGGCCCCGTTGGGCCTTTGACGCTGATCATCATGTTGCGCACCAGGTTGCAAAGCGCTGCCAGAGGTCGTGCGTCAAGGCCCACCCGCAGGCGAGTACCAAGCCGAGCCCGGCAATGCGAAACCCGTGCAGCGAGAGCTGTCCGGGGGAAGGCGTTGTGCCGTGATGGGCCTGCCAGTGTTTCCACGCCCAAGGCGCGAGCAGCAAGCCAGGCATGGAGGCCACTGCAAAGGCGCCCATCACCATGGCACCAGCCAAAGGCGTGTTGGCCAACGCCGCCAGCACCAAAGCGGCTTGCAATGCGGCGCAGGGCCAAGCAGCCCACACCAAGCCCGACAAGCCGGCGCGCAGCACGGGCGATTGGCGGCCCGGCATGCGGATGATGGACACGGTGTCATCGCGCCTCAGCCAGGCGGGTTGTTCTCCGGTGAGCACCCACCAGAGGCCCAACCCCATGAAGGCCAGATGAAGCAGCGTCCACAACGGCCGCAGTGCAGGCACCGCCTCACTCCACACACCCAGGGTGGCCACGCTGCACGCGGCGAGTGAGCCCACCAGCATGTAGCTGATCAGGCGCCCCACTTGAAAACTGGTGGTGCTGTGCTTATCGCCACCGGTCAAGGCTGAGCAAGGTGCCGCGCACATGACGGCGCAATGCGGTGTGGCGGCCACGCCCATGGCCAAGCCGGCGAGGATCAAGGGCCACTGCATGGCGTTGGTGTCAGCGGCGGGCCGCCAGCGCGGCCGATCCTGGGTTGGGCACGGGCTGGTCACCGCCATCAATGGCCAGGGCCAAGGTGATGAAGCCCGCGACGACGACGATGGCCGGGCCGCTGATCACCAGCCACACCATTCGAATGCGCCACCACGGCAGCGTGGGCGGCCCCATGATCGTTCGTGTGTTGTCAGCCATCAATCACCTCTGCTTTCTTGCTCAGTGCAGATTGTTGGATGAAGCGCCTTCAAGCACCTTGATGCAAATCAACCGGTTCTTGCGCGGCATCCAGAATCTGCTCGCCGTGCTGCTCAACATCGTCAAACTGGCCGGAATGCAGTGCCCAGGCAAAGACGCCCAAAATGCCCAGCACCAGCACCGAAGACAGGGGGATCAACAGGTAGAGGATGTCCATGCCCGTTCAGCGCGAAAGGCGCAGTGAGTTGAGTACGACCAGCAGTGAGCTGGTGGCCATGCCCAGACCGGCGGCCCAGGGCGGCAACCAACCCAGCAGGGCCAAAGGCACGCAAGCAGCGTTGTAAGACGCAGCCCAGATGACGTTCTGGCGCATGACGCGCAACGTTCGCTTGGCCAGGGCGCGTGCGCGGACCACGTCCTGCAAGTCATTGGTGACCAACACGCCGTCGGCCTGGGCTCGGGCAATTTGTGCGCCCTCGCCCATGGCGATGGAAGTGTCGGCCTGCGCCAGAACTGGGGCGTCATTGATGCCATCACCCAGCATGGCCACGTGCTCGCCACGCGCCTGCGCCACTTTCACCGCGGCCAATTTGTCCTGCGGGGCCATGCCGCCTTGGCCATCAAGCAGGCCCAGCAAACGGCCCATTTGGTTCACACGATCCAAGCTGTCGCCCGACAACAGGATGACTCTCACACCGTCCTGTTCAAGGGCCCTGACCGCCTCGACGGCCCCCACTCTCACGGTTTCGGTGAATCGGAAGCAGGCCACGGGTTGGCCGTTCCGGCTCAGCCAGGTTTCTGCCTCGGCGCCATCATTGGCGGCCACTGGCAGGCCTGGCGATGCCCGGCCCAAACGCCAGATCGATCCATCACCCGCGCAGCCCTCGATGCCTTGGCCCGGTGTTTCAAACAGGCCATGCCAGGTCGTGGTGGCCTGGGCAGGCTCCTGTGCCAGAACCTGCGCCAGCGGATGGGTTGACCACGCGGCCAATGAGGCGGCCTGCCTGCGCACGGCGTCGTCTGTCCAGCGTCCATCGTGGCCTGTGCGGATCATGGTGGCGCGCTGGCGCCGGGCTTCGGTCAAGGTGCCGGTTTTGTCGATGAACAAGACTTGCATGCGGGCCAGACCTTCAATGGCCTCGACACGGCGCAGCAGCAGGCCTTGCTTGGCCATGGCCATGGCCGCCGACAACATGGCCGAGGGTGCAGCCAGTGACAATGCACACGGACAAGTCACGATCAGCACAGAGACTGCCACCCAGACGGCCCTGGATGGATCGATCACGCTCCAGGCTGCTGCTGCCAAGGCGGCCAGCACCAAGATGGCCCAGAGGAAAGGCGCTGCCCAGCGGTCACCTTCGTTGGTTGCCAAGGGGCGCTGTGTGCGGGCATCACGCATCATGGCGACGATCGCTTCATAGCGGGTGTCGGCCCCGACGTGCTCAACCCGCATGGCGACTGGCGCGCCCAAGTTCAGGCTTCCGGCCACCACGACATCGCCCACCGCCTTTTGCACCGGCGCAGACTCACCCGTCAGCAGCGATTCATCCGCGCTTGTTTGGCCTTGGGTCAATGCACCATCGGCGCAGAAAGCCCCGCCCACCGGCACGCGAACGATGTCGCCACGCTGCAAGCGCAGCACACTGATCGCGGCCACGCTGCCGTCCGGGTTCTCGCGCAGCGCCACTTCTGGCAGCCGCCCGACGGTGTCTTCGAGCGAGCGCTCGGCATGATGGCGGGCACGCATTTCAAGGTATCGACCGCCCAGCAGAAAGCTGATGAACATGGTCAGCGAGTCAAAGTAGACCTCGTGGCCGAACAAGCCGCCTGGATCAAAAGTGGCCCCACTGCTGGCGATGAAGGCGACGAGCATGCCCAGCGCGGCCGGCACGTCCATCCCGATTCGGCCATGCCGCATTGAGCGCCAGGCGCCCGTCAGGAAAGGGGCTGCGGCAAAGATCATCACGGGCAGCGTGAGCAGCCAACTGCCCCAATCCAGCAACTGCTTCAAGTCGGGTGCGAGTTGGCCAGCTGCGCTGACGTAAGAGGGTGTGGCCAGCATCATGACCTGCATGGCGCAAAAAGAGGCCACGAACAGGCGCCAAAGCGCATCGCGTGATTCTTTCAAACGCATGGCCCGCGCGCCGGCCACGGTGTCGGGTGTTGCGCTGTAGCCTGCTTGTTCGATGGCCTGCACCAGCGCAGAGGGGCGGGTCAGCCCAACATCCCAAGAGACGGTCGCGCATTGACCCGCTGCGCTGACGCGCACCGCGGTCACGCCGGGCACGCTTTGGAGTGCGTGCTCAAGGGTCGATGCGCAAGCCGCACAGTGCATGCCGCCGATGCGCAAGGATGACTCACCAAGGCGCCGGCCATTGGCCACGGACGTCCACCGCGTGAACCGCGCGGCTTCCACTTCGTCGTCCAGCACCGCCACCTGGCCCTCGGGCATGGAGATCGGTTGGGGCTTCGCCAAGGTGTTCATGGGGTCAGCGCAGGGTGCTCAGCAGCACCGCCTGGATGAAGGCCTCTCGGCAACCCTGTTCGTCATGGGCCGTGCTGGCAAGGTGCGCCAGGGCCTGGCGCCTGATGTGATCGAACTGCCTGAAAGCGTCATGCCGGGGCGAGCCAATGGCCTTGTACACCACGGTGCTGGCATGTTGCTCCAGCTGTGCAAGCACCTCGTCATCCACGCCCTGGCATTCGACTGCGTCATACAGCCTCCCCAACATCCGCGCCGTGGCAATGAGTTCGGCCCCAGGTGCCAGGCCCGCGTCGCTGGAGCGGATCCGGGCCACGCGGGCACCCAGGCCAATGGCGGCGCGCTCAAAAACACTGGCATCGTCCAAATCTGATTGCCCACAGACGAGGGCGATGTTCTTGCCGCGAAGCAGCATTTGCGGCGCCCCACCCGTGCTGGGTGCAGCCAGGCTGTCCGCCACGCAGCGCAAAGCTTCGACCTGCTGTGCGTTCAGGCCGTTCGGGACATTCAGCGCTTTGTAGTCGAGGTAGATGCTCACATTGGATGGCCATGAGGCATGCATCGGGATGATGATCTGCGGTGGTCAGAGGCTAAGGGGCAAGGAGGCCGCCGGGCTTGACGCAGGTCAAATGGCGCCGCCTTGATACAAACCGTTTACGCAACGTTACGCAACGTTACGCAGCGAGACAGAGCGTTGGCACGTCATTGATCCGCCATTTCTAGACTTGGCAGCATAGACAGACACCCTCCAACGCACCGTCCAGAGAAAGTCGCCAATGACCACCTCCACCTCCACCTCCACCTCCACCCACACTGCTGCCCTGCCCGCTCACCCGCCGTTCGCCGTCGCGACGATGGCGGATCTGGGATGGAGAAACACGGATGCCACGGTGGTGAGCGAGCGGATTGCGGGCAGCCTGCGTCTGCTGCAACAAGCAGTGAAAATTCAGCGGCGCCTGGTTCATGCGGGTGACAAGGTTTATGAGGCCGGGCAACCCTTCAAGTATCTGTACGTGCTCAACTCGGGCATTTTCAAAACCATCAATTCATCACAAGACGGCCGGGAACAAGTCGTCGGCTTGCACTTCAAGGGCGACTGGCTGGGCTTTGACGGCATTGCGCGAGGCCGCTATGGCTGCGATGCCATCGCGATGGACACCGCTGATGTCTGGTGCCTGAGCTACGAGGCCTTGTGCCAGGCCGCTGCGGCACAGCCAGCCTTGCTGGCACTGCTCCACGAATCCATGAGCCGCGAAATCACACGCGACCGGGACTCGCTGTTGGCGCTGTGCACCCTGTCTGCGGATGCCCGGGTGGCCGACTTCCTGCGGTACTGGGCCGAGTCGCTGGCCCAACGTGGTTTGCGCACCGACCAGATCACCCTGCGCATGACCCGCGCAGAGATTGGCAACTACCTGGGCATGACGCTGGAAACTGTCAGCCGCGCCTTGACCCGCTTGGCCAGCAAGAACCTGATCGGCTTCACGGCCAAAGGCCGGCGCGACATCCTCATCCCCGACGTGACGCAACTGGTGGCCTTCATTGAAAGCAGCTTGCCTGCCGCCCGCACAGCCACGCTTCAGTGAGGTGATGCCGAGGTGACTTTGGCGATGGCATTGGCCAGTTCATCTCGGCCGTAAGGCTTCTGGAGCAACTCCCAATGTTCGGGTGCATCGCGGTTGGCGTCCAGCAGTTCAGATGAGAACCCCGACATCAGGATGATGGCCAAGGCGGGCCAGCGCGCTTGCGCCATCTTGGCCAACTCCATGCCGCGCATGCCCGGCCCCAAGGCGATGTCGGTCAGCAAGAGTTGAGCATCCTCACCGGCATCGAAACCGATCAAGGCCTCTTCTGCGCTGGCAAAAGGCGTGACCTGGCAGCCCAGTGCTTCGAGAAAGCGCTGCACAACCGCCCTGACCTCCGCGTCGTCTTCAACCAGGATCACTCTTAGGCCCACCGGCACAAGGTGTGTGGATGCGGCTGGCGGCAACTCAGGCTCGTTTTCTTGAGGTGGTGCGGGGATGTACAAGGTCAAGGTTGTGCCGACACCGACGGTGCTGTCAATCGCCACCGCACCCCGCGACTGCCTGGCAAAACCATAGACCGTGCTCAAACCCAAGCCCGTGCCTCGACCCGCTTCTTTGGTCGTGAAAAAGGGCTCGAACGCGCGCTTCTTGACCTCTTCGGACATGCCCGTGCCCGTGTCTGTCAGTGAGATCTGGACACAGGGCTGGGGAGTCGACAGCCCTTCCGCATCCGCGACCTCGGGTTGAAGATCGCTGGGCAATGCGTCGCAGCCTTTGCAGGCAATGGTCAGCGTGCCGCCATCAGGCATCGCGTCGCGAGCGTTGATGGCCAGGTTGAGCAGTGCGGCTTCCAGTTGGCCCGGGTCGGCCAGGCATGGGGGGCATGACTCGTCCACCTCCAAGCTGATCTGAATGCGCTGATCCAAAGTGCGGCGCAGCATGTCGGCCAAAGAGTACAACTGGGCGACAACATCGACGCGCCCGGGTTGCAGAACCTGCCGGCGAGAAAAGGCCAGGAGTTTGCTGGTCAACTCGGCGCTTCGCTTGCCCGCCCGCAAGGCCGCGCCCAGCAGCTGCTGGGCATGCGGATCAGCGGTGATGGCGGGCAATTCTTCCAGCACCTGGAGGTTGCCCTGGATGACGGTCAGCAGGTTATTGAAATCGTGCGCGATGCCGCCGGTGAGTTGCCCGACGCTGTCCAGACGCTGGGAATGCCTTAGCGCTTCTTCGGTTTGCGCGCGCTGCAAAGTGCTGGCCAGCAGGTTCCCGACCGATTCCAGGAAGCGGATTTCGTCGTCACCGAAACGGGCCGCTTGCTTGGACCTGACGACGAGCACGCCCACGGTCCTGCCACGATCAGTCAGCGGCACGGCCAAGCCACTGATCAGCCCGGCCTCCAGGTAGGCCGGCAATACGCTGAAGCGCTTTTCAGTGCGGCCATCGTGCACCAGCACCGGGGCATGGTTGGCCAAAACATGGCCCGGCATGCGATCAGGCGTGCTGGGAATGCGGGCGTGCAATGGCTCTTCTCCTACCAAGCCCACGCCACTGGCCACGTGAAAATGCAAGCGACTGGAATCCAGCAGGTAGACCGCGCTGGACTCGACCTGCAAAGCGTCGGTGGCCATCACGGGCACCTCTTGCATGAGCTCTTGGGGGTCGCGCATGTCCACCGCCAGCCGCCCTAAACGCGCCACATAGTCGCTGTATCGGGCGCGTTGCAAAGCCTGCTTGACCCGTGGATACGCCCCGATGCCCCGGATGGCGGTGACCACATAGGGAAGGCCGAGGTCTTTGAGTGGGCTGAGTGCAATCTCGACCATCACCTCCGAGCCGTCTTTGCGTTTGGCCACCAGGTCCATCTGCGTGCCCATCGGGCGGGCATGCGGTTTGTGGCTGTAGGCTTGCCGGTAGTTGGCATGCCGGGGCCGAATGGCATCGGGCACCAGGGCATCCACCGCGAGCCCCACCAGTTCGTCCAAGCCGTAGCCCAGCAGCTCGGTGGCAGCCGGGTTGGACATCACGATCATGCCGCCGCCGTCCACCAGCAAAAGGGCATCGGGATAGGCCTTGAAGATCGACTGGAACACCGAAACCTGGTCAAGCTCTGGCGGCAAGTGATGGTTCATGATGCGGCGCTGACGATCGGCACGAAGACGTACCCTGCCCCACGCACTGACTTGATGATCTTGGGATCCTGCGAGTCTTCTTCCAGCTTTTTGCGAAGGCGCCCAACTTGCACATCAATCGTGCGGTCGAAGGGCCCCGCCTCACGCCCTCGGGTGTGTTCCAACAAAAAATCTCGGGACAGCACGCGCCCGGGATGCTGCAGGAACACCGCGAGCAGATCGAACTCGCCACTGGTCAGTGGCACCTCGTCACCTTGCGGGGCCAAGAGGCGGCGGGCACCTTGGTCAAAGGTCCAACTCAGGAAACGCCATGCGTCATGGACCTGGTGCGTGGCCGACATGGCGGGCTCGTTGGCGGGCAGTGCGATTCTGCGCAAAACCGCCTTGGTTCGGGCCAGCAGTTCGCGCAGGTCAAAGGGCTTGGTGACGTAGTCATCTGCGCCCAATTCAAGGCCGACCACCTTGTCCACCGGGTCGCCACGGCCGGTCACGATCAACAGGCCGCAATGCCATTTTTCGCGAAGCTGTCGGGCGATGCTCAAACCGTCTTCGCCGGGCAGGCCCAGGTCCAGCAGCACCACCTTCGGCGCATCCAGCGCCATCATCGCCATCAAGGCCGCGCCGGAATGGAGCTTGCTGACACGGAACCCATGACCGGTGAGGTAGTTGCCCAGCAATTGCGTGATCTCGGGCTCATCATCAACAACGGCTATGTGGACTGGGTGTGACACGTTGGTTTCTTGATCCGACGGCAGCTTGGATGGGCACAATTATGAACCCATTGCGCGACCGTTTCCAAGCCGGCTGAAGCCGGGAAATCCAGAAATACTCCTCAAACCGCATGTTCTAAAGAAGATTCCATATCGCCCGAACATGCAAACATTCAAACATGATTTCACCGGCGGATCGCACGCAGTGACCGGCTCCATCACTCATTCAAGGCGACCACATGCGTGATAAACAACCCCTGACTCAACGAGCGTTTGAGGTTGCCGACATGTGGTCCACCCTCAAAGCTGGCGAGCCCTGGACGGCGCTGGTCAAAAAACGCCGCAAGAATGGCGACCACCATTGGTTGCGCGCCAATGCCACGCCCTTGGTGCGCCATGGCCAGCAGACCGGGTACATGTCGGTTTGCATCAAGGCATCCAACGAAGAGATTGCCACGGCAGAAGGCCTGTACCGCGATTTCCGCGAAGGCAACGCTGGCAACCGCCAATTCCACAAGGGTTTGATTGTGCGCTCCGGGCTGGCTGGTTGGACTTCCCCGTTCCTGACCATGCCCGCGCGATGGCACATCCGATCCACCCTGCTGTTGCAGGTGCCGGCATTGGTTGGCGCGGCATGGGCAGTGGGGCTGGCTGGCGGCATGGCACTTTTAGGTTTCTCTGGCGCCGTGGCTGCACTGTCGCTTCGGGCGATAACCAAACGGCCTTGTACATGAACCGCGTCGATGAAATCGGCATGACCATGCGCACGATCGGTCAACTGGGCCTGATGTTCCGCTGGGTCATTGATGATGTTCGCAACCAGGTGCTGAGTGTGCAAACGGCCACGAATGAGATCCCCCAGGGCAATAACGACCTGAGCTCGCGCACCGAGCAGGCCGCGGCCAGCGTAGAAGAAACGGCCTCGTCGATGGAGCAGATGACCGTCACCGTGAAGAACAGGAGCAAGGCGCCGCAGCGTCCGAAAGCGTCAAGCAGCAGATGGCCTGCCTGGCCGATGCCATGGGCGTGTTTCGCTGAAAAAACGGTGGCCGTGCAGTACCTCAAACAGTTGACCCGCCTTTTCTGCCCTCGCCCCGCGTGTTCTGCGGAAATGCAGCGGGCACAATCGTTGATCAAGGCCATTGACGACGGTGGCTTGCCGCTGAACCCGGTCAAGGTCAATGACATCGCGCGGCAGTTGGGGCTCGAAGTTTCCAGCAAGGCCCCCATGGATCAGACAATCCGGCGCATCCGAGAGGCTCTGGCGCGCATGTAGGGTGGCTCAAGCTTTGGCCGGCGCCACCGAAATGCAAGGCTTTCAGCCTGTTTACAGCTTGTCGCACCACCGTGTGGTGGGCCAACTTCTCTGCCGAGGTCAACGATGACGATGGCGACCTGCAAGCCGTTCATCAATCACTGACCATTCCCGGCAGCCAGAGATGGAGTGCGTTGAAACGCTCGAAGAAGCGCTGGTGGCCCTGGAGGCCGCACCACGGCTCAGGGTGACTGGGGCACCAGTTTGCTGACGATGTCGATCAGGCGGGAAAAATCCACGGGTTTGGAGATGTACTCATTGCAGCCCGCCGCCAAGGCCCGATCCCGGTCACCTGGCATGGCATGCGCAGTCACCGCGACCACCGGGATGCCGCAAGTGGCCTCAATGCCTTTGAGCTCACGCGTGGCCGTCAGGCCATCCATGCCCGGCAGATGGCAGTCCATCAGCACCAAGGCAGGACGGGTTTCGCGGATCATGGTCAGCGCGTCTTCCGCCGTCTTGGCTTCGACAACCCCATACCCTTGTTGCTCCAACACCAATCGCAATAGCTCGCGATTCAAGGCGTTGTCGTCCACGACCAAAACCGTCTGCCCCATGGGAACCTCATGCAACTGCTAACAACCATCTTCAGCGCGCAGAGGCGATCCTTCTGAAGGCACACTTAAACATTCCTGAAAGTGCATGCTTTGTCATGCCGTAAAACCTGCTGGCCGACAGGGTTCACCATGAGGTCATGCAGCTTGATCGCAATGACGCTTTAATCAAGGCTGAATCCAGCAATCCAAAGGCAAAGGAGCTTTCATGAGTCAAATCAAAATCGCGGTCGTGGTGGGCAGTCTGCGCAAAGCGTCGTTCAACCACCAATTGGCCATCGCACTGGCCAAACTGGCCCCGGCCGACTTCGCGTTCGAGCATGTCCGAATTGACGATTTGCCCTTGTACAACCAGGATGATGATGCCAGCCCGGTGGAGTCCGTCAAACGGTTGAAGGCCGCAGTCAAGTCCGCTCAGGGCCTGCTGTTCGTCACGCCTGAGTACAACCGCTCCATCCCTGGTGTGTTGAAGAACGCCATCGACCATGCCTCGCGCCCCTACGGGCAAAGCGTGTGGGGAGGCAAGCCTGCGGGGGTGATTGGTGTATCAGTGGGCGCCATTGGTACATCCCTGGCCCAGCAGCATCTGCGCAATGTGCTGGCCTACCTGGATGTGCCCACACTGGGCCAACCCGAGGCTTTTGTTCAAGCCAAGGAGGGCCTGTTTGGCCCCGATGGCAGCATTGCCAACGAAGACAGCAAGCAGTTCTTGCAGGGCTGGGTGGACCGCTACGTGGCCTGGGTCAGGAAGCTGGCGGCTTGACGGGGCTCAAGGCCGCCCGCGCGGCCGATGCTGCCTCGCGCACGCCGCAGCCTTCGATGTGGTCATTGACCATGCCCATGGCTTGCATGAAGGCGTACATGGTGGTGGGGCCGACAAAGGTCCAGCCGCGCTTTTTAAGGTCCTTGGACAAGGCCGTGGCTTGCGGTTCAACGGCCATGGCCTTGAGCGCCTCAAAGATCACCGCCTTGGGGCGCGCATGTGGTGCTGGATCAAAGCGCCAAACATAGGCGGCCAGCGAACCAAACTCCTTGCGCACCTCAATCGCCCGCCGCGCATTGTTGATGGTCGAGACAATCTTGCCCCGGTGCCGCACGATGCCGGCATCCAGGACCAATCGATCGATGTCGCTGTCGCCGAATTGGGCCACCTGGTCCATGTCGAATTGGGCGAAGGCTTGCCTAAAAGTCTCTCGCTTGTTGAGGATGGTGAGCCAGCTCAGTCCGGCCTGAAAGCCTTCCAGGCACAGCTTTTCGAACAACTGCCGATCATCAATTTCTGGAAAGCCCCACTCGTGGTCGTGGTAGCGCCGGTAGGCCGGTGTGGCCTGACACCAGCTGCAGCGCATGAAGCCTGCGGATTCAGATGAGTCGGAAAAGAGGCCTGATGGCGTGGTCATGGTGACGGAATGTTCTGCACAAGCCCTGAGGTTAACCCGAGCGAACTGGCCATTCAAAAGCGCTTTTATCTTGTGTTCATCTGTAACCACTTTGGGTAGGCTGAGTTCCATATGAAAACGCCACCACCACCCTGTCCAGTCGAACGCCCTGCTCAGCCGACTCCTGGCTTTGTGCAGTGGGATGACACGCCCTCTTTGGCCGATTCCATGTCATGGCGCTTGCAACGGGCGGGGGATGGCAATGGTCCGGGGGGCAATTTTTCAGACCCCGTGCCAGCCGCCTTGCTGCCAGCTCAACCCGCCACGCCGTTTCGCGAGCCGGTCGATGGACTTTCGGTGCGGGAGATCACAGACGACGATCTGTTTGTGCACTTGTTTGGAAAATCGGACGCCGAATAGGCTCTGGAGGACGACGCCTTAATGCAATTCATGGCAAGAATGCACGTGTATTCGTCCCTGCATCCCGAGCTTCAATGGGGAAAATATTCCCTCAGACCATGGTGATTGGTTGATGATGATGGGCCCAGGCACTGCCTCAGCCATTCGTGACCATGTTGTATGTTCGACGGTTTTAAGCAGCAAACGCCTGGATCTGCCTCGGTGTCCATCAGCCCTATCGCGCGCGATTTCGTCCCCACGACCGGCTTTGGGGAGATTGAACTTGCGCCGGTTGACTACGGTCCGGTCTCCGCAGACTCCGCTGAGCAAATCGACCAGTTGCTGTCGAACGGCTTTCCCACGCTGCGGTTTCCTGCTGTACTTGAACGGCGTTTTCAGCACGATACCGCCGCAGACCGCCTGAGGGTCATCATCATCACCGCCGCACTGGTCGTCATTTTGTTCAATGGCTACCTGCTGACCGATCTGTTGATGATCCCCGATGTCTTTGCCCAAGCGGTGACGTTGCGCACAGGCTTGTTCACCCCGGTTTGCCTGATCGGCCTGTACGTGCTGATCAAAACCCCGCACCCCTTTTTCCGGGAAATCCTGGTGCTGTTGGCCGGCGTGTTGGCGGCCAGCATTGCCCTGTACCTGCCCAGCATCAGCAAGGATCCCTTGGCCGGCCCCTACCTGGTCGGGCTGGCCATGGTCGTGATGTTCAGCCATTCCGTGGCCCAAATGCGTTTCTGGATGGCCGTCGCGCTGGACGTTTTCATCGCCATCGGCACGGTGGTGGCCCTGCGCTTTATCCCGCCCGCGCCCATCGAAGTCATGGTCCCCTCAGGCCTGGTTCTGATCTCGACCGTGACCTTCACCTTGTTTGGCTGCTACAGCCTGGAGCGCGACGAGCGCCAGAACTGGCTGCTGCGAATCCGCGAAACCAATCTGCTGGCGGCCCTGAAAACCGCCAATGAGCGGCTGGACAAGATTTCGCGCTCAGACCTGCTCACGCAAGTGGCCAACCGCCGGCATTTCGACGAGTTCCTGACGCAAGTCTGGGAACGAGCCGAACTGGATGGCAGCGAGGTGTCTTTGATCATGATCGACGTGGATCACTTCAAGACCTTCAACGACCACTATGGCCACCCCGCCGGAGACGAATGCTTGCGGCAAGTGGCCGGCACCCTCAAACGCCGGCTGCGGCGCCCGGGTGATTTGGTGGCCCGATTTGGCGGCGAAGAGTTCATCGCCGTCCTGACTGGCACGCCCCTGCCCGTTGCCTTGCAGGCGGCGGATCGCATCAGGGTGGCCATCGAACGGCTTCGCGTGCCTCATGTGGGATCGCCGACCAGCTCGTTCGTGACGGTCAGCGTGGGCGTGGCCGCCATGCGCCCGATCGACCGTGGCACCAGCCAGAAAACCCTGTTGACCAAGGCCGATGAGTCGCTTTACCGGGCCAAGAACAGCGGGCGCAATCGCGTCTGGCCAGACCCTGATGCCGGGCGCACCGCATGAGCGCGGCGCAGGCATCAATCGAGGCCGACAAGCTGCGCATGAACCAGGTGCAGGACTTGCTGAACCTGGGCTTTCGGTGGATGAAGTTTCCGGCCGCGCTGGAACATCAATTCCTTAGCCAGGACCCTCAGCAGCGTTTGCGGCATTTCATCATCAGCGGCTTGATTTCGCTGATGGTGTACGACGGCTTCCTGATCGCGGACTACCTGATGATCCCCGACGTATTTTCAATCGCGGTCACCTTGCGCTTGCTGATCTTCACGCCCTTCAGCGTGATCATCTTGCTGCTGCTGTGGCTGCACCGTGATCGGCCTTTTGTCCACCATCCCGTGGTGCTTGATTCGGCTGTACTGGTCAGCGGCCTCTTTGCTGCGGCCACCCTGGCCTATGCCCTGTCGATCACCCACAGTCCTTTGAGCGATTTCTACCACGGTGGTTTTGCCGTGGTGGTGATGTACGGCAACCTGGTCCAGCGCCTGCGTTTTTGGTCGGCACTTGGTTTTTCTTTGGCCGTGTTGGCCATTCAGGTGGTTGGCGTGGTGTTGCTGCCCAACTTCAACCCCCGGCTGGTGTGGCCCATCTGTTCACTGACCGCCGCCACGGTGGCCTTCTCGCTGTGCGCCAACTACGTGATGGAGCGCGACAAGCGTCGCCGCTACCTGCTCAGCGAACGCGAGCGCGCACTGGTCAAGGACCTGAGCGAGGTGAACCTGAAGTTACAGCAGCTGTCCCGGGTGGATGTGCTGACCGCGCTGTTCAACCGCCGGCATTTTCAAGAGTACCTTCAAGACCTGTGGCAACGTGCCAAACATGGCGGCACCGAAGTGGTCATCATCATGATGGATGTGGATCATTTCAAGCCTTACAACGATCATTACGGCCATCCTGCAGGAGACGAGTGCCTGCGTCAGTTGGCCAGCGTGATGCAGAACAGCTTGCGCCAGCCAGGCGACATGGTGGCGCGCTATGGCGGGGAAGAGTTCATTGCCGTGTTGCCCGACACCTCTTTGGCGCTGGCATTGCAGGCAGCCGAGCGGCTACGCAAGGCGGTGGAAGGCATGGCGATGGCGCATGCAAAATCGCCCACGCTTGCGGTGGTCACCGTGAGCCTGGGCGTGGCCTGCTGCAATGCGGCCATGCCTGGCGCCACACCCGATGGCTTGATCTCCAAGGCTGATCGCGCGCTGTATGACGCCAAACACCAGGGGCGCAACCGGGTTTGCTCAATCTGAATCGTTCGCCGACACCGCACCCATGAACCCGCCGATGCCCCGTCTGGATGAGCACGGACCTGCGCGATGGCAACCAGGCGCTGTTCGAGCCCATGGATAGCGCCACCAAGCTGCGCCTGTTCAAGACCCTGGTCAACCTCGGTTTCAAGGAAGTCGAAGTGGCTTTTCCTGCGGCCTCGCAGACTGATTTAGACCTGGTGCGCCGCACGTTCGAAGCACTGCGCGGCGCACCGCGTGCCTGATCAAGCAACTGGCCGACGAGCACCCCGAAACCCATTGGTCGCTTCAATACAGCCCAGAAACCTTCAGCACGACCGAGTTGGACTTTGCTCTGGACATCTGCAATGCGGTCACTGAGGTCTGGCAGCCCGCGGGCGATGTGGTCTTCACGGCGTTTTCGGGATCGCACCAGGATGCCATCCGCAAAGGCATGATGGCCCAGGTGGGCCGTGCCCTACTTGCCCATCGACCCGGCCGATGTGCGGGGTAACAGCCAATCGGGCAAAGGCGGCATCACTTATTTGCTGGAGTCGGCCTACGGGCTGGTGTTGCCGCGCCGTGCGCAGATCGAATTCAGCGGCATCGTGCAGCGCGTGGCCGATGACACCGGGCGCAAGCTGACCTCAAGCGTCTTGTGGGCCACCAGATCGCAGAGCACGGCGCGGTGACCCATCTGAGCTTGACCGTGACAGTGGATGGGCAGACACGCCAGCTGGTCGGACAAGCAATGGCCCGCTGGATGCCGCCTGGCATGCCTTGCAGGCGCTCAACCGCTTGAGCAAAGCCTGAGACGTAAGATCGGCGGATGACTGAAACGACACCTGTGAAAGAAGCCCGCCTGTGGTCCGACAACGGCTGGACGGCCCGCGTCATCAAGAACAATGATGACGATGGCTGGGCCGTTGAGATGCTGCGCGATGGCGAACCCGAACCCGCCCTCGTCGGCCCCTGGACCATGGGGCGGGATAAGAAGAACCCCAAGCCGCTGGACACGGCGGCCTTCAACACCTTGGTCAAGACGGCCTCGGAGGTGATCCGCCGCCACGAGCAGCAACTGCACGCCACCTTGCACAAGGAGGTGGTGGTGACGGTGACGGCGCAGCAGTGGCGTGTGACGCTCGACATCGTGGCCGACGAGTACGAGCCGCATGCACTGCTGGCCGCGCACGACGATGGCGGTGACCAGGTGGCCCAGGTGCGGGTGTCGGTGGGGTTCAAGCTGAACATGGCCTCCGCCACGGCTTGGATCGAGGACGAGTTCAGAAAACCCCGCTGACGTCCTTTTTCTCAACACGGCGTGGCTGGGCTGCGGTACGATACTGTATAAATAAACAGTATCTATGCCATCCATGTCGCTCGCCCGCCAGCCCCCTGTCTTGCCCGACCACATCGCCCAGACGGTGTGGCGCGGCAATGCGCTGGGTGGGCAGGCCACACCGGTCCTGTCAACGGGCCACGCGGCGCTGGATGCTGAACTGCCGGGTGGCGGCTGGCCCTGCCAGGCCTTGACCGAGGTGTTGCAGGCGCCAGGGGTGCATGCCGAATGGCGACTGCTGTCGCCGGGGCTGGCACGGCTGGTGTCGCAAGGCGGCACCGTGCTGCTGGTCAACCCGCCGCACAGCCCGCACCTGCCAGCCTTGCGGCGCGAAGGCCTGCGCGAAGATCGCCTGGTCTGGATTCAAACCCGCACGCCCACCGAGGCCCTGTGGGCCACCGAGCACGCTTTGAAAGCGCGCAGCGTCAGCGCCGTTCTGGCCTGGTTGCCCCAGGCTCGGTCTGACCAGCTGCGGCGGCTGCAGGCCTGCGCCATGCACCATCCCGCGCTGGCCTTCATCTTCAGGCGCCAGGCTTCGCGCACTGAAGCCTCGGCCGCGCCGCTTCGGCTGGAAGTAAACGTGAGCGGGCACCCGCCCAAACTGCCGCCTCCGCTGCGGGTGAACATCCTGAAGCGGCGCGGCCCCTTGCTCGACCGCATCATTGAACTGCCCCATTGGCCCGCCGGGCTGGAACCCTTGATCCAGCGTTCTATGCCACTCAAGGGCTGCGGCCCGCGGTGATGGCCCATGCTGTTCTGGATCGCCCTGCTGCCCGAAGAAGCCGCCTCGTCGCCTGACGACAGCCTGGTTGCTTTGTTGCTCGCCTGGTGGGCCTTGCAGTTCACGCCCCGCGTGGCCTTGCTGGACGAGGCCGTGGTCATGGAGGTGCACGCCAGCCAGCGCCTGTTTGGCGGCTCGCAAAACCTGAAGCGCCTGATCGTGCAGGGCGCGGCGCAACTAGGGTGGAGTCGTTGGGCGTGCGGCCCCACCGCCTTGGCCACGTTGGCGCGGGCCCGCTACGGCAGGCCCACCAAAGGCAAAAGCAACCGCCTTGACGAGCTGCCCTTGTCCACCCTCAGTGCCGTGCAAGCCCATGCGGCCACCTTGTCCCGGTTGGGCTGCCAAACCTTGGGCGATGTTCGTCGCCTGCCTCGGCACGGCATGAGCCGCCGTTTCGGCGCGGCCTTGCTGCTGGCGCTGGACCAGGCGCATGGTGCCAAGCCCGAAGCCTTTGAGTGGGTGCAGGCGCCGGAACGATTCGATTTGCGGCTCGAGTTACCCGGCCGAGTAGACACCGCCGCCTCGCTGGTGTTCGCGACCCGGCGCCTGCTGCAGCCCTTGTGCGCCTGGCTGGCGGGGCGCCACAGTGGCGTCAGGGCCCTGACCTTGCGCTGGCAACTTGATTTCCACCGCCGCGACGTGGCCCCGCAAGGTGAACTGGTCATGCGCCTGTCCGAGGCCTCGCGCGACCTGGACCGCCTGCACCGCCTGCTGGCCGAACACCTGAACCGCACCACGCTGGGCGGCCCGGTGGGCGACCTGAGCCTGCACGTTGATGCTATCGAACCATTGGCCATCGACAGCGATTGCCTTTTCCAGGAGCACAGCACGCTGGGCCTGGGCTCAGGGCCTGATGCCCTGGCTTCGCCCGCTGCACAGCGCCAGCAGCGCCAGGCCTTGTCCACCCTGTTGGACCGGCTGTCCGCCCGACTGGGCAAGGACCACGTCAGGCAAGCGGTGGTGCAGGCGGACCACCGGATCGAGCACACCCAGCACTGGGTTGCGGCGGCGGATGCCCTGCCCTCTTCTTGCGCCCCTATCAATACCGACGCCACCCCGGGGCAGCCCATCGCTGATCACCCGCAACCCGCTTGGCTGCTGCCACAACCTCAAGCCTTGAGTTTGAATCCACTGCGATTGCTGGCGGGCCCCCACCGTGTAGAGGCTGGTTGGTGGGATGATCAAAACGTGGCCCGCGACTACTACCTGGCGCACTACGATCAAGCCGGGTTGTTGTGGGTCTTCCGCGAGCGGCACGTGCAGGAAACCCAGTCCAGCCCCTTGTTCCTGCACGGCATCTTTTCATGACCACGATGACCACGGGCCGGCCCAGCCGTGCAGCCCTGCCCGCTTACGCTGAGCTGCATTGCGTCTCTAACTTCGGTTTTTTGCGTGGCGCCGCGCACCCGGGTGAGTTGGTGGACCGTGCCTTGGCACTGGGCTACACGGCCCTGGCCCTGACCGATGACTGCTCGGTGGCGGGCGTGGTGCGCGCCCACCTGGCCTTGCGCAAGGCGCGCGAACAGGCCTTGGCCCAAGGCGGCAAGCTCCCCGATTTCAAGTTGATCATCGGCAGCGAGTTCACGGTGCAGGCCCAGCCCGACTTCAAGCTCGTGGTCCTGGCTTGCCACATCAAGGGCCATGGTCAGCTCTGCGAGTTCATCACCCGGCTTCGGTGCGCCACGCCAGGCAAAGGGCTTGACGCGCTCAAGCTGCAAGACATCGCGCCCTCAAGCCTGCAAGACTGCCTGATCCTGATGGTGCCCCACCGCCGCACGCCATGGCCCCAGTTGCAGCAACAGGCCCAGTGGCTGCAGGCCCAGTGGCTGCAGGCCCACTTTGCAGGCCGGTGTTGGCTGGCCGTCGAGCTGCTCAACGCCCTGGACGATGACTGGTGGCTGAGCCGCCTGCGCGAGCTCGGGCTCCAAAGTGGCGCGCCCCTGCTGGCCAGCGGCGATGTCCACATGCACGTGCGATCGCGCAAGCCCCTTCAAGACGTGCTGACCGCCACGCGCCTGGGTAAATCGCTGCCTGACTGCGGCTTGGCGTTGCAAGTTCACGCCGAACAGCACTTGCGCAGCCGCTTGAGGCTGGCGCGGCGTTACCCCGCCGACCTGCTGGCCGCCACGCAAGACGTGGTGGCGCGTTGCCATTTCAGCCTGGACGAACTCAGCTATGAGTACCCGGACGAGATCGTCCCGGCCGGCGAAACCGCCGCAGCCCACCTGCGCCAATTGACCCAAGAAGGATGCCTGGGCCGCTTCCCCGGTGGCACCCCCACCGAGGTGACCAACCAGATCGAGAAAGAACTGGCCCTGATCAGCGAACTGGGCTTTGAAAAGTACTTCCTCACCGTTCACGACATCGTCCGTTTTGCCCGCTCCAGGGGCATCCTGTGCCAAGGACGTGGCAGTGCCGCCAACTCCACCGTGTGCTACTGCCTGGGCATCACCGAGATCGACCCGGCGCGCAACACGATGCTGTTCGAGCGCTTCATCTCGCGCGAGCGCAACGAGCCCCCCGACATCGACGTCGATTTTGAGCACCAGCGCCGCGAAGAAGTCATCCAGTACCTCTACGGCAAATACGGCCGCGACCGCACCGCGCTGACCGCTACAGTGATCACCTACCGCACCCGCAGCGCCTTGCGCGACGTGGGCAAAGCGCTGGGGATCAACGCCGAAGTGATCGAACGCGTGGCCGTGAACCACCAGTGGTGGGATGGCCGGGGCATCGACCCGCAACGTTTGATCGAGATGGGGATTGAACCAACCGAACGCCGCGTCCAGCAATGGCAGGAGCTGACCGGCATCCTGATCGGCTTTCCTCGCCACCTCAGCCAGCACACCGGCGGCTTCGTGATCGCCCGCAAAGCACTGTGCCAACTGGTGCCGATTGAAAACGCCAGCATGCCCAACCGCTCGGTGATCCAGTGGGACAAGGATGACCTGGACGCCTTGCGCATGCTCAAGGTCGATGTGCTGGCGCTGGGCATGCTCTCGGCCTTGCGCCGCGCGCTGGACTTCATCAGCATCAGGCGGGGCCGCACTTTCGCCTTGCAAGACATCCCTGACAAAGACACGGCCACCTTCGACATGATCTGCCAGGCCGACACCATCGGTGTGTTCCAGATCGAAAGCCGCGCGCAGATGAACATGCTGGCGCAACTGAAACCGCGCACCTTTTACGACCTGGTGGTAGAGGTGGCGCTCGTCAGGCCCGGGCCCATCCAGGGCGGCATGGTCAAGCCCTACCTGTTGCGCCGTTCCGGCCAGGAGCCCAACGACTGCCCTGAATTGCTGAAGCCCGCCCTGGCGCGCACGCACGGTATCCCGATCTTCCAGGAGCAGGTCATGCAGGTGGTCATGATCGCGGCGGGCTTCACCGCTGGCGAGGCCGATGACCTGCGCCGGTCCATGGCGGCCTGGAAACGCCATGGCAGCGTCGACCAGTTCCACCAACGCATCACCCAAGGGATGACCAGCAAAGGCTACACCGCCGAATTCGCCGAACGCATCTTCCAGCAGATCGAGGGCTTTGGCGCCTACGGTTTCCCCGAATCGCACTCGGCCAGCTTCGCCTTGCTGGTCTACGACAGCGCCTGGATCAAATGCCACGAGCCCGCCATCTTCCTGGCCGCGCTGATCAACGCCCAACCCCTGGGCTTTTACTCGCCCAGCCAACTGGTCCAGGATGCGGCGCGCCATGGCGTGACCGTCCTTCCGCCCGACGTGGTGCACAGTGGCCTGGAATGCACCCTGGTTGACCTCACCGATCAGAGTCGGCAGCCGTCTGCGCGCCTGGGCCTGTCCATGGTCGGCGGGCTGTCATCGGACGCCGCCACGCGCATCATTGAAGCTCGGCAGGCAGGCCCTTTCAAGAACGTCGAAGAGCTGTCGCGCCGTGCCCGGCTTGACCAATCCGACATGCGCCACCTGGCCGCGGCCGATGCCTTGATCAGCCTGGCCGGCCACCGACGCCAGCAGGTCTGGGAAGCGGCCGCCTTGCACCGTGCCCCCGCTTTGCTGCGCGAAGCGCCCGTCCATGAAGACCTGCTGACCCTGCCCTGCGCGCCCGAAGGCGAAGAGATCGTGTTCGATTACGCCTCGCTCGGGCTGACCTTGCGCCGCCATCCGCTGGCCTTGCTGCGAGCCCAACTCGACCAGCAGCGCCTGATGTCCGCCCAAACCTTGCGTGAACTCACCCACGGCAAAATGGCCCGCGCCTGCGGCATCGTCACCGTCCGACAGCAACCGCCCACCGCTGGCGGCGCGGTTTTCGTGACTCTGGAAGACGAAACCGGCACCGTCAACGTCATCGTCTGGAAACACCTGCGCGATCGCCAACGCCAAGAGTTACTGCATTCACGCCTGCTGGCCGTGTACGGTGTCTGGCAGCGCGAAGGCGATGTTCGGCACCTGATCGCCCACCATTTGCGCGATTTGTCGGCCCTGTTGGGCCGACTGGCCACCGAAAGCCGAGACTTTCACTGAGATCAGGGATTTCCACGGTTTAACGCAACACATTCATGTGCCATTCTTCACAAAAGTGATAACAGTCGTTTCCTGATTAAGAAAGAACCACCATGACCTCTCGAATGAGCCGACTCATGACCGTGGCTTGCGTTGCGGCGGCAACGTTTGTCACCGGCCATGCCCAAGCCGCCACATGCACCGACACCATCAACACCAGCTCCGCGCTGCTGTCCAATGGCTTCGCGTTCAACTCCGCCAACACGCGCAACCAGGTTTCATCGATCAACTCGTCCAATGTGGCGAGCCTGACCCTGGCATACACGCACGTGGCCGAGGGCACGATCGAGAAAAAAGGCGCCCCGGCGGTCACGCAGCAAACGGTGTACTTCTCTGAAGGCCGCGACATCGTGGCGGCCAACCGCGTCAACGGCTGCGAGTACTGGCGCTATTCAGGCCTGGACAAGACCACGCCCTTCATCGGCGGCAATGCCATCCGATCGTCGTCGGTGTACTTCCTGCCTGCCACGCTGCTCAAGCCTGCCATGGTCTATGGCGGCGACTTTTATGGCAACTTCTATGGCGTGAACGCCAAGACCGGCGCCCTGGTCTGGAAAGACTTCGTCGGCACCGACACGGGCCGCCACTTCATCACTGGCTCGCCCCAGGCCTACAACGGCACGCTGTTCATCCCCGTGGCCACCAAGGAAGTCATCACCACGGTGGTCGATCTGTTGACCGCCTGCTGCTTCAGCCACGGCATGTTGCAGGCTGTGGATCCGTACACAGGCCAGGTCAAATGGACGTACCACACCTCGGCCGACGCCAAGTACAACGCCAACACCGGCACCCGTGGCCCCAACGGCATGAGCTTGTGGGGCACCCCCCTGATCGATGCCGCCAATGGCTCGATCATCATCGGCACGGGCCAGAACCTGAGCTTGCCTGCCACCACCAACTCCGACTCGATCATCGCCCTGAACATCAACACCGGTGCGGTCAAGTGGGTGTACCAATCGACAGCGGGCGATGCGTGGAACGCGGCCTGCCAGGCCCCTTCCGGTCTGGACAGCCATTGCTCACGCCCTGAAGGTGGTGACTTCGACTTTGGCGCGCCTCCCATCCTGGCCACCTTGCCCAACGGCACCAAAGCCATCATTGCTGGCGCCAAGAATGGGGGCGTGTATTCACTGAACCCCAAGACGGGCACCCTGAACTGGTCCAGGCGCATTGGCACTGGCGGTAGCCTGGGCGGTATTCACTGGGGCATGGCCGTTGACACCAAGAACGTCTACGCTGCCGTCACCGACATCTGGGTGAACAAGATCCAGCGCTTGTCGATCGCCGACCTGCTGGACCTGCAAGCCGCCATCGGTGACAACATGGGCCCGGTGCCCAATGCCAAGCCTGGCCTGTATGCGCTGGACCTGAGCACCGGCAACTTGGTCTGGGAAAAGCACCTGACGCACGACTACCAAGGCACGCAGTACGCCACCTTGTTCTCGGCCGCGCTGTCGGTGACCAACGATGTCTTGCTGGCGGGCAGCCTGAACGGTGAAGTCAAAGCCTTCCGCACCAGTAACGGCGAAGAATTGTGGTCCTACAACACCGTTGTGGGCGTCGTTGACGTCAATGGCGTGGCTGGCACGGGCGGCACGATCGACTCCGTGGGCGCTGTGCCTGCAGGCAAGGACCTGTTCGTGAATTCGGGCTACGGCAGCTTTGGCGGCCGCAACCCATGGCAAGCCGGCGAAGGCAATGCGCTGTTCGTGTTCCGCTTGCCCTGATCATTCATGCGCCGAGCTTTTCGTAGACATCGACAAAGGCTTGGCCATTCCAGACGTAAAGCAAATGCGCGGCGTGCAGGCACAGGCTGGCGCCCTTGGGCTTGAACAAGCCAACGCACTCGCCACCCGGATGGCGCACGCTGCGGTAGGCCACGCCTGCTGAGCCTTGCTGGCGCAACTGCTTGCCCAATGCCCGAGAGGCGGTGTAGCTGTCCACGGCATGCACATCGACACCCTCCGGGTCCAGCGGCCGCAGGTCATGCACTTGAGCGCTGATCTTCACGGCATACAGCCGCATCGGCAATTGCATGGCCGACTGACTGGTGGCGGCCAAAAATCGCGCGTGGTGGTATTGGGTCTCAGCCACCGCCGTGTCTTTGTCGTGCGCAGCGTAGAACACGCCGTAGCTGCCGTCTGAAAACCGGCTGCCTTCCGGGTTGAGGTGGGTGAAGGCCGCCATGACAGGACCGGAGCCTGGGCCGACCAGGCGGTCTTGTGCTGACACCAGATCAACCTGCCCCACTTCATCGCGAATGCGTTCGTTGGTCAAGGATTCCAGCGCATACAAGGCGTCGAAATCATCGGCCTGGGCCACCCGGTCGAACAGGTACACGGTGGGGTAGCGCGTGGGCACGATCCGATAGGCTGGCTGCCAGCGCAAACGCCGGACTTCAGGCGCCGTTGGGGTCATGCCCAGCCGCCACTGCGAACTGAGTCCAGGTAACGACGCACCAGGTTCAAATCACTGACATTGCCCGCCAGCATGCGGTCCAGGGCTGAGCGGCCACCGAACAGTTCCGCCGTGTTGGGCTGGCGCACCCAGGCGTCGGCCGCCTTTGGGTCGGGCAGCAGGATCTGCAAAGACTTGTAGATGCCCAGCAGGTTGGACAGACGCTCCAACGTGTCGCGTGCCACGCGGGCGGTGTCGGGCGATTTGCGCCAGGCAAAGTAGCTTGAGCGGGCAGGCTCGCCCAAAAGGCGCAACTGCTCGTCGGTGTTCAAATCCCAGGCCTCTGCGATTCGGGCAAAGGCCCGCAAGCCGGCCGCGCCCATTTGCTGGGCTGAAGACGCAGGCGGCGCGGCAGCTGACCGAGGAAGATGCAATGCAGCACTCATGGTCCAATTCTAGACTTTCATCAAAAAAAAGTCTAGATCTGAACTTGATTGCTGGCGCTGGCGATTCAGCCTGGTTTCTTCAACTTGCCGCGAACCGGCACCACGGTGGTGACGCTGGGCATGACCGCGCCTGGCGAAATGGGCTTGGCGGGACTCTTGTCCTGCTTGGGTTTTTTGACTTCTTTGCCGCTGCGTTGCTGACTTTTGGCCATGTTTGACTCCTCGATGAATAGGCCCCTGAGGGGCAACCCCTCATGGTAACCGGACGATGTCGCGCGAACGCTGAGGTCGCTGCCTCTGGGGCATCAAATCCGTGCAAGTCCCATGTGCCGCTTCGGCGGCCAGGCCGATGCTTTCGCCCAAGGTGGGATGTGGGTGGATGGTTTTGCCGATGTCCACCTCGTCCGCGCCCATCTCGATGGCCAGGGCCACCTCACTGATCAGGTCACCCGCGTTGGTGCCCACGATGCCGCCACCGAGGATCTGCTTTGTCTCGGCATCAAACAGCAGCTTGGTGAAGCCTTCCGAGCGGCCATTGGCCAGCGCTCTGCCCGAGGCAGCCCACGGGAACAGGCCCTTCTTGATGGCTTTGCCTTGCACCTTGGCCTGATCTTCGGTCAAGCCCACACAGGCGATCTCGGGATCGGTGTAGGCCACGCTGGGGATGACGCGCGCATCGAAGGTGGCGCGGGACAAGGCAGTGTCGTTCAGCAACTCGCCAGCGGCCACCTCCGCCGCCACATGGCCTTCGTGCGTGGCCTTGTGCGCCAGCATGGGCTGGCCCACAATGTCGCCGATGGCAAAAATGTGTGGCACGTTGGTGCGTTGCTGCAGGTCCACCGGGATGAAGCCGCGCTCGTTGACGGTGACACCCGCCAGGTCCGCGCCAATCTTGCGGCCATTGGGGCTGCGGCCCACCGCTTGCAAGACCAGGTCATACGTTTCGGACGCCGGCGCCTCAACGCCAGGCTTGGCCGACTCGAAACTCACGCGGATGCCGTCGGGTACGGCCTCGGCCGCCACGGTTTTGGTGCCCAGCATGATGCGGTCGAAGCGTTTGGCGTTGTGCTTTTCCCAGACCTTGACCAGGTCGCGGTCGGCGCCAGGCATCAGGGTGTCGCTCATCTCGACCACGTCGATGCGTGCGCCCAGGGTTGAATAGACGGTGCCCATTTCCAGGCCGATGATGCCGCCACCAATGACCAGCATCTTGCGTGGCACGCAGGGCAAGGTCAAAGCGCCGGTGGAGTCCACCACGCGGGCGTCTTCAGGCATGAAAGCCAGTCGCACCGATTGCGAACCAGCCGCGATGACGCAGCGCTTGAAGCTGAGCATCGTGGTCTCGCCCGACTTGTCTTGTGCCGGGCCGGTGGTGACTTCGACCTTGATGTGGCGGTCATCGACAAAGCTGCCGTAGCCTCGCACAACCGTGACTTTGCGCGCCTTGGCCATGCCGACCAGGCCAGTGGTGAGTTTGCCGGTGACTTTGGATTTGTGCGCGCGCAGTTTGTCCAGGTCCAGCTTGGGCTCGCCAAAGCTGACACCCAAGGCGTCGAAATGCTTGACCTCTTCCATGACGGCGGCCACGTGGAGCAAGGCCTTGGAAGGGATGCAGCCCACATTCAGGCACACGCCGCCGAGGTCACCATAGCGCTCGACCAGGATGACTTTGAGGCCAAGGTCGGCAGCGCGGAAGGCGGCGCTGTAGCCGCCAGGGCCACCACCGAGTACCAGCAAATCGCAGTCGGCGTTCTCAGGAGCCTTGCTGGCGTTCTGGCTGGTGGCGACGGCCTGAGGCGCCGTAGCTTTCGGCGGTTGAGCCGCCACTGGCGATGCAGCCGGAGCCGACACAGCGCTGGCGGAATCCGCAGGGGCAGCAGAAGACGCGGGAGTTGGAGCCGCCGCAGACACATCCTGCCCAGCCGCTTCCAGCGTCAAGATGACCGTGCCTTGCCCGACCTTGTCGCCCAGCTTCACCTTCACTTCGCCGACCACACCGGCCTGCGACGCCGGCACCTCCATGGAGGCCTTGTCGGACTCAATCGTGATCAGGCTTTGTTCGGCCTTGACGGTGTCACCCGCCTTGACCAGGATTTCAATGACCGCCGCATCGGCGATGTCGCCAATGTCGGGCACAGGGATGTCGATCAGGGCCATGGTGTCAGTTCAAAGAAGTGCGCGACGGAAATCGGCCAGCAAGGTGGCCAGGAAGGCGTTGAAGCGAGCAGCTGAGGCACCATCGATCACACGGTGGTCGTAGCTCAGGCTCAGCGGGATGATCAGGCGAGGATCGAAGCTTGAGCCATTCCACACCGGCTTCATGGCCGCGCGGCACACGCCCAGAATGGCCACCTCGGGCGCATTGATGATGGGCGTGAAGGTGGTGCCCCCAAAGCCGCCCAGCGACGAGATCGAGAAGGTGCCGCCCTGCATGTCCACTGGCGACAGCTTGCCTTCGCGTGCCTTGAGCGCCAAAGCAGCGGTCTCGGCGGCCAGCTGGGACAGGCCCTTGGTGTCGGCATCGCGGATCACGGGCACAACCAGGCCGTTGGGCGTGTCGGCCGCAAAGCCGATGTGCACGTACTGCTTGAGCACCAGGTCATCGCCATCCAAAGAGGCGTTGAACTGCGGAAACTTTCTCAAAGCCACCGCGCAGGCCTTGATCAAAAAGGCCAGCATCGTGAACTTGGGGCCGGTCTTGGCGTGCTCTTCATTGAGCTTGACGCGCAGGGCTTCCAGCTCGGTGATGTCGGCCTCTTCGTTGTTGGTGACGTGAGGGATGCGCACCCAGTTGCGGTGCAGGTTGGCACCTGAGATCTTCTGGATGCGCGAGAGCGGCTTGCGCTCAATGGGCCCGTATTTGGCGAAATCCACCTTGGGCCAAGGCAGCAGGGTCAGGCCCTCGCCATCGGCTGTGACGCCTGGCGATGAAGACGCGACCGCAGGGCCTTGAGCCAAAGCAGCCTTGACGAAAGCTTGCACGTCGGTTTGCGTGATTCGACCCTTGGGCCCTGATCCCTGCACCTTGCCCAGCGCCACCCCCAGCTCGCGCGCGAAATGGCGCACCGAGGGGGATGCATGCGGCAAATGGCCATCCTGGGCTGGTAGCTCGACCGGCGGCAAAGCAGCCGTGGGAGGCACGCGCGCGCCGCCTCCGCTGTCCGCCGAGGCGGCGGCCGGCGTTGATGACGAGGCCCTGGTCGGCTCGGGATCGGCCGCGCCGGGCGCAGCATCCGTCGTTTCCAGCAGTGCAATCAATGCGCCCTCGCTGACCTTGTCGCCCAGTTTGATCTTGACCTCCTTGATCACACCACCTTGCGCCGCAGGGACCTCCATGGAGGCCTTGTCCGACTCAAGCGTGATCAGGCTTTGCTCGGCCTTGACGGTGTCACCCGCCTTGACCAGGATTTCAATGACGGCGGCATCGGCCACGTCGCCAATGTCGGGAACCTTCAGTTCGATGAGTGCCATTCAGTGCTGCCTCAATGCATCAAGCGTAGAGCGGGTTGATCTTGTCGACGTCGATCTTGTAGCGCGCGATGGCCTCGGCCACTTTGGCCACAGGCACGGTGCCCTCTTCCGACAAAGCCTTGAGCGCGGCGACCACGATGTAGTGCCGGTTGACTTCGAAATGTTCACGCAGGCGGTAGCGGAAGTCGCTGCGGCCAAAACCGTCGGTGCCCAGCACTTTGTAGGTGCGGCCTTTCGGGATGTAGGCGCGAATCTGTTCGGCGAAGGTCTTGACGTAGTCGGTAGAAGCGATGACTGGACCAGCGTGCGGCGTCAATTGCTGCGCCACGAAGGACACGCGCGCTGCTTCGGTGGGGTGCAGCAGGCTCCAGCGTTCGGCGTCCTGGCCATCGCGGGCCAACTCGTTGAAACTGGGGCAGCTCCACACATTGGCCGCCACGCCCCAGTCGGCCTCCAGCAACTCGCGCGCCGCGACCGACTCACGCAGGATCGAGCCCGAACCCAGCAGGTTCACGCGCGGGGAGCCCTTTGGTAGCCCGTTGGCACCTTCTTGCAGCAGGTACATGCCCTTGATGATCTCGGCCTCGGTGCCTTCACGCAGGCCAGGCTGGCTGTAGTTTTCGTTCAGCAAGGTCAGGTAGTAAAAAACGTTTTCCTGCTGCTCGACCATGCGCTTCAAGCCGTGCTGCACGATCACCGCCACTTCGTGCGCGTAAGTCGGGTCGTAACTCAAGCAGTTCGGAATGGTCGAGGCCACCAGTTGGCTGTGACCATCTTCGTGCTGCAAGCCTTCGCCGTTCAGCGTTGTGCGACCCGAGGTGCCACCCAGCAAAAAGCCGCGCGCCTGCATGTCGCCGGCCGCCCAGGCCAGGTCGCCCACGCGCTGCAGCCCGAACATCGAGTAATACACATAGAACGGAATCATGATCCGGTTGTTGGTGGAGTACGAGGTCGCCGCCGCGATCCACGAACTCATGCCACCGGCCTCGTTGATGCCCTCTTGCAGGATCTGGCCGGCCTTGTCTTCGCGGTAGTAGCTCACCTGATCGCGATCGACCGGCGTGTACTTCTGGCCTTCAGGGGCATAGATGCCGATCTGGCGGAACAGCCCTTCCATGCCGAAGGTGCGGGCTTCGTCCACCAGGATGGGCACCACACGCGGCCCCAATTGCGCATCGCGCAGCAAAGGTGTCAGGCAACGCACAAAGGCCTGAGTAGTCGAGATCTCGCGCCCTTCGGCGGTAGCGTCCAGCACGGTCTTGAAAGCCGACAACTCGGGCACCACCAACTGCTCATCGGCCTTGATCCGGCGATGCGGCAGGTAGCCACCCAGGGCCTTGCGGCGCGAATGCAGGTATTCCATCTCCGGCGTGTGCTCGGCCGGTTTGTAGAAGGGCACACCGGGCAGGTCTTCGTCGGTGATGGGGATGTTGAAGCGGTCGCGGAAGGTCTTGATGTCCTCCTCGGTCAGCTTCTTGGTCTGGTGCGCGGTGTTCTTGCCTTCGCCACTCTTGCCCATGCCAAAACCCTTGACGGTCTTGATCAGCAGCACGGTGGGCTGGCCGGTGTGGTTCACGGCCGCGTGGTAGGCGGCATACACCTTCTGCGGGTCGTGGCCGCCACGGTTCAGTCGCCAGATGTCATCGTCGGACATCTTGGCCACCATCTCGGCCACCTTGGGGTTGCGGCCGAAGAAGTGTTGCCGCACAAAAGCGCCGTCGTTGGCCTTGCAGGCCTGGTAGTCGCCATCGACCATGTCCATCATGACCTTGCGCAGCAGGCCTTCTTTGTCGCGGGCCAACAGCGGATCCCAGTAGCCGCCCCAAAGCAGCTTGATCACGTTCCAACCCGCGCCACGGAACTCGCCTTCGAGTTCTTGCACGATCTTGCCGTTGCCGCGCACCGGTCCATCCAGGCGCTGCAGATTGCAGTTGACGACGAAGATCAGGTTGTCGAGCTTTTCGCGCGTGGCCAAGCCGATGGCGCCCAAGGATTCGGGCTCGTCCATCTCGCCGTCGCCGCAGAACACCCAGACCTTGCGGTTAGAGGTGTCGGCAATGCCCCGGGCGTGCAGGTACTTCAAAAAACGCGCCTGGTAGATGGCCATGATCGGGCCCAGTCCCATCGACACGGTCGGGAACTGCCAGAACTCGGGCATCAGCTTGGGGTGCGGGTAGCTGGAGAGGCCCTTGCCACCAACCTCCTGTCGGAAATTGATCAACTGGTCTTCGGTGATGCGGCCTTCCATGAAGGCACGTGCGTAGATGCCGGGCGCCGAATGGCCCTGGATGTAGAGCAAATCGCCGCCATGGCCTTCGTGCTCGGCATGCCAGAAGTGGTTGAAGCCACAGCCCAGCATGGTCGCCAGTGAGGCGAAGGATGAGATGTGCCCGCCCAGGTCACCACCATCAGGCGGTTCGTGTCGGTTGGCCCGCACCACCATGGCCAGCGCGTTCCAGCGCATGAAGGCGCGCAGGCGCTCTTCGATTTCCATGTTGCCGGGGAACTGGGCTTCGTCCTGAACCCCGATGGTGTTCACATAGGCCGTGTTGGCCGAAAATGGCAGGTCGATACCAGCTTGGCGGGCATGGTCCAACAACTGTTCAAGCAGGTCGTGGGCACGACCGCGACCCTCGGTTTCAATGACGCCCGACAAGGCGTCAAGCCATTCGCGCGTCTCTTCGGGATCCAGATCCATAGAAGCAGACGGAAGCGCATCGGCAGCGGGCATAAGCTAAGTCTCCGTTGGTAGGTACCAGTGTCATCAGTATCAGCCATCCCCTCAGTGAATGGGGCAATAGCGTGAATCCTTAACGCTGGAATTGAGCCGCGATTGCACCCGTTCTCAGGCCGTGCGTCGATTGTGGGAGACCACACGATAATCAACGGATGCCGTCTCGCTCATCGCTGTCTACCGCCGCCTCACGCACGCCTGGGGCGGGCAACTCCAACCGCTTCTTCTGGCAGTGGTGGCGCAAGCAATCGCCCAACCAGCAAGACCGGTACGCCACCCTGGGGCCGCTGGTCTCCGTGCTGTTGTTTTTGGCCGCCATCATCGCGGCCTTCTGGTACCTGCGCAACGAAGAGCTGGAGCGCGAGCAAGAGTCGGTGAAACGCGATACCGAGGTCGTGCAGCAACAAATCCGCATGCGCATGATCGAAAGCCAGGAGCAGTTGCTGCGCCTGGCCCGCGAGATCAGCATCAAGGCCGTGAACTCCGAGCAGTTCATGTCCCAGGCCAGTGACTTTGTGCGGGCCCGACCCGAGGTCATCAGCGTGGCCTGGACGCAGGCGGACGAAACGGTCAAGGCGACCCATTCCGCCATGAACCTGTACCTGCCCGCGCCCCAGGGTTTGAACCTGGACCCCTACGCCAGCCTGTCGTCCTACGATCCGCTTCGGGGGGTTCAAGCGCCTCAAAGCGCCTTCAAACTGGCCAAGGAGCGCAACCAGCCGGTCTATTCACAGCCCTATATCAACGGCTTGGCGGCACGCGTCATCCAGATCCAGGTGCCGCTGATCGACAGCACCGGCTTCATCGGCACCCTGTCGGCCGAGTACTCGCTGGAGGCGCTGATGCGCTACATGGTCCCGCGCGAGATCGTCAGCCGCCACGCGATGAGCCTGGTGCAGGTTGGCGGCGAGGTTCTGACCAGCACCGTCAGCGCCTCGACTGAAGGCTCGGCCAAACCCACTTTTGTGCATGAAGTGATCGTCACGCCGGTGGGCAATGGCCTGATCCTGCGGGGCATGGGTTTTCGCACATCCACCAACCTGGTCGGCAACACCTTGTTCTGGATGGTGGTGGCCCTGTCAGCCCTCACCGTGTGGACTCTGGTGGGCACACTGCGCCACATGCGCCGCCGCGCCCAGATCCAAAAAACCCTGGTGCAGGAAACCAACTTCCGCCGTGCGATGGAAAACTCCATGCTCACCGGCATGCGCACCATTGACCTGGAAGGCCGCATCACCTACGTGAACCCCGCCTTCTGCGCCATGACTGGCTTTGCCGAAGACGAGCTGATTGGCTTTGTGCCACCCTACCCTTACTGGCCCAAAGACCGGCTGGACGAGTTCAACCGCATGTTCCAGCAAGAGCTGTTGGGCCGCAGCCCGACAGGTGGCGTGGAAGTGGTGATGCAGCGCCGCGACATCAGCCAGTTCGACGCCCGCATGTACGTCTCGCCCCTGATTGACTCGCAAGGCAATCAGACCGGCTGGATGACCTCGGTCACCAACATCACCGAGGCCAAGCGCGTGCGTGACCAGCTCACCGCCGCGCACGAGCGCTTCACCACCGTGCTGGAAGGCCTGGACGCGGCCGTGTCCGTGGTCTCTGTGCAACGAGGCGAATTGCTCTTTGCCAACCGCTCATACCGTCTGTGGTTTGGCGCCAATCCGGGCGCCCACTCGGAACTGACCGGTGGCGAGTTTGACCCGGCCGACCTGGCCGATGGCGATGAATCCGTCGACAACTTCGGCAACCTGCCCACCCAGGAGTTGACCGCAGCCGGTGTCGATGCCCGGGACATCTACATGGAATCGGCCCAGAAGTGGTTCGACGTGCGCGCCCGCTACATCCAGTGGACCGACGGCCACTTGGCGCAAATGCTGATCGCCACCGACATCACCGCCCGCCGCCAGGGCGAGGAAGCCGCTGCCCGCCAGGCCGAAAAAGCCCAGTTCACCAGCCGCCTGATCACCATGGGTGAAATGGCCTCCACCGTGGCGCACGAGTTGAACCAGCCCCTGGCCGCCATCTCCAACTATTGCAGCGGCATGGTCAGCCGAATCAAATCGGGCAGCATCGGCAACGAAGGCCTGATCGAGGCGCTGGAAAAAACCGCTCGCCAGGCCCAGCGCGCCGGGCAAATCATCCACCGCATCCGCCAGTTCGTTAAACGCAGCGAGCCTCAGCGCCAGCCCGCCCGCGCCCGCGACATCATCGAAGCCGTGCTGGATTTGGCCGGATTCGAGATGCGCCGCCGCCGCGTCACACTCAACAGCACCATCGCCCAGCGCCTGCCCACGCTGATGGTTGACCCCATCCTGATTGAACAGGTGCTGCTGAACCTGCTCAAGAACGCGGCCGAGGCCATCGATTCGGCGCAAATGCCACAGTCGCGCCGCCACGTTGATTTGCGCGTGCAGTTGCGCAAAACCGAAGACCAGGGCGAGGTGGTGGAATTTGTCGTCACCGACGCCGGGCCTGGCATGAAGGCAGAGATGAGCAGCCGCCTTTTCGAGGCATTCCATTCGTCCAAGGCCGAAGGCCTGGGGATTGGCCTGAGTTTGTGCAGATCCATCATCGAGTCACACCAAGGTCGCATTGGCGCCGAGAACATCTACAATGGTTCAACGGTGATGGGGTGCAAGTTCACTTTCACCCTCCCGGTCGACAGCAGTGGTGCCTTGGATTTCCCCGATTCGGTCACCCCTCCCTCCAACGACTTGCTAGCCGATAACCCATGAGTCTGATCCCCAAAAAAGGCACCGTGTATGTGGTCGATGACGACGAGGCCGTGCGCGATTCGCTGCAATGGCTTCTCGAAGGTAAAGACTACCGGGTACGCTGTTTTGACTCGGCCGAATCCTTCCTGGCTCGGTTCGATCCCCGTGAAGTGGCCTGCCTGATCGCCGACATCCGCATGGATGGCATGAGCGGCCTGGAACTTCAAGACAAGCTCCTTGAGCGTAAATCGCCCTTGCCCATCGTGTTCATCACCGGGCACGGCGACGTGCCCATGGCCGTGAACACCATGAAAAAAGGCGCGATGGACTTCATCGAAAAGCCATTCAAGGAAGACGCCCTGGTGTCCCTGGTCGAGCGCATGCTCGACGAAGCCCGCACCGCGTTCTCCAGCTCGCAAGAGGCCGCCAGCCGCGAAGCCCTGCTGTCGCGCCTGACCACGCGTGAAGCGCAGGTGCTCGAGCGCATCGTGGCCGGCCGCCTGAACAAACAGATCGCCGACGACCTGGGCATCAGCATCAAAACGGTGGAAGCCCACCGCGCCAATGTGATGGAAAAGCTCAACGCCAACACCGTGGCCGACCTGCTCAAGATCGCCCTCGGTGCCAGCGCACAGCCTGCTAGCGCGCCGGCCAAACCCTGAGCAAGGCCTGCGGGGGCTTTGCGCCCTCACGCGCATCAAGAGGCCGCATCCGTGCGGCCTTTTTCGTTCTTTCGACCCATTTTTTGACTGAATTGCAGCCCGCTCCATGACCGCACAACTGATCGACGGCAACGCCCTGTCCAAGCAACTCCGCGCTGAAGTGGCCGTTCGCGCCGCAAAGCTCACCGAACGAGGCATCACCCCGGGCCTGGCCGTGATCCTGGTGGGCGAGAACCCGGCCAGCCAGGTGTATGTGCGCAACAAGGTGAAGGCCTGTCAGGATGCCGGCCTGCACTCGGTGCTCGAAAAATACCCCGCCACACTGACCGAGGCTGAACTGCTGGCCCGCGTCGAGGCGCTGAACAACGACCCGTCGATCCACGGCATCCTGGTGCAACTGCCCCTGCCCAAACACATCGACGATCACAAGGTCATCGAATCGATCTCGCCCCTCAAGGATGTGGACGGCTTCCACGTGGCCAGCGCCGGCGCCCTCATGGTCGGCGAACCGGGCTTCAAGGCGTGTACCCCCTACGGCTGCATGAAGATGCTCGAATCAATCGGCTATGACCTGCGCGGCAAGCACGCCGTGGTCATCGGCCGCAGCAACATCGTGGGCAAACCCATGGCCCTGATGCTCTTGCAATCCAGCGCCACCGTCACCGTCTGCCACAGTGCAACGCCAGATTTGGCCTACCACACGCGTCAAGCCGATGTCGTGGTCGCAGCGGTGGGCAAGCGCAATGTGCTCACTGCCGACATGGTCAAGCCCGGGGCCGTCGTGATCGACGTCGGCATGAACCGCGATGATGAAGGCAAGCTGTGTGGCGACGTCGATTTTGCCGGCGTCAAGGAAGTGGCCAGCTGGATCACCCCCGTGCCGGGCGGTGTCGGCCCCATGACCATCACCATGCTGCTGGTCAACACCATCGAAGCCGCTGAACGCCTGTAACTCGCCACCAACTCAATAACGCACGCCCATGACCACACCCAATCCGCTGCTCGACACCTCCGGCCTGCCCGCTTTCTCGACCATCCTGCCGGCGCATGTCACGCCCGCCATGGACGTGCTGCTCAAGGAGGTGGAAGCCGCGCTGGACAAGGTCACTGGCCCCGACGTGCCGCCTGACTACGACACCCTGTCGCTGTTGCTGGACGTTTCCACCGAGCGTTTGGGGCGAGCCTGGGGCGCCGTGGGGCACCTCAATTCCGTGGCCGACACCCCCGAAATCCGGGCGGCTTACAACGAGAACCTGCCACGCCTGACCGAGTTCTACACCCGCCTGGGCGCTGACGAACGCTTGTACGCCAAGTACAAGGCCCTGTCACAATCGCCCGAAGGCCAGCGACTCAGCCCCGCCCGCCACCGTGCGCTCGACAACGCCCTGCGTGGCTTCGTGTTGGGTGGTGCCGAGTTGCAAGGCGACGCCAAAAAACGCTTTGCCGAAATCCAGGAGCTGCAAGCGGGCTTGTCGCAGGCTTTCTCCGAGCATGTGATGGACGCCACCGACGCCTACAGCTACTGCGCCACGCTTGATGAGCTGGCTGGCGTGCCCGCCGACGTGGTCGAATCCACCTTGGCGGCCGCCAAGGCCGAGGGCAAGGAGGGCTACAAGCTGACCCTGCACATGCCCTGCTACCTGCCGGTCATGCAGTACGCCACGCACCGCCCCCTGCGCGAAACGCTCTACCGCGCCTACGCCACTCGCGCCAGCGAAACCGGCCCGGCCGAGCGCGACAACTCGCCGCTGCTGCAGCAAATCGTGGCCCTGCGCCAGGAAGAAGCCGCCCTGCTGGGCTACGCCAGTTTTGCCGATGTGTCCCTGGTACCCAAGATGGCGACCAGCCCACAGCAGGTCAGCGACTTCCTGCGCGACCTGGCCCGCCGCGCCCGCCCTTTCGCCGAAAAGGACATGGCCGAGTTGCGTGACTTCGCCCGTACTGAGCTGGGCTTGACCGACCTGCAAGCCTGGGACACCGCCTTTGCCAGCGAGAAGCTCAAGGAAGCCCGCTACGCCTTCAGCGACCAGGAAGTCAAACAGTACTTCACCGAGCCGACCGTGCTGGCCGGGCTGTTCAAATTGATTGAAACCCTGTTCGACGTGAACATCAAGCTGGACAGCGCCCCCGTCTGGCACGAGTCGGTGCGGTTTTTCCGCATCGAGCGCGCTGGCAGCCTGGTCGGCCAGTTCTACCTCGACCTGTACGCCCGATCCGGCAAGCGCCCTGGCGCGTGGATGGACGACGTGCGTGGCCGCTGGACGCGCCCCGACAACCACCAAACCCAGACCCCAGTGGCCCACCTGGTCTGCAATTTCGCCTCAGCCGTTGGCGGCAAGCCCGCCCTGTTCACCCACGACGACGTGACCACCCTGTTCCACGAATTCGGCCATGGCCTGCACCACATGCTGACCAAGGTGGACGACATTGGCGTGTCTGGCATCAGCGGCGTCGAATGGGACGCGGTCGAACTGCCCAGCCAGTTCATGGAAAACTTCTGCTGGGAGTGGGACGTGGTCCAGCAGCTCACCAGCCACGTGGACACCGCTGAATCCTTGCCGCGCGACTTGTTCGACAAGATGAACGCGGCCAAGAACTTCCAAAGCGGCATGGCCACCTTGCGCCAAGTGGAATTTTCACTGTTCGACATGCGCATCCACGCCGAGGTGGGCACCGACCAGTGCGTGCAGGCCATCGTGGACGAAGTGCGCCAGGAAGTCGCGGTCAACATTCCCCCCGCATTCAATCGTTTTCAACACAGCTTTTCACACATCTTTGCAGGCGGCTACGCGGCAGGCTATTACAGTTACAAGTGGGCCGAGGTGCTGTCGGCAGACGCCTATGCCGCTTTCGAAGAAGCGGCCTCAGGACCGACCGGGGTGCTGAATCAGGAAGTAGGCCGCCGTTACCGCGAGTCAATCCTGGAAGCCGGCGGGAGCCGCACCGCCATGGATAATTTCAAAGCTTTCCGGGGCCGAGAGCCCAGCATCGACGCCCTGCTGCGTCACCAAGGCATGAGCTGAACCAAAAGCTAGGTGAAACCACATGAGTCGTTACTTGCAGTCCTCTTCCTTGCTGGCCACGGCCGTTTTGGGCATGACCCTGGTCACGGCTGGCCCAGCTTGGGCCCTTTACAAGGTCGTGGCCCCGGATGGCCGCGTCACCTACACCGACCGGCCGCCAGCAGACCGGCCCGCCGCCACGCTCAAAACCAATGGCACCGTGGTGCAGACCGCTGGCCTGCCTTTCGAGTTGCAGCGCGTGGCCAGCCAATACCCGGTCACCTTCTACTCGGCGTCCAAATGCGTACCCTGCGATGGCGCGAGGCAGATGCTGCAAGGCCGTGGCATCCCTTACACCGAGAAAACAGTGGAGACATCTGATGACATCCTGTCCTTGCAAAAGCAGGAAGGCGTGCAGCAGTTGCCGGTGCTGAAGGTCGGCAGCAAGCAGTTGGTGGGCTTTGCCCAAGCTGATTGGACAGGTTATCTGGACGCAGCGGGCTACCCGACCAAATCGGCGCTGCCCGCCAGCTACAAACAGCCCGCGGCCACGCCGTTGGTCGCACCCGAAGTGCGCGCGCCCGTGCCTGAGCCGCTGCGCCTGCAAGCCGACACCCCCACCAATGTCAGTCCGGCCCCCAGTTCGACGCCTGCGCCACCACCCGGCTTCAAGTTCTGAGCCAGCGTGGTTTGACGCGCGTCAAAAGGTCAAGGTTCTGACGCCGGTGGGTGTGCCCAGCAAGCACACCGAGGCGCGGTTGCGGGCAAAGATGCCCACCGTCACCACGCCGGGCCATTGGTTCACGTCTGATTCCATTTGAGCGGGGTTGGTGATGGACAGGCCGGTCACGTCCACGATCAGATTGCCATTGTCGGTGGTGACACCCTCACGCACCTTGGCCTGCGCACCCATGGCCGTGAAGCGGCGCATGACCTGGGCCGACGCCATGGGGATCACCTCCACCGGCAAGGGGAAGCGGCCCAACGTGTCCACCAGCTTGGTGTCATCGGCGATGCACACAAAGCGCTCGGCCAGGTCGGCCACGATTTTTTCGCGGGTCAAAGCAGCGCCACCGCCCTTGATCATGTCGCCTTGGTGGTTGATCTCGTCCGCGCCGTCGATGTAGACGGCCAAGCTGGTGACCGATTCGGCCGGCAACACCTTGACGCCCAGCGCCAGCAGCCGCTCGGTGCTGCGCACTGAACTGGACACGGCACCGATCACCCTCAGGGGATCGATTATGAGCGCGGAGCCCAGGGCGTCGATGAACTTGTCCACGGTCGAACCCGTGCCCACGCCCACCACGCTGCCAGAGCCCACGTAGTCCAGGGCAGCGTGGCCCACCAGGGTTTTCATTTCGTCTTGGGTCATGGTGTCGTCACTTCAAAAAAATCCAGGCGTTCAGGGCACCGATCAGCACGGGCTGGTGCAGCATGTAAAAGGTCAGGCTCCAACGGCCGAGGGTTGCCAACGCGGTCAAGGGCATCGTGGTCAAGCCTGAATTGTCACCCCTGCCGCGCTTGCCCACATCAGAAGCCATGCAATGCGGATGCCTGGCCAGCAGCCACAGGGTGGCCGCCATGCCCCACCACATGAGCCCCAGCCAGGGCAGCACCGGCACATAGTCTTCAGTGATGGGCTTGTAGGTGACCAAACCCAGCCAGTTGGTGGCGCGTGAGTCAAAAAATGGGTGCTGGATCAGCCTGGGCAACATCAGCGCCAGAGCGCCCAAAGGCCAAAGCCAATGCTTCAAAGGCGCACTCAGGCGCGCCACGATCAGCATCACGGCCATGCCGTGCAGCACGCCAAAGTAAATGAAGCTGTTCGGGAACATGAACCAGCTGCCCAGGGACACCAGCACCGCGCAGCCCGCCACTTGCGCCCAGCGGCGCCAAAAGCGTGGCCAAGACTGGCCTTGCGTGGTGGCCACCGCTTGCCCGGCGCCCGCACACAGCAGAAACAGCGACAGGATGCAGGTGCGCTGCGTGGTCCACAACGCGTCCTCGTAGAAGTTGGCGGCCAGCAGGCCTTGGTGGCTCAGGTCGAAGCAGAAGTGAAAGACCGCCATCCACACCAGCGCGAAGCCGCGCAGGGCATCCAGGCGGTCAAACCGATCAACGGGCCGGGATAACGACGACGCCACGCGGCCTCAGCGGATCTGGGCGAGCGGGTTGGGCGTTGGCTCGCCAATCCTGCTCAGGTGGTTGGTGTCCATGTGGTGGAAGGGTTCGGTCTGGCCCTTGATCATCATCACGGTGTCTTCGTCATAGGCCCAGGTGCCGTCCGCGTTGAACTGCACCTTGATGCGGAACTCCACCGTTTTGAAGGCGTGGTCGATGAAAGGACTGGAGCAAATGCCTGCGCCGTTGGTGGTCACCAATTCGAAACTGGTCGCATCAGGTTTGACCTGGCCAGACACCATGACGGTCTGTGCCCGGGGAATGGTCAGGGTGTGTGTCACGGTGTCGGTGGCCGGCTCCCAAAGCCAGTAGCCGACTTGCTCGTGGTAGGTCTTGGCCTGGTCAGGCTTGGTGATCAGCACCAGGTAACGCAGTCCGTACAAGAGCTGGGGGCCGTTGGTCACCGGGTCGATGGGCTGCAATTCCATGCGCTCTACATAGGCCTGCCTGCGGGGGCCATCCGCCTTGGGCTTGATGTCCAGGCCACGGGTGCCCTGCCAGATGCCGGCCATCCCACGCAACGGCCCCAAGTTGGCCAGGGTGTCGACATCGACATTGGAGGGTTCGGTGTAGATGTCGTCCGAAAAATTGCTCATGGTCAGGCTTGGGTGAAAGGATAAGGCTTGCCAGGATTATTAAGCAGCCATGTGATTTTTTTGCACATCGGCATGCCAACTCATCACTTCTCAAAGCCAGAAAGACCCCCTAAGGTGAAACCTTCGACATTGACAACTGACTCGACACCCATGACCATCAGCGCCACCAATGTACGCAACCAGTTTCGCGGCAAAGTCAAAGAAATCGTTGACGGCACCGTTGTTTCGGAAATCGACGTTGAAACCCCTTCGGGGTTGATCGTCACCTCGGTCATCACCACCCGCTCGGTCAAGGAGCTGGGGCTGGTCGTTGGCCAGGAAGTCATCGCTTTGGTCAAATCGACCGAAGTCTCGATCGCAGTACTCTGATCCATCAATCACCCAAGGAGCAACATGGCCACCAATCCCGACTGGAAGTTCGAAACGAGGTCCGTGCACGCGGGCTACTCTCCTGATCCGACCACCAAGGCGGTGGCCGTGCCGATCTACCAGACGGTGGCCTATGCGTTTGACAGCGCGCAGCATGGCGCTGATTTGTTTGACTTGAAGGTGCCGGGCAACATCTACACCCGGATCATGAACCCGACGCAGGATGTGCTGGAGCAGCGCATCGCGGCGCTGGAAGGCGGCATTGGCGCGCTGGCAGTGGCCTCGGGCCAGGCCGCGGTGACCTACGCCATCCAGACCATTGCCGAGGCCGGTGACAACATCGTCTCCAGCACGGCGTTGTATGGCGGCACCTACAACCTGCTGGCGCACACCCTGCCTCAGTTCGGCATCACCACGCGTTTTGCCGACCACCGCAACCCCGACAGTTTCGAGCCCCTGATCGATGATCGCACCAAGGCGATCTTTGTCGAATCGCTGGGCAACCCGTCGGGCAACATCACCGACATCGCCAAGGTGGCCGAGATCGCGCACCGCCATGGCATCCCGCTGATCGTGGACAACACGGTGCCCTCGCCTTACCTGTGCCGGCCGTTCGAGCACGGTGCTGATATCGTCGTGCACTCTTTGACCAAGTACTTGGGCGGCCATGGCAACAGCCTGGGTGGCGCGATTGTCGATTCGGGCAAGTTCCCGTGGGCGCAACACAAGGCGCGCTTCAAGCGCCTGAATGAGCCCGATGTGAGCTACCACGGCGTGGTCTACACCGAAGCGTTGGGCCCTGCGGCCTACATTGGCCGGGCGCGTGTCGTGCCCTTGCGCAACACCGGCGCGGCCATCGCTCCGTTCAACAGCTTCCTGATCCTGCAAGGCATCGAGACACTGGCTTTGCGCATGGACCGCATCAGCAGCAATGCGCTCAAGGCGGCGCAATACCTGAGCCGCCATCCGCGCGTCAAATGGGTCAACTATGCGGGCCTGGAAGACCATCCCGACCATGCCTTGGTCAAAAGGTATTTGTCAGGCCAAGCTTCGGGCTTGCTGACCTTTGGCGTCGAAGGAGGCCGTGAAGGCGGTGCACGTTTTCTGGATGGCTTGAAGCTGTTCACGCGCCTGGTCAACATCGGGGATGTGCGCTCATTGGCCACCCACCCTGCCTCGACCACGCACCGTCAGCTGTCGCCAGAGGAGCTGGGCAAAGCCGGCGTCACCGAAGATACCGTCCGCCTGTCAGTGGGCATCGAACACATCGATGACCTGTTGGCCGACCTGGATCAGGCCCTGGCCAGCACGGTGCTTTGATTTTGCTGCAGCACGGGCTTGATCACCACAAAGGCCTTGGCCTCAAACAGCACACTGACCGTGCCTTCGCTGCAAGATCCTGAGGTGATCAAGCAGAAGTTCCCCAAAGGTTACAAGGCCGTCACACCTTACCTGAGGCTGACGCCACAACCCAAGCGCTGATCCCTGACAAGGTAGGGATACTGCAATGCGTTGATGTCTCGCAGAATCCGGGCAAGAACAAACCCTTCACCCAGGGAGCCCGCATGCCAACCAAGACATCACGATGAACCAGCTCACCTGCTCAGTGACAGCGGGTGAGCCGCACGGTGCGCTGGGCCGCGAGTTGCATGACTGCATCGTGGCCGGGGCCACCGATCTGTTCACGGTCGAGCTGCATGCCTGTCTTTCTGAAAGCGCGCCGTGCGATCTGTCGCTGCCGCTGGTGGACGCGGACAACGTGGCAGAAGTGGCCGCCACCATCGCGGCCTGGCGCCTGAAGCATCCCCGCCGCCTTGTGATCCCGGTGGTGATGGGGCTGACGCAGCCACAATTGCTGGCCTTGCTGTCTGCGGGCGCGATCGACTTTGTGAGCATGCCGCTGGATGAGGTGGCCTTGCTGACCCGCTTGCGCCGTGCTGTGGGGGCCATGCCAGTCACATCACCTCTGCAAATGAGCCAGGTTCAGTCACCGGCTTTGCGGGAACTGGTCGGCTCCAGCCCCGCGTTTGTCAAGCAGTTGGCCATGCTGCCCACCATCGCGGGCTGCGACGCGGGGGTGCTGATCCTGGGCGAAACAGGCACTGGCAAAGAGGTCTGCGCGCGCGCCATTCACTACACCTCGGCCCGCGCCACGCGGCCCATGGTGGCGGTGAACTGCGGCGCCATCCCGTCCGACCTGCTGGAGAGCGAGCTGTTCGGCCACGTGCGCGGTGCCTTCACCAGTGCCCACGCCACGCGCAGCGGCCTGGTGCGCGAAGCCGAAGGCGGCACCCTGTTCCTGGACGAGATCGACTCGCTGCCCCTGCCCGCCCAGGCCAAGCTGCTGCGCTTTCTTCAGGACATGGAGTTCCGACCAGTCGGTGGTGATTCGGTGCTGAAAGCCAATGTCCGCGTGATCGCCGCCTGCAATCAGGATCTGGCCGGCCTGGTCGAACGCGGCCTTTTCCGCCGCGACCTGTTCTTCCGCCTGCACGTGCTGACGGTATTGCTGCCACCCTTGCGCGACCGCGCTGAGGACATCTGCACCCTGGCCTTGCGATTTCTTCAGCAGTTCTCGGCGCAGTCCGGGCGCCCACCCATCGGTCTGTCACCTCAGGCCGTCAAGCGGCTGCTGGCCCACGACTGGCCTGGCAATGTGCGCGAGCTCAAGCATGTGATCGAGCGTGCCGTGCTGCTGGCCCAGGGGTCGAGCATCCAGCCCGACGACCTTCAACTGCAGGCGATCGACGCCAATTCAGGCGGTGAGGAATCCTTCCACGACGCCAAGACGCGCATCGTCGATGCCTTCGAGCGCGGCTACCTGGAGCGCCTGCTGGCAGCCCATGGCGGCAACATCACGCAGGCGGCCGAGGTGGCCCAGAAAAACAGGCGCGCGCTGTTCGAGTTGATCCGCAAGCATGGCATTTGCGCCGAGCGCTTTCGGCCCAAAGATGCCGCTGCGCATTGAGCAGGACATTTCCGCGCATCTGGCAGGACAAATTCATCCAGGTGCTTTTCTCCTGGGGCGACATGAAGGTTGAAGCTTGAGATTGCTGTGCAAGGTGGACACATTTGTCCGCCGACATGACTGCCCGAGATGCCTTTTCCCTCTGTGATCAGCCTGCTGAATGCATGGCACCGAGATTGCGTAGAGACAGGTCAAGGGATTGCATGTCGCCATGAATGTTTCTGCTTCGGTCGCCAAGATCGTGGGTGTCCTGTCGTGCTATCTGCGGCAGAACCCACTTGCGTCCGACACCTTGGTAGGCATTGCGCAGTGGTGGTTGAAATCAGATGAGGTGTCCTTGGTGGACCTGGCCCATGCGCTCAAGCAAATGGAGCAGGCCGGTGTCATCGAGGCGAGCAACGCGGCAGACGGGCAGGTGCGCTACCGGCGCACGGGCCTGAACGCCAAGGTCGATGAGGCGCTTGACCGTTTCATCGCAGATTCTTGATCGATTGAATGACTGTTCCAGGAGGCACACATGGTGCAAGTGAGTTACCCAGGCGTCTACATCCAGGAAGTGTCGAGCGGCGTGCACACCATCACCAGCGTGGGCACCTCGATCACCGCTTTCATCGACTTCTTCCGCGAAGGGCCCATGAACGAGGCGATCGAGATCTTCGGCATGGCCGATTTTCAGCGCGTCTTCGGCGGACTGGATGACCGAAGCGAGGCAAGCTACGCCATTGCCCAGTACTTCCTAAATGGGGGTGGCTCGGCTTACGTGATCCGCGTGGCCACGCCCGATGGCACCCATCCGGTGTCACTGGCCGGCGCGGTCCTGAAGGCGGATGCCTCAGGTGGAGGCGCGGCCGTGCTGGACGTGCGTGCCTACAGCGAAGGCCTGTGGGGCAACAACGTTCGCGTGGACGTGGACTACAACGTGGACTTCAGCAAGCCCGACGCGGCCACGCTGTTCAACCTGACCGTGACACGCTATGACGGCCCCAGTGCCAAGGCCCGGCCTCTGGGCAGTGAGCGCTTTCTGAACCTCACGATGGACGACACCAAACCACGTTATGCCGTCAAGGTGATCAACGATGGCTCGAAGTTGATCAAGGTGGTGAAAGGCGCAGGTGCCACCGCCACCAATCGGCCGGCCTCTACCGGCACCATCAGTGGCGATCTGGCCGCCCTGGCGCTGGCCGACTTCAATGGTTTCAGCGGCAAGAAGATCAGCGTCAAGATCGGGGCGCTGGCCGCCGTGGATGCCACGCTGGACGTCTGGCTCGCCGGCACCGTCACCACGCTCGCCCAGCTCCGGCCCCGCCTGGAGAAAGCCATTCGGGCGGCCAACGTCAACGCCACGTCTTACAGCGGCGCCACGGTTGAAGTGGTGGGCACGAGGCTGCGTGTGCTGTCGGGCAAGGGCAGCAGCACCTTCGACCCAGTCGAGACCGTGGTCATCGTCAATGCGGCGGCCGACACCACGGCCACCACGCTGGCACTGGTGGCGGCCAACAACACCAATGTGCAGCAGTACCCTTTGGGCCTGGTGGCTGGGGCGGACATCGCGGCACTCAAGAAGTCCACGGTGGGTGGCGACGGCATCGCCCCCGACGCCACGGCCATCATCGGCAACCCGGTGTTGTTCACCGGCTTGCAGGCCCTTGAAAAAGTCGACCTGTTCAACATCCTGTGCATTCCGCGCGCGGTGGCCGATGGCTTCCCCGACACGCAAACGCGCGCCGTCTACAGCGCCGCGCTGGCCTTTTGCGAACGCAAGCGTGCCTTCGCCCTGATCGACTTCCCCTCTGACAAGAACGAGGTGCAAGAGATCAAGGACTGGCTGGAAGACCACAACGAGTTCCGCAACAAGAACGCGGCGCTGTACTTTCCGCGCACCCAGATCCCGGACCCGGTCAATGAATTCCGCCTGCGCTCCGTGGCCGCCAGCGGAACCATGGCGGGCATCTACGCCCGCACCGACAGCCAACGCGGTGTGTGGAAGGCACCTGCCGGGGTCGAAGCCGTGCTGGACGGCGTGGCGCAACTCGACACCAAACTGACCGATGCCGAAAACGGCGTGCTCAATCCCCTGGCCATCAACTGCCTGCGCACCTTCCCCGTTTACGGCGGGATTGCATGGGGCGCACGCACGCTGGTGGGCGCTGACCAGATGGGCTCGGAATGGAAGTACGTGCCCATCCGCCGATTGGCCTTGATGCTCGAAGAGTCGTTGTTCCGTGGGACCAAGTGGGTGGTGTTCGAACCCAATGACGAACCGCTGTGGGCCAACATCCGCCTCAACGTGGGCGCCTACATGAACTCACTGTTCCGCCAAGGCGCTTTCCAGGGGGGCACCCCCAAAGAGGCCTACTTCGTCAAGTGCGACGGCGAGACCACCAACCAGGACGACCGCAACAAGGGCATCGTCAACATCCAGGTTGGCTTCGCCCCGCTCAAGCCTGCCGAGTTTGTCGTCATCAGCACCCAGCAGATCGCTGGTGATCTGTAAATAAATACCGGAGAACCTCGTCATGGCCAATACCGGTTTCGTCGTCAACGCGACCCGCATCGATCCTTACAAGAACTTCAAGTTCCGCGTGCTGTGGGACGGCAAGCCCGTGCTCGGCGTGTCCAAGGTCAGCTCGCTCAAGCGCACCACCGAGGTGGTCAAGCACCGAAGCGGTGGGCAGAACAGCTATGACCACAAGTCACCAGGCCGCTCGACCTACGAGGGTGTGACCTTGGAGCGTGGCATCACCCACGATCTGGAGTTCGAGAAGTGGGCCAA
>NZ_JACMNS010000126.1 GCF_014378415.1 Aquabacterium sp.
ATGAGATCGGGGCAGCAGTTGGCCGAGGTGCAGACCGCATACACCACGGCCTGTGCCACATCGTCGGGCGAGAGCGGCGCATAGCTTCTGGCCTTGATGCCCGCCACCACCTGCGCATGCGTGCTGGCCTCGCGGATGCCGGTGTCCACCATGCCCGGCGCAATCTCGGTCACCTTGATGCCGGCGGCAGTCAGCTCCACACGCAGACCCTTGGCAATGCCCGACATCGCATGTTTGGTGGCGCCATATACGGCAGAGAACTTGTTGATGTTGCGGGCCGACAGCGAGGTCATCATCACGATGTGCCCCTTGCCTCGCCCGACCATGTTGGCCGCCACCAGCTGGCGATGCGGATGCTGGCCAGCACGTTGGTCTGGAACATGTCATCGACCTGCTGCTGCGTGAGCTCCAGCAAGGGCGCGTAGGTCAGCACACCGGCGTTGTTGATGAAGATATCAACCCCCGCCGCTGCTGCGGCCAGTTGCTGCGCAAAAGCCGCATCGTTCAGGTCGCCAGCAAGTACCTGCACGGGTACGCCAAGCGCGGCACATTCCTGTGCCAGTCCATCCAGCTCCGCCTGGCGGCGCCCCGTTGCCACAATGCCTGCGCCTTCCCGCGCCAGGGCCAGCGCTGTGGCGCGGCCGATGCCGGCGCTGGCGCCAGTGACCAGCGCGAGCTGGCCGTGCAGCCTGCCGGTTGACTGTGCCGCGCTCATGCCGCGCGCATCTGTTCCACGCCGATGGTGTTGACCATGCTGCTCATGCCGCAGCCTTCCCGCCCGGCAACTCGTCCACGTTGATGGTGTCGTACTTCGCCGGGACGATGATCTCCAGCACCTCCAGGTCATCCGAGTATTCAAGCACCGTGTGCTTGATGCCGGCGGGTTGCACCCAGGAGCTGCCCACCACCATCCGGTGTTCGCCATGGCCGTCAAACTCCGCGCGCATCCAGCCTTTGAGGACATACACCATCTGGAACTTCACGTCGTGTATGTGGCGCTTGCTTACAGCCTCGGGCTCAAAGGGCCGGCCCCGTGCGTTGACATGCGCGTCCACCAGGCCGCCGGTAGCGTCTTTGGTGCCCAGGTCGCGGTAGACCACATAGGGGCGCAGGCCGTTGCCTTCAAATTTGGAGTCGGCCAGGTGGGTCACGTGGAACTTCTGCACTGGCCATTCGCCCAGGTTGCGCATCGCGTCTGCGGCTGTGACCTGGTGGGTGGGTGTCTTGTCGTTGGCGTTGTTCATGGAGCGGCTTGTCAATTTAAGGTGCATCAATCGGACGATTTGATATTGGCGTCTTTTGCCACCTTCACCCAGCGGCTGCGGTCTTCGCGGATCATGGCGGCGAATTTCTGCGGCGAGCTGGTGCCGTCAATCTCCAGCGCATAAGGCGCCATGGCGGCAATGACGTCCGGCATGGCCAGCACCTTGTTCACGGCGGCGGTGATTTTGTCCAGGATCGGCTGGGGCGTGCCGTGCGGCGCGAAGAAGGCTTCAAACTGGCTGGCCTGCATGTCGGGAAAGCCGGCCTCGGCATTGGTGGGAATGTTGGGTGCAATGTTCAGCCGCTTGCTGGTCGTAACGAACAGCGGCGTGACCTTCTGGCTGTTGATGATCGGGATGGCCGTTGCCGAGTTGACGAAGTGAAAATCCACCCGCCCCGCAATCTGGTCCATCAGCGCCTGGGGAGAGCCCTTGTAGGGCACATGCACGGCGTCTATGCCGGCCTTGTCGCGAAACATCTCGACCGTCAGGTGCGAGGGCGACCCATTGCCTGCCGACGCGTAGCTCATCTTGCCGGGGTTGGCTTTGGCCCGCGCGATCAGGTCCTTCGCGTCCTTCAGGTTGAGCGCGGGCGTGGCCACCAGGACCATCGGCGCCCAGGCCACATTGACCACCGGCACGAGGTCGCGGTCCAGGTCATAGGGCATGGACTTGCCAATCGCAATGTTCATGTTCACCGCAGACGAGGTGAACAACAAGGTGTAGCCGTCGGGCGATGCCTTGGCCACGATGTCGTCGCCGATCACGCCGCCCGCGCCGGGCTTGTTGTCAATCATCAGCGGCTGCCCCAGCTCGGCGCGCAGTTTGGGCTCGATCAGGCGCAAGGCGATGTCGGCCACGCCGCCTGCGGGCCAAGGCACCACGACGCGGATCGGCTTGTTGGGGTAGGCGGACTGCGCCAGCGCGTTGCCGGCTGCCAAGGGCCCGAACAAGGCCAACGGGAGCGCGAGCCTCAAGGCAACTGAGGAGATAAGTGACAGTGAAGCGGCTAGGGCCGATCGGCGGTTTGGCATGCTTGTCTCCAGCTTGTGGTTATGGAAAATCAGTTCAAACGAGCTTGTTCAGCTCGTGCACTTGCGCCGCCTTGCCGGTCGCGGCTGCAAGTAAAAAACCGAGGTCAGTGCCGGTGGACACATAGCGCCCGCCCATGGCGACAAACTCGGCCACCAGGTCAGGCCTGGAGGCCAGCCCGCCGATGCCTGCGTACTTGCCGTGCCGCCTGCACGCCGCCACGGTGTGTGCAAAAGCCTCGCGAACGCGCGCATGCCCGTACTGCCCGGCAATGCCCATGGACGCCGTCAGGTCGGTAAAGCCGACCATGCACAGGTCCACACCGTCCACCGCCATGATGGCGTCGGCCTGGTCAATTGCAGCGGTGTCTTCAAACTGCACCATCACCAGCGTGGTCTCGTTCAGGGCGAGGGCGGCTTCATCGGCAGGGAAATTGCGGTAGTCCAGCAGCGCCATGCCGCTGGCCACAGAGCGGCCCCCCAATGGCGCGAACCGGGCAGCGGCCACGACGCGGCGCGCTTCATCAACGCTGGACACATGCGGCGCGATGATGCCCATGGCGCCACCGTCCAGCACGCGCGATATCCATTCAGGTGTGTTGGCCGGCACCCGGACCAGAGGCGCAATGCC
>NZ_JACMNS010000127.1 GCF_014378415.1 Aquabacterium sp.
AGGGGTGGGCTGCACTTCTTCCAGTGCGCGGTCCTTGATGAGCCGGTCCTATTCGGGAGGTCGATTCATTGGGGCAGTACCTGGATTTTGGAGCCGTTTTCAATCTGGGCCATCACTGAGTCTGTCTGCTTGAGGTGCGCCCATTCATCTGCGGCATAGATGTTCACGTGGACAGGGCGACAAATTGCGTTTTCCGCGTGGAGAACTGCCTCACAGACTTCTAGGAAGGGCGGTGTCCCCACCACAATCAGGTCGATGTCACTTTGGTGGCTGTCCGTTTGTTTGGCCACCGACCCAAAGACAAACGCTTCCTGAATCATCGGTGCAAAGGGCTCAAGCGCTTGGCGCAGGGGGTCTACCAAGCTGAACGACTTCTGAGCAATGCTTTTGAGCTCAGGATAGAGGAAGAATGACTGGTTGACCCGGATGCTGCGTTGCCAGCCGCGTCGAGGTTCCTCGACGAGAACACCTGCGCCGACCAGCTTCTCAATCTGAGCCTGGCTGCTGCTGTGGCTGCCACCAGCTCGGTCCAAGAGCTCCTTCAGCGTGAAGCTGCGTTCCGGCGCCGCCAGTAGCAGGCCCAGCATGCGCTGGGTGCGAGGAGGTAGTAAGAAGTCGACAGCACTCATGATTCCTGAAATAAAGGAAAGTAATCCCGATTATAAGGATTTGTTTCCTGAAATGTGGGAATGTGTTCGTGTTGTTGCGCCACTCAAGACAGCAACTTGGTAAGCGTCCGTAAGCGTCCGGTGATGTCATCTTGAGAAGGTCCGGCTAAGCACGAAGGATTGTGTCCACCAAGAAGACAAGTGGACACTATGCAAAACACACCAACGAAGCGAACACGCAGGCTTCACGCCACCAAGCCCGACAAGTGGCCTTTGCATGATGCATTGCCGTCGTGGTACCGCGCACTGTTCAGCCCAAGTGTCACCGCAGGCATTCTGAAGGCGTCAGACTTGGCCGGCTGGCGCAACGACCCAGTCTTTATCCGCGGCGCGCTTCATGTGCCCCTCTCAAAAGAGGCTGTGCGTGAATGCATGCCTGTGTTTTTCGAATTGCTGGCTGCAGAGCCCCATCCGGCAGCGCGGGCCGTGCTTGGCCACTTTTTCTTCGTCTACATCCACCCTTACATGGATGGCAATGGCCGCTTGGCACGCTTCATCTTCAATGCGATGCTGCTCACAGGTGGGTATGCGTGGACTATTGTCCCCTTGGAGCAGAGAAAGCCCTACATGGCTGCTCTGGAGCAGGCGAGCTCCTACGGCAACGTCACTCCTATGGCGAAGTTCTTTGCCGACCTGGTTCGACAGCAGGCTATGAGCCCGCTGCCGCGGCCAAAGGGGTAATGCTGCCCGGAGCGATGCTGCTTCGAAGAGGTGTCAGGACAGTGGCGGACGCTTTGGGACATCAGCTTAGGCGCTGCGCCGTACCCCTGGGAGAGCACGGCCTTTTTGGGCAGCTTACCTGGGACGCCCGGCGTCAATCCATTTCTGCGTCATGCCTCGTGCGATGTTATAGCGGGCACAGTTGTACTGCTCCAGGTGGTCCAGTTCGGTGTTCGCGATGGCGCGCAACGCCGCCAGGTCAGCGGCGTCGATGGGCACCTGCCCGAATGCGTCATCGAGCGTTCGGCCGTGGAAGACGACGAACTGCATGAGCTCATTCAGGGCCTGTCGGTACCGGGCTCGAAGCGGGTCGGGCGCGGCCAGGGAGGCTCGCAGCACGCTGTACTTCTGAATTGAGCGCCGGTAGATGAATTCAAACAGCTCCACTGCGGCGGCGACATTGCGCTGCTCGTAGACGCCAAGCATGGCGGTTGCATAGTCTGTGCGCTCCACGTCCAGGAAGGACAGGGGGGCGCAGTTGTGCAGCATGAGCGGCATGTTGGCACTCAGGCGGCTCGTGCGCTTGTTGCCATCCGCAAAGGGCTGCAGGTAGGCCACGTTGACCCAAAGGAAGAATGCGGCCTCCACCGGGTTTCGGATCTGGCGGACTTTGTCGATGATGGACTTCAGGGTTTCTTCCAGGAGCGTGGGGATGTTGCTCGGGGAGTAGACCGAGCCGTCGATGTTCACCACACGCCGGCGGATGCTGCCAATGTCCCGCGAGTCCTTCAAGAGGTCCTGCATCAACTTGGCCTGCAGGTCGACGATGACGTGCACCGTGATGCCCTCTGTTGGCACCGCGTCGACCATGAACTCGATGGCATTTTTGTGGTTAAGGAGCATCAGAGTGTCTTCGTCGAAGGGGCCTGTTTGCTCCCCGAGCTCGAAGAGTTCCTTGGTGTCAAGCAAGCTCTTGTTGTTGCCCTCCAGCCGCGAGGACGACCAGGACAGGTCGATGAGCAGCTGCTCCAAAACCTCGCGGGCATAGGTTCCTGCGGGTTGTTGGTCCCGGCTGCGGCCGGCGTTGAACAAGTCCGTGGCCAGCTGCGGTGGCAGCAAGCTGGACTGGTTTGGGATGTAGCTTTCCACAAAACTGCTTTCATAGCCTACCGGGGTGCGGGTTCCCAGCGGCGCGCGAAGCGTTTCGATCAAGGGCAGGGCAGCTGGTGACCACTGCAGCAGGCCAGGCAAAGCCCCCAGCGTAGCCCTGGCCGCATCTGTGGCCACGTAGCGGGTGGACCGGCCGCCTCCCAGCTTCTCCAGAAAGCCAGAGGCCAGGAGGTCTCGCAAGGCCCGGTTGATGGTGGGCCGGGAAGCCTGGAGGAATTGCTCCAGTGCGCCGGGCTGCACGGGTTCCCCGGCGGCAAGGACCAGGCGCAGCAACGCATCGTGACGAGGTGACAGGGCAAGGTTGGTCATGGAGTAGTGAATCTTGTCAATCTCGTCATTGCGACAAGAATATGCCGTAATCTTGTCATTTTGACAGGATTGATGTCAAGCCATTGCGTTGACATGGCTGCGGTGCAATTTCAGGTCTGCATGAGTGTCAGTTTTCGGTCGGCGGCAACAAGTCATGGGCAGGCGCACTCGTTTGGGGTTGTGGGCCTGCAAGCCCTTGTGTCGGCTTGAGCCGGTCGGCCAAGCAGAGTCACCCGGATGAGATGCGGCCCTTGATTGCCGACGGAGCTGCTCAGTTATTTCCTTAGTGAGGAAACGACAAAAATCGCACTTTCTTAGTGGCTGAGCGACAATCTGCATTCGGAATGCCGATTTCTTAGTGAATCGGCACGAGCCCAAAATGACCCGACGCGGCCCTCGATGAGCTCAATCTAAGTGGCTAGGCGACAAATCTGCTGTTTTCTTAGTCGTCCAGCGACACGGAGGGTAGCCTTCTTAGTGAAACGACGACTCCTCTCATGAAATCCACCCGCCTGTTGGCCCCGGCCCAAGAGCTGCTCTTCGCGTCCACCTTGTCGGCTGCGCAAGCTCGACACTTGCAACGGCAGGCTGCGGCAGGGGAGCTCATCCGCGTGTGCAAGGGCGTCTACGCTCCCACAGTGTCAGGCGACGAACTGGCAGTGGTCGTGCGGCGGAACTGGCAACGGGTTGCCGGGGTTGTGGTTCCTGGAGGCGTGGTCTCGCACATCAGTGCCCTGAAAGGTGGCGTCCTGCCCAGCGGCCAGGTAACGCTCTCGCACCCCACTGTTTACAACAAGACGGTGGCGCTTCCCGGGTTGGTCGTGAGGGTGGTGCGGGGGCCCGGCCCTCTCCCTGGGGACTTGGCGATGGGGACCTCTGGCCTTCATTACGCCGGCCGCACGAGAATGCTGCTCGAAAACATTGGGCGCAGAGGAGACCTTCGAGCACCACGGGAGGACGTCGAAAGCCTCCTGGTGTCGGTGCTCAACGCCTCGGGAGAGAAGGCCCTCAATGACATTCGCGACCAGGCTTCGGCACTGGCCCCTGCACTTGGTGCAGAGAAGGCGCTGGAGGAGCTTCGCAGCATCATCGGGGCCCTGCTGGGAACCCATTCCAAAGGGGAGCTGCGCACCCGAGCAGGCTTGGCCGTTGCGCAGGGCGCTCCCGTGGACCAAGAGCGGACCGCTCGATTTGAGGCGCTCGCCGCTCACCTGCGGGCAGAGCCGCTGCCGCGCATCGAGTCGAGCGTGAGCGGAGTTGCTCGGCAGCATTTTGGGTTCATAGAGTCGTACTTCTCCAACTTCGTGGAGGGCACGAAGTTTGACATCGAGCAAGCACGTGACATCGTGATGAACAACGTCATCGTGCCCAATCGCCCCAAGGATTCGCACGATATCCTTGGTGTGTTTCGTCTGGCCATCACCTCGCCCTTCAGAGACAGCCCCCCCGTTGCAGGCCCGGAGTTTCTGGAGGGCCTTGAGCGCTGGCATGCTGAGATGCTGAAGCTGCGGCCTGAAGCAAATCCGGGAAAGCCCAAGCTCGAGGTGAACTACGCGGGGACGACCAAGTTTGTAGAACCCGCGTACGTGCGTGGCACCCTTGACGAGGGCTCGCGTCTGGCGCTTTCCGTTCCCGAAGGCTTGGCACGTGCCGTGTACTACGCGTTCCTCGTGTCAGAGGTGCACCCGTTCGACGATGGAAACGGGCGCCTCTCGCGGCTGGTCATGAACGCCGAGCTCACGCGCACGGGCTTGAGTCGCATCATCATCCCGACGCTTTATCACCCGCAGTACGTCGACTGCGCCCGCGCGCTCACTCGCGGGAATGACCCGAGGGGATTTGCGCGCAGTCTCGCGAAGATGGCGCGATGGGCAAGCCAGTTTGACTACTCGAACCTGGATACGCTCATCAAGAGCCTGCGGGCAACCAATGCGCTGGAAGAGTCGCCCGCTCAATTCCACCTGTTGAACGCGGATGGGAGCTATGAGGCGTAGACGGGCGCCTACTTCGCCCCCAGGGCCGGTCGACGGCCAGAATCTGGCGGAAACGTGGGCTTTTCAGGTCCCGCCAAGACACTTTGGGGTTTGACATCGCCCCGGGCCCGACCGTCTGCCTTGCCACTTTGCGCTGTATGGCGCAAGGCGAGGGCTTGGGTCTTTTCTGTCGTCACGTGCGCTTGGAGCGCAGTGCAGCGCAAGGCTGCGCAACGGGCTTCCGTCGTGACTGACAGAAAATTGACAGAACCAACAAAAAAAGCGGCCTTTTGAGGGGCCGCTTTTTCTGTGCCTCTTGCTAAGTGCTTGACCTGCAAGGGACTTGTTCTGGTGGCCAAGGGCGGAATCGAACCACCGACACGCGGATTTTCAATCCGCTGCTCTACCGACTGAGCTACTTGGCCTCTCGCTTCATCAGCGAAGACCGCTAATATACATCAGTTCGCAGCCGCTTTTTTGTTGCGAGTCAGGTCCACGCCCAATTGCTTGAGTTTGCGGTACAGGTGGGTGCGCTCCAGGCCAGTCTTCTCAGCCACGCGGGTCATGCTGCCGCCTTCGCGGGCCAGATGGAACTCGAAGTAAGCGCGCTCGAAATCGTCGCGCGCTTCCCGCAGTGGGCGGTCAAGCTCGAAGCTTTGCTCGTGCGACAGCGCCTGATGCGCTGCAAAGCCATGGCTGGCCGGCGCATGGTGGTGGCTGTTGTCAACCGGGTGGTGTGTTTCGATGCGCACCGCAGCCAGGCTGGGCATCATGCTGCTGTACGACTGCGCCGCAGTGATGGGCGTGACCGTGGCCAGGTGCACCGGTGCCGACGAGATGGTGGCGCGTGGTGCGGGCTTGGTGAGGCCTTGCTCAACCGCGCGCAGCAGCTTTTGCATGGTCACTGGTTTTTCAAGGAAGGCTTGTGCGCCGAACTTGGTGGCCTCGACCGCCGTGTCGATGGTGCCGTGGCCGGACATCATGATCACGGGCATCGTGAGTTGTCCGTTGGCGGACCATTCCTTGAGCAGCGTGACGCCGTCTACATCGGGCATCCAGATGTCGAGCAAGACCAGGTCTGGCTTGCAGGACTCTCGCATGGTGCGAGCTTGCGCTGCGTTTTCAGCGACTTCGACGGAATGACCTTCGTCGGTGAGGATTTCTGAGAGCAGGGCACGGATGCCGAGTTCGTCGTCAACTACAAGAATGGTGGCCATGGATTTAATGTCCTCGGAAGTCGGAACACGTCTAGTGTGAACCAGCCAGAGGTAATGTGGATGACAGCTTTGAAAATGATAACGAAACTTGAGCGCCGCTCCAAGTCATTGTGGAGGGGTTTTCCAGGTTTCGGATGCGCACCAGGGCATGGTGTTCATCGGCGATTTTCTTGACGACGGCCAAGCCGAGGCCTGTTCCTTTTGCTTTAGTGGTGACGTAGGGCTCGAAAGCCCGCTTGAGTATTTTGTCTGAAAAGCCAGGCCCATTGTCGCGCACAGCGAACCTGACCGCGCGAACGCTGCCATCGGGGTGGCGCGGCACGTCGGTGCGCACCAAGACTTGGGCGGGTTGATCGGTGGGCGGATGGTCGCTGACGACGTCCAAAGCGTTCTGCACCAGGTTGTGCACCACCTGCCTCAGCAAGGTCGCATCGCCAAGTATGGTGGGCAGCTCGGGCGCCAGTTCGGTGATCAGCACGCCCTGGTCAATGGCATGTCCGTACAGCGCCAACACATCGGTGATCAGGGCGTTCAGGTCCAGCGGCACGAGCTTGGCGGTGGGCAGGCGGGCGTAGTCGCGGAACTCGTTGATCAGTGTCTTGAGCGCTTGCACTTGCGTGACGATGGTGTTGACGGAGCGGTTCAGCAGCGAGCGTCCGGCTTCGTCGAGCTTGTCTTCCAGCTTGAGTTGAAGGCGTTCGGCCGACAGCTGGATGGGCGTGAGCGGGTTCTTGATTTCGTGGGCCACGCGCCGCGCAACCTCGGCCCAGGCTTCGGCGCGCTGGGCCGAGACGACCTCGGTGATGTCGTCGAACACGATGAGGTTGGCATCGGGCGGCAGGTCGGCGCCGCGCACCAGCAGGGTCTGCGCCTCGTGCTGCGGGTTCAGCTGCAATTCATAGGACTCTTGCCATTGCTGACGTTCGCCTGGCGTGGGGTCGCTGGCGTAGAGCTCGAAGCGCTCATTCAAGGCGGCTGCGAAGGTTTCCAGGCCGGGGACATCGGACAGGGGGCGGCCTCGGTAGGCCGACAAGGGCAGGCGCAGGATGCGGGTGGCGCCGGGGTTGACGGTGTCGATGTTGCCGTGTTCGTCGAACACAATGACGCCGGCAGTGAGGTTGTCGAGGATGGTTTGCAAGTGCTCTCGTGCACTGTCGAGCTCTGCCACGCTGCGTTGCGCCAGGATGCGGGCATCAGACAACTGCTGGGTCATGGCGGCGAAGGAGCGCGTCAGGCCGCCAAGCTCGTCGTGGCTGGCGAAGATGGCTTTGGGGCTGAGGTCGCCCTTGGCCACCTTGTCGACGCCTTCGGCCAGCAGCAGCAAGGGGTGGGCCAGTTGCTGGCCCAGGATGGCCGCGAGCAAAAAAGCGCCGAACACGGCCAGGATGAGGGCCAGGGTCAAGGTGCCGATGTACATGCGCCGCAGGCCTTCGCGGCCCAGCGAGCGTTGCTGGTATTCGCGGTAAGCGTTTTGCACATCGAGGGCATTCTTGACCAGGTCGGCGCGCAGCTTCTGCGTGACGAGCAGGTAGTGGCCTTTGCTCTGCAGGCTGAAGCTGCGGTCGGGCATCCAGGCCAGGGCGACGATGCGGGCGTCGTTGTTGACGCTGTTGGCCAGCGGAGGGGCCACCGGGTCGCCTTTCTCTTCCAGGCCTTCAATGAGGCTGACGACGCCTTTGTTGCGGGCGTCCTGCCGCATGCTCAGGGGCACGCGTTCGGCCGACATGAGGGGCAGGGTCTCGGTGCCGGCGCCGATCTGCAATTGCCCGGTCTCGCTGATCAGGGCCACGGATTGCGCACCGAGTTGTTCGCGCACGCGTTCCAGGTCGAGCACGCCGGGCGTGAACGACGTCTCGACGCTGTTGATGGGCGATGAGCTGAGTCGTTCGGCTGCCAGGCGTGTTTTGTTGCCGAGGTCCAGGCCCAGGGTGTCGATGGTGTTGCGGCCCAGGTTGAGGCCGGCTTCCAGCGCGCTCTCGACGCGCACATCGAACCAGGTTTCGATGCTGCGCGAGACGAACTGGTAGGACACGGTGTAGATCAGCAAGCCGGGGATCACGCCGACCACGGCAAAGATGCCGGCCAGTTTGAGCAGCAGGCGGCTGCCGAATTTGCGGCGCCGAAGCCGCACGGCCAGCCGGGCCAGGGCCAGCAGGATCACCAGCACCAGCAAAGAGGCGATGGCGATGTTGGCGATGAACAGCCATTCGAAGTGCCGTTCGTAGCGCTCACCGTTTTGCGTGGCGAACACGAGCATGAAGGCCAGCACCAGGCCGGCCCCGACCATGGCCAGGGCAGAGACGAGCCAGGCCCAGCGGTTGGCTTTGATTGAGCTCATGGTGGCGTCAGCGGCCCTGCGTGACGGTGATGCGGCGCTGCACGGCCAGGTTCCAGTCGTTTTGGCCCCCAAGGCCGATCTGCATGGGGCGGGGCAGCTCGTCGGTGTCCAGGCGGAAGCCGAAGATGACGTAGTGGTCGTCTTCGCCCGAGACGTTGTCCGAGATGCGCCATTGGGTGGCCCGGCGCATGACGCCCAAGGCTTCGTTCAGGGCGTTGTAGGAGCGGCTGAGGCCGTCAAAGCTCAGGCGCCAATGGCGGGTGAGGGGCTGGTAGGCCAGGCGCCAGCGGCGGACAATTCGCACCTTGGGTTTGTCATACCAGTACCAGCGGCTTTTGAACAGCTCGGCTTCGGCCACGAAGACCACGGCCACGCCTTTGTACAGCGCGTCTTCAACGTCTTTGGAGAGTTCAAGGCGGACGGTGTAGCTCAGCAGCAGGCCATCGTCGCCGCGCTCGGTCATCAGTTGCGTCAGTTCAATGCCGGGATGCCCGCCAGTTTGGGCGAGCGAGGGCAGCCCTGTGGATGCCAGAGCGGCGGTCAGCAGTGCAGAGGCACTGCGTTGCAGCAGGTCTCGGCGGCGCAACAGGGGCATCTAGCACCTAGGGGGTTTTGATCAGCAAGGCGTAGAAGAAGCCATCGCCCATGTCCTGCAGCAGGGCCGGATCGGCCAGGGCAGGGTCGTCGGGATATTCGACCACAGGGAGCAGGTGGCCGGGGGACGGCAGGGCCTGGGCGCTGGGGGTTCGTTGCAAAAATGCGTCGATCCGGGCCTGGCCTTCTTGCTTGAAAACGGAGCAGGTGCAGTAGACGAGGCGCCCACCGGCCTTGAGCTTGGGCCACAGCGCGGTGAGCATGGCGTCTTGGGTGCGGGCCAGGTTGGCGATGTCACTTTCGCGGCGCAGCCAGCGCACGTCGGGGTGGCGGCGCACGATGCCAGAGGCGCTGCAGGGTGCATCTAGCAGGATGGCGTCGAAGAACTCGCCGTCCCACCAAGTGTCGGGCTGGCTGGCGTCGGCCGCCACGGTATTTGCTTGCAGGCCCAGGCGGTTCAAGGTGTCGGTGACGCGCTTGAGGCGCTCGGGGTCGGCATCGACGGCGGTGACGTTCAGGTCGGCCAGTTCAAGCAGGTGCGCGGTTTTGCCGCCCGGGGCGGCGCAGGCGTCGAGCACGCGGGCGCCTTGAGCCAAGGTTTGGCCATCGATGGGCGCCAGCAGCAAGGTGGCGGCCAATTGGGCGCTGGCGTCTTGCACCGACACATCACCCTGCTCGAAGCCGGGCAGGCGGCTCACTGGCACGGCGCTGTCCAGCACGATGGCGTCGGGCGCGTGGGCGTCGTTGGGCAGCAGGTGGCCGTGAATGCCGGCATCTTGCAAACGTTGCAGGTAGGCGCTGGCGGTGGTCTTGCGGGCGTTGACGCGCAAGGTCATCGGCGGCTGGACCTGGTTGACGTTGAGCAGCGCTTCCCAATGGTCGGGCCAGTCTTTGCGCAGGCGGGCGATCCACCACTCGGGGTGGTTGTAGCGGGCCATCAGGTCGCGGTCAGTGTCGGCCATCAAAGCATCGCGTTCGCGCAGAAAGCGGCGCAGCACGGCGTTGACCAGGCCGGAGGCGCGCTCGGCCTTGTGTTTGGCGGCGGTCACGGCTTGGTCGACCAGGGTGTGCTCGTCGTATTCGGTGCCGCAGGCCAGGGCCAGGGCGGAGATGATCAGGCTGTCGACCCAGGGCGCGGGCTTTTTGGGGACCAGGGCCTGGCGCAAAGCCTGGGCGCGGCCAATGCGGCGCAAAACCGTGAAGGACAAGGCCTGGACACCGGGGCGTTCGGCCGGGCGGCACCCGGTGAGGGCTTCGGTGAGGGATTGGCCGTCGCTCACGGCGGTGACGGCGTCGGCGCAGCCCGCCAGCAATTGCCACAAAGGCAGGCTGAGCGGGGTGGCGGAAGAAGGGGAAGGCGAGGTCATGGCGCGCAGTCTATGCGCCTTTGGGGCCTGTATCCCGGCTCAATCCCCCAGGAAGTGGCGGCGGTAGCGGCTGGGCAGGTCGCCAATGCGCATCAGCATGGGCAAATCGGCGGTGTTGAAGTCCGGATCCCAGGCCGGTGCGCCCAGCACTTTGGCGCCGCAGCGCAGGTAACCTTTGATCAGCGCGGGGGCCTCGACGTTCAGATGGTGGTCGAGCTCGTTCACCGGCAAAGGCAGGCGCGGTCGCACTTGCAGCTCGATCGGGGCCAGGTGGGTGTGGCGCAGCTTGTTCCACAGGCTGGCGGCCAGGTGGCCACCGTCGCGCATGCTGATGCTGGCGCAGCCGATCATGGTGTCCAGGTCGTTGCGCACCATGAATTCGGCCAAGGCGCCCCACAGCGCCAGGATGGCGCCGCCGTGGCGGTGGTCCGGGTGCACGCAAGAGCGGCCCAGCTCCACCATCTTGGCGCGCAGTGGGCGCAGGCGGATCAGGTCGAACTCGGTCTCGCTGTACAGGCCGCCGACGCGCCTGGCCGAAGCCGGCGTGAGCACGCGATAGGTGCCGATGACCATGCCGGCGTCTGGGCCGGGGCCGGCCAGGCGCACCAGCAGGTGCTCGCAGTAGGGGTCGAACAGGTCGATGTCGTGGCCGGCGGGTGATCCGGCGGGCACGCGCAATTTGGCGCCCATTTCCTCGGCGAAGACTTGATACCTCAGGCGCTGCGCCGCGAGAACATCTTCTTCAGTGCGTGCCCAAACGACTTCAAGTGCGTGTGAGCTTGGGTGAAGTGACCTCCGGGCGGCGCGCGATTCGGCCGTGAAGTTGGGACGCAGGTCTGCAATGGCCAGCGTGGGCAGCGGCAAATCCCTCATGGTCGGCTCCTTCAGTGAGTTCAATGAACGTGTGACGGGGCCGAGTGTTGGCGCGGGGCATGACGCTGGCGTGAATCTCGCATGACAGAACGGTGACGAGCGCGCGGATCCTTGTAAATCCTCACGCTGGGCCCCTTTAAGCGCTGTTAGCATCCAAGATCATGAGCATCCAAATATTCGGTTTGCCTGTCTCTCGGGGGGTGGCCATTGGCCGTGCAGTGCTGGTGGCCTCCAGCAGGATAGACGTGCCCCACCATTTCGTCGACCCTGACCTGGTCAACGAGGAAATCACGCGCCTGCTGGACGCCCGCGACGTGGTGGCGCACGAATTCGAGGTGCTCAAGCGCGATTTGCCGCCGGATGCCCCCTCCGAGTTGGCCGCCTTGCTGGACGTGCACCAAATGTTGCTGCAAGACGAGGCCCTGATTGGCGCCACGGCTGACTGGATCACTTCGCGCCACTACAACGCTGAATGGGCGCTGTCGGCCCAGCTGGAAGTGCTGGCGCGGCAGTTTGACGAGATGGAAGACGCCTACCTGCGCGAGCGCAAGGCCGACCTGGAGCAGGTGGTCGAGCGCATTTTGCGCACCCTGGGGCGCGGCGCACCTTCGGTGGTGACCAGCGCCAAGGATTTTGGCGGTGACGAGCCTTTAGTGCTGGTGGCCAGCGACATCGCCCCGGCCGACATGCTCAGCTTCAAGCGCAGCGTGTTCAAGGGATTTGTGACCGATGTAGGCGGCAAGACCTCGCACACGGCCATCGTGGCCCGCAGCATGGACATCCCGGCCGTGGTGGGCGCCCGCCAGGCCAGCCACCTGATCAGGCAAGACGACTGCATCATCATTGACGGCGATGCCGGCCTGGTGATCGTTGACCCCTCGCCGATCGTGCTGGAAGAGTACCGGTTCCGCCAGCGCCAGAGCGAGCTGGAACGCGGCCGCCTGGCCCGCCTGCGCCACACCCCGGCGGTCACGCTGGACGGCGAGCGCGTTGAACTGCTGGCCAACATCGAGATGCCCGAAGACGGCGCGGCCGCGCTGGAGGCCGGTGCGGTGGGCGTGGGCCTGTTCCGCAGCGAGTTCCTGTTCATGAACCGGGGCATGGACAACCTGCCCGATGAAGAAGAACAGTACCTGGTCTACCGCGCAGCGGTCGATGCCATGAAGGGCCTGCCGGTGACAATCCGCACGGTGGACATCGGCGCCGACAAGCCGCTGGACGGCCTGTCGCCCAACGAGTTGCGCCACGAATCGGTGCTGAACCCGGCGCTGGGCCTGCGGGCGATCCGCTGGAGCCTGTCCGAGCCCAGCATGTTCAGGCGCCAGTTGCGAGCCTTGATGCGGGCGGCGTACCACGGGCCCTTGAAGGTGTTGATCCCCATGCTGTCCAGCCTGCACGAGATCCGCCAGACGCTGGAAAACATCGCGCATGTGCAGCGCCAGCTGACCGAATCGGGCAAGCCCTTCGGCACGGTCCAGCTGGGCGCCATGATCGAGGTGCCGGCGGCCGCGCTGATCTTGCCGGTGTTTTTGCGGCACTTTGATTTTGTGTCGATTGGCACCAACGACTTGATCCAGTACACCCTGGCCATCGACCGGGCTGACGAGGCCGTGGCGCATTTGTACGATCCCTGGCACCCGGCGGTGCTGCAACTGGTGTCGACCACCATCCATCAGGCTCGCGGGGCGGGGCGGGGCGTGAGTGTGTGCGGCGAAATGGCGGGTGACCCCATCTTCACCGAGTTGTTGCTGGCCATGGGGCTGCGCAGCTTTTCGATGCACCCGTCGCAGATCGCCTCGGTCAAGCAGCGGGTGCTGCGCGCGGACACCCGCCGCCTGGCGGCTTTGCTGGAGCCGGTGCTGAACAGCGACGATCCGGAAGAAACCTGCGCACACCTGTTCCCGGCTGTGGCCACGCCAGGCCTGGCCAGCAAGACTTTGTTGTCCGTGGCGGCTTAACAGGCTGGTTGGGTGGCTGTCTGGGCCAACACTCTGGCGTTCAAAGACAGGCGGTGACAGCGACGGGCTTCTAAAGTCGTGCTGTTTGTCACAGTTGGGCTGCTGGCCCGTGAACCGATCATGTCTTCGAACCCAGATATCAGCCGCCAGTCGAAACACGAGCGGACGGAATACGTCAAGCGCTTGGTGACGCTAAAAGGCGCCCAGTTGCGCCAGCGCTTCCCCATCTTGAAGCAGCAGAACGCCATTGGCGCGACCATCCTGGTGCTGTCTTGGGCAGGCATGCTGGCCTCGGCGGCAGGCTAGGTGCAAGGCGCGCTGCCGGCCTGGGCCACGATCCTGCTGGTGGCCTTCTTTGCGTCGTTCACCCAAGAGCTGGAACACGACCTGATCCACTGGATGTATTTTCGGCAGAAGCCCTGGGCGCATCACCTGGTGATGGCGTTGGTGTGGCTGGCCCGGCCCAGCACCATCAATCCCTGGATACGCCGCGAGATCCACTTCAACCACCACCAACATTCGGGCACCGAGCGTGACATCGAAGAGCGCGCCATCACCAATGGCGAACGCTGGGGCCCGCGCCGTTTTTTGATGACCGGCGACAACATGCTGTCGGTGCTGCTGCGACTGCACCGCGAGCCGACACGCCAACTGCGCGTGCGCATGCTGACGCGCACGATGGCCGCTTACTTTCCGCTGGGTCTGCTGCACTGGGCGCTTTGGTATGTGTTCCTGGCGGTGCATGGGATCGCCTTGGCGGGGCACCCTGTGGGCGACTCGTGGACCACGGCGCTCGACACGCTGGTGGTGGTGTGGATCGCGCCCAATGTGTGGCGCACCTTCTGCCTGCACTTCGTCTGCAGCAACATGCATTACTACGGCGACATCGAGGATGGCAATGTGCTGCAGCAATGCCAGGTGTTGACGCCAGTGTGGTTGTGGCCCTTCCAGCTGTTCTGCTGCAACTTCGGCTCAACCCACGCCATCCATCATTTCGTGGTCAAGGAGCCCTTTTAGGTGCGGCAGATGACCGCACCGGTGGCCCACCGCGTGATGCGCGAGGTGGGGGCCAGCAGACTCACGGCAGCGGCCATTGGGATCGTCGAGCATGGCTTGGCTCAGGCCCGCCTGCAGCAACAGGTGGGCCCTGTCGCAGCCGCTGGCGTCCAGCGTTCGCCGGATCACGCGGGCCCAACTGGCCAGAACGGTGTGGCTGCTGACCATGTCGCGCTGCAGGTGCTTACTTGGGGCCCAGGGTCTCCCAGCGGTTCAGCAGGGTCAGCAGTTC